>JAMFSN010000112.1 GCA_026225295.1 Frankia alni
CGCGGCCGGCGTACCGACCGATCGGTCGGCCGCGGCCTCATTCGCGGCGATTGGTGGTCGGACCTGCCGGTCGGCCGGGTCATACAGCTGGTCGGTACGGACGCGGTCCACCTGGATGGCGCGCTGGAACCGCTGCCGACCGCGGCTCCGGCCATCGTCACCTACCGCCCGCCCGCGCCGGTCACCTCCACCGCGGCGATCGCCCGGTTGCTCGACGCTCTCGACGCGGTCGCGATCAACCTGTTTCCGGCCTGGCTGCCCGGCGCCGCGGCACTCACCGGTGACGGGGCGGCGGCCGCGCCGGCCCTCCGGGTGTTGGCCGCCCGGGCGGCCCTCGGGACCGGCGGCAGCGCCTCCTTCCTGGCCAGCCGGGCCGGCCGGGCCATGACCGGCCGGGCCGACCGGATCCACTTCGCCGACGAGGCCCGGGCCCTCGGCCTGACCCGAATGATCGCGACGAGCTACGACCGGGACACTTTCGTTCTCCTCCTCGAGGTCCCGGCCGCGGTGACCGAGGAAGCGGGCCGGGCGCTGCTCGCCGCCTGCGAGTGGTTCGCGCACCATGGCCGGGCCGGCGTCTGGTTGACCGGGGCGGTTCCGCCGAGCAGCGGCGAGCGGATCCGCACCGCTCATATTGATCTTCCCGCGTTGCCGGGCCCCGATCCGGAACCGGACGCCCCCGCGGAATCCGAGGTCACGTACTCGGCGATTGCCGGTCGACCCCACCCGGGGAGCGCCGCCGAGCAGGCCCTCGAGCGGGCCCTGGCGCCGATGCCGTGGGCGACCGGGCGGCTCTGGAACCAGACACACCGCTTCGGCCCGCTCGCACCGGTGATCCGAGTCGACCTCGGGTGGCCGGTTGAGCAGTGCGTCATCGAGATCGACGGTTCGGACCACCGACGACGTCAGAAATACGCCGACGACCGGCAGCGTGACCGACGGCTGACCGTCAACGGCTTCGCGGTGCTCCGCTTCACCAACGACGAGATCATGACCAACCTCGCCGCGGTGCTCCACGACATCCGGTGTTGTATCGAGCGACGGCGTAGTGAGGCAGCGGAAGGACGGACCCAGTGGCCAGCGAGACATTGACCAACAGCGAGGTGGCGAGCCTGCTCGTCCTCATGGCCGAGGCTCGGGAGATAGCCAACCCGGAACTCAGGGCAACCTACGGACTCACTATCGACGGCCAGAGCCGGCTCAAGCTCAACAAGCTCAAACTGGTCGAGAGCAACAAACGGGGCCGGTCGTACGTGCACCTGTTGACCGATGGTGGCTGGGCCCGGTGCGCGGCGGAGTTCGGTTCGCCCGTTCCCTTGAACGGCCGGGCCAGCGCCGCCACCCAGGGCGCGCTGTACGCGATTCTGGCCAGCCTGCAACGGCATTTCCAACGGCACGATCTCGTTCCCGCCGAGGTCTTCGAGCCGGCCCGCGACGAGGATGAGCCGAACGCGCCCACCATCGGCGAGACCCGGATCCGCGAAACGCCGGTCGACGGGATCCTCGCGGGGGCCGGGAGCTCCTCGCCCGACGTGGAGGCGAAAATCCGCACGTCCTATCGGACTCTCGTCCGACGGCCCGGTGAATGGGTGGGGCTGGCCGCTTTGCGGCCCTCCCTCGGTGACGTTCCGCGGGCGGCCGTGGACGCCGCGCTCAAGCGTCTGGCCCGGATCCCGGGCATCAGCGTCGTGCCGGAGGAGAACCAGAAGATGCTCAGCGCCGCCGACCGGGCCGCCGCCGTCAACATCGGAAACCAGGCCAACCACTACCTGGCCATCGCGGACGCATGAGTGCCCACCCGACAACGGCAACGACCCCGCCACCGACCGACCCACCCGCGGTGAATCCCCGGGCGGCGGACCTGGCGGCGATGGCGTTCGGCGCGCTCCGGTTGGACTGGGCCGACACCCCGTACAACGTCTGGCACACCTCCCCCGTCCATATCGACGGCCTGCACGAGGGCGCAACCCGCCAGATTCTGCGGGGTATCGCGGACGCGGGTGGGGCGCCCGGCCCGAGCCCCCTCGGAATCGCCGTCCAGGGGCAGGCCGGGTCAGGCAAGACGCATCTGCTGGGTTGGACCCGCGAACAGATCCAACGCCGGGGCGGCTATTTCTTCCTGGTCGGTCCCCTGCACGCCGCCGATTTCTGGGGAAGTCTGCTCTCTTCGGTCATGGAAGATCTCGACCGTCCGATGGACGGCGGCGAACCCCAGGTCATTTTTTTCCTGCGGAACCTCTGCGACCAGCTCGGCGTGACGGGCGCGACGGCGGCCGCCGTCACCGGCCGGGCGCCGCTCGGCCTCGGCCATGTCAAGGATCTGGTCGTCGCTCTGTACCGCTTCGACCGGTCCCTGGCCCGAGAATGCCAGGACACCCTGCGGGCCCTGATTTTCTACGGCGCGGCCGAGGACACCACGACCCAGGAGGTCGGGCGCTCGTACCTCTTGTCGATGCCGGAGTTCGAGCCGCACGAACGCGCCCATCTCGGAATGCGCGGGGAATCCAAGCCGGCCCGGCAGATCCTGCGGGAATTCTCCCGGCTGCTCGCCCTGACCGGTCCGAGCGTCATCGCGATCGACCAGATCGACACACTCGTGGCTGAGTCAACCGTCACCCTGGCCGGCGAAGGAGCATTGGACCGTCAGGTCACAGGCGCCTTCGACCAGGTCGCGGACGGCCTCCTCATGCTGCGGGACCTCACCAGCCGGACGCTGTGCATCCTGTCCTGTCTGCCGACCACCTGGGTCCTCATCGACCGGTACGCGGTGAAGGCGGTCGGGGACCGGTTCCGGGTGCTGGCCCCCCTGGAGCGGATCGGCTCCCCGGATCTCGGGCAGGCGTTGGTCGCCCGGCGCTTCGCCGCGCACTACGGCAAAATTGGCTTCACTCCGCCCTACCCGACCTGGCCCGTCGCGCCGTCCGCGCTTGCCGAGGCGGGCGACTTCATCCCCCGCGCCCTCCTGCAACGCATCGACCGGCACGTCGACTCGTGCCTGCTCACCGGCGCGTACACAGAACTGCGGCGCCTGACCGATGACCTGGGATCCGACCCCGTGGACGGCTTCAGCGACCCGCCGGTCGGTGAGCGGGTCGACCAGCCCCGCCACGCCGGACTCGACGACCTGTTCAACCGGTTGCACGCCGAAGCCCCCGGCGGCGACGCACTGACCGCCCAGAACGAAGACGCTGAGGCGCCGGCATTGCTGGCCGCGGCCCTCACCGCCTGGATCATCGAGCACGGCGGTCCCTACGAACAGGATCCCCGGCCGGGTCCCAAGCCCGCGTTGCACGCCCGCCTCCGCCACCTCGTCGACGAGTCGACCGGCGAGGAACGGCACTGGGCCTTCCGCACGATCCTGAGCGAACACCCGGTCGCGGCCTTGACCCGGTTGCGGCACGCCGCCACCGCGGCCGGTATCGAAGGATCGGGCCGGGGTCGACGGTTGTTCCTCTTGCGCACTACGGCCTGGGGAAACGGGGCGAAGACGCGGGAAGCCGTGGCGGCTTTCGACGCGGCGGGCGGCGTGACGTTGGCCCTTGACGGAGACGATCTGAAGACGTTTGCCGCGCTCCGCACCATGCTCAGCCAGAAACCACCGGGCCTGCGCCCCTGGCTGAGCGACCGTCGGCCGGCCGGCCGGTCGCGGCTGCTGGCCCGGGCGCTCACCGACGCGGACCTGGCATCTCCGGCCGCGCCGCCGGGCCCGGCGGTGACAACCCGGCCATTGCACCCCGTCTCGCTGGCTGGGCCGTCTCCAGCGTCCCCGTCCGCCCCCGCGGACCTCCTCCCGGAAGCGGGCGCGCGATCCGAAACGGGCGGTACTGGGAGCGCGCCGGCCCCCGAGGCCTGGGACGAGCGCCGAATCCTGCTCGGTCGGCCGGCGGACGGTTCCTCGGCGCCGCCACTGACCGTGGACCTGGAGGCGCTGCGGCGGCACACGGCGATCTTCGCGGGCTCCGGGTCAGGCAAGACGGTCCTGATCCGTCGGCTGGTGGAGGAGTGCGCCCTGCGGGGCGTGTCGTCGATCGTTCTTGATCCGAACAACGACCTGGCCCGCCTGGGTGACGCCTGGCCGGAGCCGCCCGACGGATGGCGGCCGGGCGAAAGCGAGCGGGCCGCGAAATACCTGGCCGCTACCGACGTGGTGGTCTGGACCCCGCGATGGACCGGCGGACGCGCGCTGACGTTCCAACCGTTGCCGGACTTCCGGGGTGTCCGCGATGACCCCGATGAGTTTTCGGTCGCGATCCAGACCGCCGTGACCACGCTCGCGATCAAGGCCGGAATTGCCGGGACGGCCGGCAAGGCACCGATGGCCCGAGCGGTTCTGACCGAGGCGCTCACCCATTTCGGGCGCGGCAACCGCACGAGCCTCACCTCGTTCCTGGACCTTCTCGAGGAGCTGCCGGACGGAGTCAGCACGCTCAAGGACGCGGAAAAACTCGCGGCCAACATCGGGCAACAGCTGCGGGCCGCGATGGTCACCGATCCGCTGTTCGGCGGTCAGGGCGAGCCCGTCGATCCGGGCCTGCTCCTGACTCCCCCGACCGGGAAACGGGCCCGGGTATCGGTTATCAGCATGCTGGGTCTACCCGGGGACGAGCAGCGGCAGAGTTTCGTGAATCAGCTGCAGACGGCGCTGTTCGCCTGGGTCAAGAAGAACCCGGCCGGCGACCGCCCGCTCGGCGGGCTGTTCGTCATGGACGAAGCACAGACGCTGGCTCCATCCGGAGCAATGACCGCCTGCACCCAGAGCACATTGATGCTCGCCTCCCAGGCCCGCAAGTACGGACTGGGTCTGGTTTTCGCCACCCAGGCGCCGAAAGGATTGCACAACGGGATTCCCGGCAATGCCAACACCCAGTTCTTCGGCCGACTCAACAGTCCCGCCCAGATCGACGCCGCGAAGGGCATGGCGAAGGCCAAGGCCGGCGACGCGTCCGATATCGGCAAGCTGCGGATCGGGCAGTTTTACGCCGCCGGTGAGGGCTTCGCGTTCCAGAAGATCCAGACGCCGCTGTGTCTGACCCACCATCCGAAGAGCCCACTGACCGCCGAGGAGGTCGTGACCCGGGCTCGCGCTGGCCGATCCGCCTAGAACCCCACTTTCCTGTCAGTTGATTAGTATGATTTGACAGCGATCGCCGGCAACGCTAGTTTAGCTATCGATTGATAGCTATTGCGATCGGAAGTAGGACCATGCCGCTCATCGCCATCGAAGAACACTGGATCTCGCCGGAGCTGACCTCCGCCCTCAACGCTGTGCCTCGTCGGGACGAGAGCCTCGCCTTCAACGAGATGGGCGACCACCGGCGGCGGCTGGAGGACCTGGGCGAGGGCCGGATCGCCGCGATGGACGCGCAAGGGATCGACGTCTCGATCCTCGCCCTGACGCCCCCCGGGACACATCCGCTGCCATCCGACGAGGCCCGGCGCCTGAGCCGGGCCGCGAACGACACGGCGATCGCGGCCGTCCACCAGAACCCGACGCGGTTCCGGACGCTGTCGACCCTGCCGATGTCCGCCCCGGAGCACGTAGCCGACGAGCTCGTCCGGGCCGCCGGGCAAGGCCACGTCGGGACGATGGTCTACGGCCGATCCGGCGACCGTTTCCTCGACGACCCGGCCTACGAGGATTTCTTCGCGGCCGCCGCGGAACTCGGCCAGCCGGTGTTTCTCCACCCGCAGATCCCCTCGGACGCGGTGCGCGACGCCTCCTACCGAGGCTTCGACACGATCACCAATCTCGGCCTCGCCACCTTCGGATGGGGCTGGCACCTGGACGCCGCGACGGCGGCCCTCAGGCTCATCCTGAGCGGCACCTTCGACCGGCACCCGGAGTTGCGGCTCGTCCTCGGCCACTGGGGCGAGATGCTGCTGTTCTGGCTGGACCGGGCAGACAGCCTCGCCCGTATTGCCGGCCGGCAACGGTCCGTCGCGGACTACCTCCGCACGAACTTCTACATCACGGCTTCCGGCATGCTGAACCCGGCGCTGCTGCAGTACGCCCTGTCGGTGACTTCCGTCGACCGGCTGGTCTTCTCCACCGACTACCCGTTCCAGCACCCGACCCGGGACGAGATCGCCGCCTTCCTCGGGCACTTCGCCTCCGACGAGGACCGGCAGAAGTTCTCCTCCGCCAATGCGGCAGCGCTCTACGGCCTCGAACTCTGACCACTCGCGGCAGCCGACACCAGCCCGGTCATTGCCTGTCATTTGACAGCAAAGCTACCGCGCAGCTAAAATTCCTGTCACTTGATACCAATCAAGAGGCACTGACGGAGGTCCGGGCGGATGGATGAGGAGCAGACTTCGAGGCTGTTCGAGCTCGCTGACCTGATCCTGGCGGTGGGTCGCCACATCGAGGCGTCGAAGGAGGCCGAAGCCGAGTCGGGAACGCCGTTGGAGGGAGCGGTGATGCGCTATATCGACCGCCACCCGGGCACGACGGCCAGCGCGGCCGCCGAGGCCACCCAGCTGATCTCCAGCAACTTCAGCAGGGCGGTGCGCCGCCTGGAGCAGGCGGGCTTCGTGCGCCGCGAAGTCGATGCGCACGATGCGCGGCGGGTACGCCTCTACCCCACCGAAAAGGCGCGAGAGAACCTGCGGCGGCTGCGGGAGGTGTGGAGCCGCCTCCTCGAAGAGGCCGTGGCCGATCCCGACGAGATCGCCGCCGCGATCTCGACCCTGCGGCACATCGAGACCCGGCTGGTCGCCCGAACCCGGGGCGGGGCGCGGTGAGTCCGGCGATCCACTCCATCTGACCGCCTCGCTGCGGCCGAGGCGGCCCCGTCAACCGATCGGGACCTGCTCGACGATCTCGTCGACGAGACCCCACCGCTGGGCGGTGACGGCCGGGAGCCGGGCCCCGGACAGGACCAGCCAGGCCGTCCGGCGGCGGCCCATCCGGCGGGTGATGCTCACGGTTCCGCCCGCGCCCGGCACCAGGCCCATCCCCAGCTCGGGCAGGGCGGCGAACGCGTCCGGAGTGGCGACCACCCGGGCGGCGAACGCGGGCACCTCGATACCCGCCCCGACGCAGGCACCGTGCAGGTGGGCGGTGACCGGCGGTCCGCCGCGGACGATTTCGGCGCCGGCCGCGCACCCGATCCGGATCAGGTGCGCCGTGGCCGGGTCCGGGGTGGTGCCGAACTGGCCGAGATCGCCCCCGGCGCCGAAGGCCGCGCCGACCGCCTCCAGGTGGATGTCGTTGACACCCGGGTCCGCCCGGGCCGCGCGCAGCGCCGCGACCAGCGCGTCCCGGGTGGCGGTGTCGTACGCATTGCGGACCTCCGGCCGATTGATCAGCAGCCGCAGCCGGCCGCCTTCGCGCTTGACGACCAGCGGCTTCGGGCTCGGCCGGTAGGTACGCGTCGGACTCGTCGCCTGCCAGCGGGCGAACTCCGGCCCGGCCAGCAGGGTGGAGTAGGCCAACGACTCGGCCACCAGCGCGTCGAGCGCGGGTTGACCGGCCGACAGCCGGAGCAGCCCGCACAGCGTGACGGCCGCGATCGGGTTCCGGCGCACCGCGGTGATCAGCTCGGCCAGTCCGGGGCCGGCTTCCGCGACCTCCGCCACCTCCGGCAGCAGCACGTCGAGGGCCCCGGCCCCGTCCGGCCGGGTCGGCCGGCTCGGGTCCCCCACTCCGACCAGCACCAGCGGCGGCCGGCCGGCCGCGAGTTTTCGTAGGTCGTCCGGCCGCGACCGGTCGAGATCGACCGCGAGCAACGGAACCGGGAAGACGTCGGGAACCGCCGCCGGCTCGAGCGCGTCGAGGACCTCGAGGGCCGTCGCGGCGGTCAACAGTTCGCCGGCCAGGCCGGTCGGGGTCGACGACACCTCCCCCACGGTAGAGGGAAACGTAAGGTCAGCACGTGGAGCGCCACCCGACGCCGGTCAACCGGGAGGCGCCCACCCCGGCCGGCGGCGACGGGGCCCCCGCCGCCGAACCACCCGGGCTGGCCGACCTGTTGCGGGTCCAGGGTCTCCCGGTGCCAGCCGAGCCACCGGCCACCACCGGTGCGCCCGGAGCCGTCGATCGAATCGCGGACTGGGCCCGGTCGGGGCTGATGTGGCTGACCGGACGACCGGACGGCCCGCCGCTCGCGCCGACCGGTCCGGTCCTGGCCCGGGCCCGGGCCAGCGTCGGGGTCCTCAACGCGTTCGGCCCGTGGCCGGGCGAGCCGGCGGCCGGGCGGCCGTTGCTCGAAAGCCTCCCGGTCGAACTGGCCCTCGGCGGCCGGGCCGCATTGCTCGGCCTCACCCGGCACGGAGCGGTCTCCGCCAACGGAACCGCGCGGCTGACCCGGTGCACCGACGGCTGGGTCGCGCTCAACCTGGCCCGGCCGGACGACGCCGACCTGGTCGGGGCGCTGCTGGAACGCGATCTGGGTCGGCCGGACGCCGACCGGCCGACGGCCGGCGCGGCGATCGAGGCGGCCTGGGCCGCCTTCGCGAGCGCGGCCCCCGGCCGACGGTCGGCGGACCTGGTCGACCGGGCCCGCCTGCTCGGGCTGCCGGCCGCCGCCGTCCCGCCCCGGCCGGCCGGGGCGGCTGTTCCGGGCCCGCCTGGTCGGGGTCAGCTGTGCGTCACGGTCCGCCCGCTCGGGCGACCCCGTCCGGGTCGACCGCTCCCCCGACCGTTCGTGCTCGACCTGTCGGCCCTGTGGGCCGGCCCGTTGTGCGCGCGGCTGCTGGGGGACGCCGGCCTGCGGGTCGTCAAGCTCGAAAGCGTCGGCCGGCCGGACGGAGCCCGGGCCGGTGACCAGACCTTCTACACCTGGCTGCACGCCGGACAGGCGAGCGTGGCGGTCGATTTCACGTCCCGGGCCGGACGGTCGGCGCTCGCCGCGCTGGTCGCCCGGGCCGACGTCGTGATCGAGTCGACCCGGCCCCGGGCGTTGGCCCAGCTCGGGATCGACGCGCCGACCGTCGTCGCGGCCCGCCCCGGCGTCACCTGGGTCAGCATCACCGGGTACGGCCGGGACAGCGGCGACGGTCCCGGCGCCGTGGCGTTCGGGGACGACGCCGCGGTGGCCGGCGGGCTGGTGGCCTGGGCTGGTCCGGCCACCGGCCGACCCGGTGCCGCCGGCGGCCGGCCCGTGTTCTGCGGGGACGCCATCGCCGATCCCCTCACCGGGCTCTACGCGGCGGCGGCCGCCCGGGCGTCGGTGGCGGCCGGCGGCGGCCACCTGCTCGAGGTCTCCATGGCCGCGGTCGCCGCCCACGCGAACGCCTCCGGCCCGGTCGGACCGGCCCCGGAGCCGGCGGCGCGGCCGGGCGCGGACGGCCGGTGGTGGGTGGCGGTCGGCACCGAACGGGTCGCGGTCGCCCCGCCCCGCCCGCCGTCCCCGGCCGGGTGGGGAACCGCCGCGCCGCTCGGCGCCGACACCCGCGCGGTGCTGGCCGAGATCGGCGCTCCGGGATGACCGTTCCCCCGACCGCGCCTGGACCGCCGCTGCTGGTCCGGCGGGCGGAACTCGACCACCACCGGGCCGGGCCGGCGCACGCCGGGGAACTCTCGGACGTG
This sequence comes from Frankia alni, assembly GCA_026225295.1. GTDB lineage: Bacteria > Actinomycetota > Actinomycetes > Frankiales > Frankiaceae > JAMFSN01. The sequence goes on from JAMFSN010000112.1 coordinate 9,533, forward strand.
CGGACCGTGGGCGGGGTCGTCACCGAGATCTCGCCGGACCGGCTGCGTCCCGGTCCGGGTGAGATCGTGATCGACGCGGCCGGGGGCGCGCTCCTGCCGGGGCTGCACGACCACCACATCCACCTGCTGTCCCTGGCCGCCGAGGCGGCCTCGGTACCGGTCGGACCGCCCGCCGTCCACGATCGGGCCGGACTCGCCGAGGCGCTGCGGCGGGCCCCGGAGAGCGTCGGCGGCTGGGTGCGGGCCACCGGGTATCACCCGGCGGTGGCCGGCGAACTCGACCGGTACGCCCTCGACGCGCTCGTCCCCGACCGGCCGGTGCGCCTGCAGTACCGGACCGGTTCGCTGTGGGTCCTGAACTCCCGGGCGCTGGACCGGGCCGGGGTCCACGGCGGGCCCCGGCCCGACCAACCGGGGATCGAACGGGACGCGGCCGGGCACCCGACCGGCCGGCTGTGGCGGATGGACGACTGGCTGGGCACGGTGGTGCCGCCGGTCGGGGTGGAGCTGGCCGCGGTGGGGCGGACCGCGGCCGCCGCCGGCCTCACCGGCTTCACCGACGCCACGCCGGGCCGGTCCCCGGCCGGGACCGCGACGCTGACCGCGGCCACGGCGACCGGCGCCCTACCGCAGCGACTGACTCTCCTGCGGCCCGAAGGTGGGGACGACTCCCGGCGGCCGCCGCCGACGGACCGGGTCGGGTGGGGCCCGGTCAAGATCATGCTGGATGACACCGCGCTGCCGACCCCGGCCGGGCTCGCCGCCCGGATCCGCGCCGCCCACCGCGCCGGGCACCCGGTCGCGGTGCACTGCGTGACCCGGATCCAGCTGGTGGTCACGCTGGCCGCCCTGACCGACGCGGGACCCGTTCGCGACCCCGCCGGCCCAGGGTCGGGGCGGCCCGCTCACCATGCCGGCCCGGACCGCATCGAGCACGGCGCGGTCGTGCCGCCCGAGCTGTATCCGGCTCTGCGCGACCTCGGGCTCGTCGTGGTCACCCAGCCGAATTTCATCGCCGAGCGGGGCGACCGGTATCTGGCCGACGTCCACGACGAGGACCCGGCGGCGCTCTACCCGGCGGCGGCGCTGCTGGACGCGGGCATCGGCCTGGCCGGCGGGACCGACGCCCCGTTCGGCCGTCCCGACCCGTGGGCGGCGGTCGCCGCGGCCGTCGAGCGGCGGACGGCCGGCGGGCGGGTGCTCGGTCCGGCCGAGCGACTGGCCGCCGACCAGGCCCTGGACCTGTTCCTCGGGGCCGCCGACGCACCCCACCGGCCCCGCCGGATCCGGGTCGGCGCGCCCGGCGACCTCTGCCTGCTGCGGGTGCCCCGGGCGGTCGCGCTCCGCGCGCCGTCCGCCGACCAGGTCGCGGCCACGGTCATCAACGGCCGGATTGTCCACGCCGCCGACGAGAACGAGCCCGGTTGACCGGGTCCGGCCGGGTCGGCGCTGGTCAGCCGCAGATGGCGCCCTGGGCGGCCGACCCGACCAGCTTGGCGAACTTGCCGAGCACCCCGTAGTCGAACTTGGGCGGCAGCGGCTTCCAGGCCGCGAGGCGGCGCTCCAGCTCGGCCGGCCCGACGACCAGGTCGAGGGTCCGGGCGGCCATGTCGAGCCGGATCAGGTCCCCCTCCTCGACCAGCGCGATCGGTCCCCCGACGGCCGCCTCCGGGGCCACGTGGCCGATACACAGGCCGGTGGTGCCCCCGGAGAACCGGCCGTCGGTGAGCAGCAGGACGTCCTTACCGAGGCCGGCGCCCTTGATCGCGCCCGTGACAGCGAGCATCTCCCGCATCCCGGGACCACCCTTGGGGCCTTCGTAGCGGATGACCACGACGTCGCGCGGCTTCAGGGTGCCGGCCGCGATCGCCTCCATGGCCTCCTGCTCACGGTTGAACACGCGGGCCGGGCCTTCCCAGGTGTCGGCGTCGAACCCGGCGCTCTTGACGACCGATCCCTCGAGGGCCAGCGAGCCGTGCAGGATGACCAGGCCACCGGTCTTGTGGATCGGGTCGGCCATCGCGTGGATGACCTTGCCGTCCGGGTCGGGCGGGCTGATCTCGCGCAGGTTCTCGGCCACCGTGCGGCCGGTCACGGTGAGCGCGTCACCGTGCAGGAGACCCGCGTCGAGCAGGGCCTTCATGACCACCGGGACGCCGCCGATCTCGTCGACGTCGGTCATCACGTACTGCCCGAACGGCTTGACGTCGGCCAGGTGCGGCACCTTGTCGCCGATCCGGTTGAAGTCGGCCAGGGTCAGGTTGACCTTCGCCTCGTGGGCGATCGCGAGCAGGTGCAGGACCGCATTGGTCGACCCGCCCAGGGCCATGACCACGGTGATCGCGTTTTCGAACGCCTCCATGGTGAGGATCCGGCGGGCAGTGATCCCGGCGTCGACCAGCGCCACCGCCGCCTCGCCCGACCGTTCGGCGTAGACGTCGCGACGGGCGTCGGGGGCCGGCGGGGCCGCCGAGCCGGGCAGTGACAGCCCGAGGGCCTCGGCGGCGGCGGCCATCGTGTTCGCGGTGTACATGCCGCCGCAGGCGCCTTCGCCCGGGCAGACCGCCTTCTCGATCTCGGTGACGTCGTCGCGGGTGATCCGGCCGGCCAGGCAGGCCCCGACCGCCTCGAACGCATCGATGATGGTCACGACCCGGTCGCCGACCCGGCCCGGCAAGGTGGCTCCGGCGTACAGGAAGACCGCGGCGACGTCGAGACGGGCGGCGGCCATCATCATCCCGGGCAGCGACTTGTCGCAGCCGGCCAGCAGCACGCCCCCGTCGAGCTGCTCGGCGCGGAACACCGTCTCGACCGAGTCGGCGATCACCTCGCGCGAGACCAGCGAGTAGTGCATCCCGTCGTGGCCCATCGAGATGCCGTCGGACACCGAAATGGTGCCGAACTCCAGCGGGTAGCCGTCGGCCGCGTGCACCCCGACCTTGGCCCGCTTGGCCAGCCGGTCGAGCGAGAGGTTGCACGGGGTGATCTCGTTCCAGGATGACGCGACGCCGATCTGCGGCTTGCGCCAGTCATCGTCGCCCATACCGACCGCGCGCAGCATCCCCCGCGCGGCGGCCCGTTCGACCCCGTCGGTGACGATGGTGCTGTGCGGCTTACGGTGCTGCCTCGGCCCGGAATCCTCTACGCCCGTCACCATCGAACCCTATGACGTCGCGGGACCGGCCGGCGTCCGCCACACCCGCCCGGTGCGCGCTCGGCGGCTGGGCAGGTGATCTTCGGGTCACCGACCTCTCGCGCGCGGTGGATGACGACCGGGTGTTCAAGGCGCTGGCCGACCCGACCCGTCGCCGCTTGTCGGACCGGTTGCTCGAGCGGGACGGCCGCCCGCTCGGCGAGCTGGAAGCCGAGGTCGAGATGACGCCGTCTACCAGCGCAGGGTGCCGCCGGCCCGGTCGCCCGCGATCGTTCCATGCGCGGTGCCAACGACCACCGGGCCGGCCGCCGTCAGGCGCCCGTGGCCGGCCTCATCGACGGCGAAGGTCGACGACGCGAACGACAGGCCCGGCGAGCACGGTCCGGCCGTGGCCAGCGATCCGTCCGGCCGCGGTTCGACGCCCAACAGACGCAGGTAGGCCAGCACCGGCTGGGCATGGCTGTGCAGGTTCGCGACCGGGAAGGCCTGCATAGCGATCGGCGTGCCCGGGATCGACCAGGTCCGGCCGGGCGTCGCGCTTTCCGGGCCGTTGTAGGCGTCCGGACCGGACAACGTGCCCTCCCAGATCCGTGGGAAGGCGCGGGTGTGCGACGCGAGGGTCATCCGCCGCCACTCGTCGCGGGCCAGGTCGCCGTCGACACTGGCCGCCGCCCAGACCAACGTCGCGTTGACCGCGAACCACACGTTGGCCTGCTCGCGGTCCCCGCCGTCCCCGCCACCCGCGCCACCCGGGCCGAAGCGGATCCGGGTGCCGAGCGGCGATCCGGGCCGGCCGAGGCGGTCGATGGTGGCGAGCAGCTGTTCGGCCTGCTCGGGCGGGGCCGCGCCGCACAACAGGGCCCAGGGCTGGACCTCCAGCCAGCAGTCGTCGTCGCCGACCGGCGGGACACCGGGCGCGTACGCGCGGCGGAACCACCGCCCGTTCCAGGATTCAGCGACCAACCCCCGCAGCTCGTCGGCCATCGCCCGCGCCTCCACCGCCGCGGTCGGCTCGCCGAGCCGCTCGCAGGCGCCCGCCCACACGCCCAGCACCCAGGAGGCCAGGGCCGAATTGAGTACCGAACCGCCCCGGGCGATCATCAGGGCGCGGTCCACGCCGGACGCGACGACGGCCGCGTCGTTCCAGTCGGCGTTGCGCATCCGCACGTGGCCGCCCTCGCCCCGCCCGACCCCGGTCACCAGAAAGGCGAACTGCCGTCGCAGGTGCTCGCGCAGCGCCACCGGTTCGGCGCCGTGCTCCGGGTGGTACGCCACCGGCGCGTCGAACGCGGCGACGTCACCCGTCGCGGCCAGGTATTCGGACGCGAGCCACAAGGCGTAGAGATTCTGGTCCGACGGCGTGAACAGGCCCGTCCACGGACGCTTCGCGCCATCCAGCGCGTACGGCAGATCACCGTCCGGGGTCGCCCAGCCGCAGGTGTTCCGCAGGACCGACAGCGCCAGGTCCGGTTCGCTGTAGACCAGCGGCAGGGCGTGCTGGAGCGGGTCGCGGGCCGCGCCGTTCATCCCCAGTTCGTAGGCGTAGGCCGAACCCTGGTCGAGGGTGTGACCACCGATCACCTCGTCCCGGCACGCTCCCCCGGTCAACAGCGCGACGTGCCACGGAATCTCCCGGGCCGCCTCGGGCAGCGCCACCGACCGGGCGACCGGGAGCCGGGCGGTCAGTGCGGCCCGGTCGGTCGCGAGTTCCGCCGCGGGACCGCCCGTCCGCTCCGGGAGCTGGTCGGCGACCGGGTCGAGTCCGAACCGGAACCACAGGTCCCGGGATCCGCCTGGTTCCAGCACGACGTCCGTCACCAGTTCGAGCAGCGGATGCGCGCCGCCGGGCACCGGGTCCGGCGACCAGTCGGGACGGGACCCGCCGGTCAGATCGGCCAGGACGACGGTGCGGGGGGCACCGAAGACCACCGCCGGCCGGTAGCCGGCTCCGGGTCCGTCCCCGCCGAACGCCGCCGCGGCCGCGCGGGCCGCCGCCCGGTCCGGTTCGGAACCCCCGGAATCCTCCGCGCCGCGCGGACCGGGTGGCCCGAGCAGTCCGGAGCCATCCGGATCGACCCGACGTTCCCGCGCGGTCAGCCGGGCCACGCCCGGCTCGACGCCGTAGGCGACCGCGGCCTCGGCGACCTGCCTCCGGCTCGACGCGCCCGTGGCCAGCTGGACGAACCGGGGCCGCAGCGCCCACCGTTCCCGGTGCCGGATCCGGACCGCCGCCGTCGACCCGTCCGAAACTCCCGAGGACTCCGTGCCCCCCGACCCGGCGGACCCGGCGGACTCCAGCCGGACGTGGATCAGCAGGCTGGCCGCTTCCCCTTCCGGGCAGTGCACGGTCCGCTCCAAGCGCACCCCGGCGTGGGTGAGCTCGACCGCGAACCAGGTCGGGCCGAACGTCCGCACCGGCGGCGCGGCCCCGGTCGGCCAGTCCGCCGACCCGGTCCCCACGGCCGGGCCGCCGTCCACCGAGACGACCGATACCCCCGTCCCGACCGGATCGGGAGCGGTCAGCCACCGGTGACCGTCCGCGCCGTCCCAGACGGCCACGGTGCCGTCCGACGCGACCTGAACGGAGAGGCGACGGTTGCCGATCATGATCCAGTGCCGACGGGTCGGCGGACCCGTCACGGGATCCCACTCGGTCGCCGGATCGGTCCGGGGATCAGCGTGGTACTCGAACGTCGGCTGCCCGCCGCGTTCGCCCCACCGGCCGAAATCGCTCACCGAACCGTCACCGCCACTCCAATCCGCCGCCGCGCGGGCCACGGCCGGCTTCCCACGACACAGATCAGTCGCAGGCCTTCTGCAACTTGGTACCAGCGTCGATGAGGGGAGCCATGTCCGGCTGGACCGTCGATCGGCTGCTGACGCTCGTGCCGATGCTGGCCAGGCTGTCCGCCGCCTCGTTGCCGGCGGACTTCACGGCCCCGCCGGCCGAGTTCGCGGCGGCGCGGATCTTCGCGGCGCCATCGGCGTACGTCTTCCCCATGGCCGTCGGGTTGGCGATCTGCCCGCCCGCGGTCTTGGAGATGCTCTGGATCTGATCCTTGATGGTCCGGCAGGCGGCCTTGTTGTCGGAGCCGCCGCCGCTACATCCGGAAACCGTCAGGAGAACGACGAAACCGGCCGCGATCGACAGGGATTTCAAGCGCATGATGCGTCCCTTCCAGGGGGTAGAGGGTCGGCGGAGACGGCGCCCAAACCGGGGCGAACCGCGCAACCGTGCCGTTTCGCCAGCGGATCTTAAGGCGCTGTTCAGACAGGGCCGGATCCACCCCCGTCAATGCGGCCGTCGCCGTGGGGCGGAGAATGCCGGGCGGCTCCGGGCGGGGGCTCCGGGTCTTATCCGACGATGGGATCCGGCACCGGACCGTCCGGCCCCACCCGACCGATGCCGTCGGACGGGTCGATCCAGATGCCGGCCTGCATCACCCGGGCCGGTCGACCGGCCCGGTCGAGCACCACCAGGTCCGCGTCGAGTCCCGGCGCGATCGAACCCCGCCGGGCCGTCATTCCGAGCACGGTCGCCGCCCGGCGGGCGCACGCGGCCGCTATCGCGGTCGACCCGAATCCGCTGTCGGCCAGCAGCCGCCGCACCGCCTCGCCCATCGTCAGGGTGCTGCCGGCCAGGCCCCCCGACCCGATCAACCGGACCGCTCCGTCGCGGACCCGGACCGGCCGGGAACCCAGCCGGTACTCGCCGTCCGGGGCGCCGGCCGCCGACACCGCGTCGGTGACCAGCACCAGCCGGTCGGGACCGACGAGGTCCGCCACCGCCGGATGGGTGTGCACCCCGTCGTTGATCAGTTCGCAGGCCACCCCGGCGTCAAGGGCCGCGCCGACCGGGCCCGGGTCGCGGTGGTGCAGGGGCCGCATCGCGTTGAACAGGTGGGTGACCAGGGTCGCGCCCCGGTCGAACGCCACCCGGGCCTGCTCGTAGGTCGCGTCGGTGTGACCCACGGCCACCACCACCCCGGCGGCGACCAGATAGTCGAGCAGCTCGAGCGCGCCCGGGAGTTCGGGGGCGATCGTCACCACCCGCACGTGACCCCGGCCGGCGGCCAACAGTCGGCGCAGCACGGACCGGTCGGGCGCCAGCAGGTACCGCGGATCGAGCGCGCCGCAGCGGCTCGCGGCCAGGAACGGGCCCTCCAGGTGGACCCCGACCAGGCCGGGGGCCCGCCCGGCCTCGATCACATCGGCGATCCGGCCGAGCTGCGCGCACAACTCGATCACCGGCGCGGCCACCAGTGAGGCCAGGCCGGCGGTCGTTCCGTGCGCCCGGTGGAAGGCGAACGCCCCGACGACGTCTTCCGCCGAACGGGTCACGTCGTACCCGCCCCCGCCGTGCAGATGCAGGTCGACGTAGCCGGGCAGCACCAGCGGCCCGCGGACCACCTCGGTGCCCACCAGGAGATCGGTCGGGGGCTCCCCGGTGCCCACCGCGGTGACGGTCGCGTTCACGACCTCCACCCAGCCGGGCGCTATCACCCCCGCCGCGGCCACGACCCGGGGGGAGACCACGAACGACCGCGTCATCCGTCCCCCCGTCGCCCGACCGGCCGCGACAGCGACCGGGCCGCCCTTCGATCAGCCGGTCGGCTCAGTCGAGCATCGCATCGAGATCCGCGCGGATCTCTTCGGGCGTGACCGTCGATTCGTACCGCCGGACCACCGAACCGTCCCGGTCGACCAGGAACTTGGTGAAGTTCCACTTGACCTCAGCGGTGCCGATCGCCTCGGGCCGGGTCTTCTTGACGTGGTCGTACAGCATCCCGGAATCCGGCCCGAAGTCACCGGGCGCCTCGACCCGCAGGTACTGGTAGAGCGGGTCGGCGGCCGGCCCGTTCACGTCGATCTTGCTGAACAGCGGGAAGGTGACGTCGTACTGCGCCGAGCAGAAATCGGCGATCTCAGCGTCGGTGCCGGGCTCCTGGCCGCCGAACTGGTTGCAGGGAAAGCCCAGAATCTCCAGGCCGCGACCGGCCGCGTCGCGGTAAAGGGCCGCCAGCCCCTCGTACTGCGGGGTGAACCCGCACTTGCTGGCCACGTTCACGAACAACAGCACCCGACCGGCGTAGTCGCGCAGCGACCGGGGCGTCCCCCCGGGCGTCGTGACGGTGAAATCGTAGGTCGTCATACGACCGTCCTACCGTGCCGACCGGGTGACGTCACCCCATGGGAACTCCCGGTCCGCGGCCGCCGGGCCGCGCGGGCCCGTTGGTCGGCCCCGGCGGCCGGTTCCGGTCCGCCCACCGCGACGCGGGACTTCGCCGATGAGTAAGGTGACCGGAACGTCACCTTTCGTGAAATGCTGTCGGCCAGCGGGTATGGGACCATTTGTCTATGGGTGTTGGGGCGGCCCTCACGGCCGACGCGGACGACGAGCCGACCACCATCGGCCGGTCGGACGCGGCTCTGCTGTCCCGGGCCCGGCCCGACGCCCCCGAGCGGACCCCCAAACTCGCGGCCGGCGTCGCGCGCCGGATCGAGGACGACATTGTCGCCGCAGGGTGGCCGGTCGGCACCAACTTCGGTTCGGAACCGGGCCTCATTGACCGGTACGGAGTCAGCCGGGCGATCTTCCGGGAAGCGATCCGACTGGTGGAGCACCATGAGGTCGCCTACATGCGGCGGGGGCGGTCCGGCGGACTGATCGTCCTGGAGCCGAAATCGTCGTCGGTCACGACCGCCGTCGCGGTGTATCTGGAATATGTGGGCACCAGCATCGACGCCGTGCTCCGGACCCGCCTCATCATCGAATCGTTGGCCGCCTCGCTCGCCGCCCAACGCATCACCGAAGCCGGGATCGCCCGCCTGCGGGACATCGCCCGCGAGGACGCGAGCGCCGACCACAATCTGGTCAAGCCGCACCATCAGCGGCTCCACCTGGCGATCGCCGAGCTGTCCGGCAATCCGATGGTCATCCTGTTCACCGAGGTCCTGGCCACCCTTACCGCCATGTACCTCAACGGTCCGGGCGGTCCGTTCCCGCTCACGTCGGGCGCCGGCGGCGACGACCCCCCCGCGGCCACCGGTTGCGCCGCCATCGAACGCGCGCATGTCCAGCTGGTCGAAGCGATCATTGCCGGGAACAGCTCGCTCGCCGAGCAACGGGCGGCCGCGCATCTGGAGGCCATCCGGTCCTGCCTGGCCGACCAGTCGGCCGCGACCGACTGGTCGCCCGCGGCCGCAGGTGCTGGGACCGGACCCACGGGGCCGGGGCCGTCCGAAGGTGGGACGTCCGAGGCCCGTCCGGTGACGGCCGGCGCCGCCGGGGAGACTCCACCCGCGCCGCCGCCCGACCTGCCCAGCGGCAAGCTCGCCGAGCTGGTCGCGGACGCCCTGCGGGCCGACATCTCGCGCGCCGGCTGGCCGGTCGACCGGGTCTTCGGCTCGGAAGCCGAGCTGCTGACCCGCTACGGCGTCAGCCGCGCGGTCCTGCGCGAGGCGATCCGACTGTTGGAACACCATTCGGTCGCGCGGATGCGGCGGGGGCCAGGTGGCGGTCTGGTCGTCGACCGGCCCGACCCGAGCGCCACCGTGGAGGCGACCGCCCGGTATCTGGAATACCGCCGGGCCACCCTTCACGACCTACGCGCGGTGCGGGATGCCCTCGAACTGGGGGCCGTCGAAATCGTCACCCGGCGGATCGACCGCCGGATCGCTCAGCGCCTCGAGAACGCCCTACTGGTCGACGCCGCGACGGCCGCCGACCGGGTCGCCCCCCGCGGCCACGAAATGCACACCGCGATCGCCGCCGAAACGGGCAACCAGGCGCTGGCCGTCTTCGTCCAGGTGCTCACCACCTTGTGGGATCACCACACGGCCGGTGCCTGTAGTCGACCCACGCCGATGCCCGTCGGCGAAATCGGGGCGTCGGTCGAACGGAGCCATCGGGGAATCGTGGATGCGATCACCGCCGGGGACAGCGGGCTGGCCCGCTTCCGCATGCTGCGGCATCTGGAGGCGCTCGACCCCTGGTGGGGTTGACCGGCTCAGCCTTCGTTGTCCGTCCTGTTGCCTGCGCCCCGCGCGGGCTCAATATTTCCGGTACGCACTTCTAGTCTGACCGCCATGCCTTTCACCTCTTTACGGATACACCGCGCGTCCGTTTCCCTCGCGATCGTCGCGATCCTCGCACTCACGCTCGCGGTGGCCCCGGTGAACGCCAGACCGGCCCGGGCCGACGATCCCATTTTCCTCGGGTGGACGGCCCTGCTTCCACCGCTGATCGATCAGTACACGCCCTCCCAGGCGACGGAATGCACCAATGGCGAGCCATCCTGCGTCAATGCGACAATAACGAAAATGAATGACCAGTTCAATCAGTTGAGCGCGACCTGCGATCACCGGGCGCTCTTCGCCCTGGCCTATCTGCGAACCACCCAGAAGTATCAGGCGGTCGCGGCGCAGCCCGGCTATTTCAACGACACCGGGTACGTCAACACCGAGGACGCCGTATTCGCCTCGTACTACTTCCGGGCCTATGCGGACTGGGCGGCCGGGAACACCTCGGCGGTACCGACCGCCTGGCAGATCGCCTTTTCCGCCGCAACCGGCCGGAAGGTCAGCGGAGTGGGCGACTTCCTGCTCGGGATGAACGCCCACATCAACCGGGACCTGCCGTTCGTGCTCGCCTCCCTGGGCCTGGTCACCCCGGCTGGAGTCAGCCGGAAAGCCGACCACGACAAGGTCAATGTCTTCCTCAACCAGGTGATCAATCCGCTGCTGCAGGAGGCGGCGGCCCGCTTCGACCCGAGCGTCACCGACCTCGGTACGCCCTACGGCATCAGCTGGACCGCCTTCATGCAGATCATCGAGGTCTGGCGGGAGGCGGCCTGGACGAACGCGGAACTGCTCGTCGACGCGCCGACCCCGGCAGCCCGGGCGCTGGCCGCGCAGACCATCGAAACGACCGCCGCGACCGAGGCGGCCACGCTGCGGACGACCTACAGCTATCTGCCGCTGGTGATGACCACCGGACCCCGGGACGCCTACTGCCAGGCCCACCACGGCTGAGCGGTTCGCCGGCTCGTGACACCCGCGACCCGGCCGGCCACTGGGGGGCCGACCGGGCGCGAGTCGCCGCCCGCCGTGACCGGTCACGGCGGGCGGCGCGTCACCCGATACCGGCTGGCGGTACCGGATGTCCCAGGAAGTAGCCCTGCCCCTCGTCGCAGCCGAGCTGCCGGAGCAGGGTGCAGACTTCCGCGGTCTCGATGCCTTCGGCAATCACCCGCAGCCGCAGGTTGTGGGCGAGATCGATGATCGAGCGCACGATCGACTCGTCCCGCGGCTGACTGGCCAGGTTCAGCACGAACGACTTGTCGATCTTGAGATTGTGGACCGGCAGGTCCCGCAGGTAGGCCAGGGACGAGTAGCCGGTGCCGAAGTCGTCGACCGACATCCGGATGCCGGCGTCCCGGATCTGGGTGACCACCTTCATGGCGTTGCGCCGGTTGACCATCACGGCACTCTCGGTGAGCTCGAGTTCCAGGGCCTCGGGCGGCATCCGGGTCCGGGTGAGCTCGGCCTGGACCGTGGCCAGCAGGTCGGTGTCGTGCATCATGCGGGCCGAGACGTTCACCGCGACGGACAGCTCGCTGCCGGCTTCCCACCAGACCCGGGCCTGGTCGAGCGCCATGGCGAGCACCCGACGGGTCAACGGGCGCACCAGGTTGCTCTGTTCGGCGAACGGGATGAACCGCCCGGGCTGCACCAGGCCGTGCCGCGGATGCTGCCAGCGCACCAACGCCTCGACCGCGCGCATCGCGCCGGTCCGCAGGTCGATCTTGGGCTGGTAGTGCAGCAGCAGCTGGTCGCCCTCGATGGCCTCCCGCAGGCCGCCGAGCAGCTCCAACCGCTCGCGGTGGTAAAGATCGCCGTCGCTGCTGTAGATGACCGCGCCGGCCGCGTCGGCCTTGGCGCCGTACATCGCCACGTCCGCGCAGCGCAGCAGTGCGCCGGCGTCCCGCCCGTCGCCGGGGGCGAAGGCGATGCCGACGCTCCCGTCGACGTGCAACCCGAAGCCGTTGACGTCGATGCGTTCGGTGAGCGCCGCGCGGACCGCGGCCGCGACGGTGAGCGCCGTGGTCGCAGCCGCGACAGGGAGCGTGGTCGCGGCCGCCACAGGGAGCACCGTGGTCGCGGCCGCGACGGGAAGCGCCGTCGCCCCGGCCGGGACCGACGGCAGGAGGATCGCGAACTCGTCCCCGCCCAGACGGGCCACCGTGGCCCCGGCCGCCTGTTCGGCGACCGTGCTGGTCAGCCGGCGGGCCACCTCGCACAGGACCCGGTCCCCCACGGCGTGACCGAGCGTGTCGTTGATTTCCTTGAAGTGGTCGAGGTCCATCAGCAGGAGCGCGACCCGGCGGCCCCGGGTGCCGGCCAACTCGACCGCCGCCGCGATCCGCTGGTGCAGCAGCGTCCGGTTGGCCAGACCGGTCAGGGGATCGCGCATCGCCATGGTGCGGATCCGGACCTCGTACCGGTCCCGCTCGATCGCCGCCCCGAGCACATTCGCGACCGACTGCACGAAGTCCGCCTCGTCCGACGTGAACTGGCGTTGGACGACGGAATGGGCGGCCAGGATCCCGTACGGCCGGGTCCGGCCCCCGATGCGCGCGCCGACCGCGCTGACCACTCCCCGGTCGCGGAGCCAGGGCTCGTCCGCCAGCTCCGGGCGGTTGCGCAGGTCGTCGACCGCCATGGGGCGGTCACGCTCGAGTACCTGGCCGGCGAACGACGTCGGCGTCACCCGCGGCACCGGCCACCGGCGCACCGCGGCGGTGCGGTCGGCCGCCCGGTGGGTCAGGCTGACCCGGCCCGGTCCGTCGGCGCCGACGGTCGCCCGGGCCACGAGCCGGCCGGCCGCGTCCGGAGTCACCGCGGGCTCGTGCTCAAGCAGGTCACACAACGGCGTGCCCAGCATCGAGGCCACCATCCGGGTCGCGGCGGCCAGCAGCGCCGGCACGTTCCGGCCCGACAGGGCCCGCTGGCCGAGGCGGGCCAAACCGGCCTGCTGCCGCTCGACCCGCCGCAGGTCGGTGACGTCGTGCAGCACCAGTGCGAGCAGCTCCGCGCCGGACTCGTGCACGAACGGGATCACCGAGACCCGCAACGCCCGCGGCGGGAGATCCGACCCCTCGGGGCCGGCCCGCTCGTCGCCCTCGGAGCCCGCCGTCTCGGGCGTCCGGTCGGTCCTCGGCGGGTCCGGGTCCGCGTCGGCATGGGGGTCGGTATCGGGGTCCGGCTTCCGATCGGGGTCCGCCGACGCGGCGCGGCCGAGATCGAAGTCCGCGAGCTGCGGGTGTCGGGTCCGGACGGCCACGGCGACCAGGCCCCACTCGCCACCCAGCGACCGACCGGCCCCGGGGCCGGGGCCGAACAGGGGGTACAAGCGCGCCAACGGCGCGCCGACCGGCTGGGTCACCCCGAGCATCCGGTCCACGACGCCCGATCCCCGCAGGAGACGCAGCTCGTGGTCGTAGACCGCCACTCCGACCGGCATCTCGTCGGGATTCGTACCCCGGGAGGCGAGCTCCAGCAGCACGGCATCCTCGCCGACGGCCTCGGCGCCGAGCCGACCCTCGGTGATGTCAACAATGGTGCCGACGTTGCCAACGATGATGCCGTCCGGGCCGCGCATGATGGTCGCCCGCAATTGGATCCAGCGGTAGCCGCCGTCCCGGCGCAGATAGCGGGTCTGGTGATGGCAGTGGTCCGCGCCGCCCGCGACGACCGCCATGAACAACGCGGTGGTCGACTCCCGCTCCTCGGGGTGCACGAATTCGAGAAAGTGCCGACCCAGGCTTTCGGCGGTGCTGAAACCGGTCAGGGTCGTCCAGGCCTGGTTCAGATAGGTCCAGAACCCCTCGGGGTCGGTTCGGAACACGACCTCCGACAGCGTGTCGAGCAGCGGCGGTAAGCCAGCACCGACCGGCATCACCGCGGGCGGAATGTCACCGAGCGTGTCGGCATCGGCAGGGAGGTCGGGGTTTGCGTGTTCAACGTCGCCGTCGGGGGACATGCGACGATATTGGCACTGACTCCGATCGCGCGCCCGGCACCGGACTGTAGCAATCGCGGCGTGTTGTGCGCACTCTCCACATCCAGCGACCATCATTCAATAGATGATCTATTTTAGATGCCTGTTTTATCTTGGCCCGCGATACCGCGCACGGCGTCGGGCGATGAGAGGTTCGTCGTCCGGAGATGCTGCGGGTCTTCGACGCGTTGTTCGGGGCGCACCGGGACCGGCGACGTTCGGGATGACCGACGATCAGTAGCAGCGACCCCGCTACCGGTAGCGGCCACGTACACCCCACCGACCCGGCGCACTACCCGCTGACCAGCCGAAACACGCCAGGTAGCAGGTAACGGCACCACACGCCCGCGGCTCGAAAACCGCCCCACGGCGTGCCCGGCGCCCCGCCGCAACCGCTACCCCGGAAAGGACTCCCGTGGACGACCCGACCACCATCCCGCCGGAACCGCACGCTTTCGACGCGTACCAGGATTGTGGAGCGCCGGAACCGCAACCCTCAGCCGCGGATAGCGTGCATCCCCAACCCGGGGTCAGACACGGACGCTCAGAACGGAACCCGTACGAACGGCTGGATGTACCGACTCGATCCGAAATCTTACCGGTGCAACGAGATAGTCATCGAGATGCCGGGACAGGGCGAACCCGTCTGCCGCCCCGCGTTCTCGAATGCGACGTATACCTCGGCATCGGTCCGATTCGTGCCCTCGAATGAAATCACGCAGAACAAGACATCACCACCCCCCGCCGTATGATTCATCTAGTTCCCCAATCCCGTTTTGCCTTTTGTGGAGCGCCGTTCCCGGTCGTAGATCCGCTGTTCATCCCCTTCTCGGCGGGCAGGCCGTTTCCGCGGCCCGCCCCGGACAAACGGTCTACGACCGGGAACGGCAGTTCATAGGACGAGCCGAAACGCAACCCGCCGGGCGTGCATGCACGTTAGGGTCGGTCCCGAGCAGGGCCAGACTCGCCCGGTGCCACCGGCGTGACCGTCATGTGTGTGTAGGCGGGCGATAGGTTGAAACCACCCTCCGCGAGTTGCTTGGCACCCATCGAGCGCGCATGATTCTCGGACGGCACCCAGACGACAAACGCGGTGATCTGTGTTCCGGTCATCCTACTGACCAGGGCGACACGAAACGGGGTATCTTCCTTAGTCATGGCTGTATCGGCATTTCCGCGCGCCCCAACGTCCCGTCAAAAGTCAGCGCGAGAGTATCGAGGCAAAGAATCGAAATTCCGGGATCACCCCGCCCTACGTCAACGGGCAATGCCCGTACGATGCGACCCGGCAGACGTTCAGTCACGATTCCTCGCCCTCACCCTCTGCGACGTCATCAAAAATGAGGGTGAGAGATTCGTTTTCCCGTTTAAAGTCGGCGGCCTCGTCGTGAAGATAGTCCACCAAGACCAGCCGAGAGCCAGGCCTATTGTGAAGGTGCATGTGCCCAATTGCAATCTCAGCGGGCAGTGCTCCGAATGGAATCTCAACGTGAGACTGTCCGTGCCGTTCCTTCGGGACAATGCGGTGCTGTGGGACGGGGATCTTAGAGCGGGATAGCGCGACCGCCGTGCGTCGAGCGGCCGGTACGGGCGGCTCACTCTCGTCCAACGGTTCACCAGCCGTAGGGACCCCCGAGGCCAGTGTAGGCGTCCGAGCCGGAGATGTGCGAAACGTCAGGATGAGATCCGTTTCACGTTCCGAGATATGGCCAATGAGCTTGGCAGCGCTCCCCAAAGCGCAGAGAATACCCGCGAGGTTTTCCGCCGACGTCAGCAGCGGAGCACTAATTGTGACGGTATCCTGTGTTCGCGCGACGGTAGACACCCCCGACACGGCATAGTCACGCTCACGTTGCGGCAGACCAGAAGGATAGCGGTCGGCGGGTTCATCGCTCATAACATGGCACCCTAGGGCGTGCCAAGGTCGTCGGGGTTCACACCTGTTAACCCTGTGGGTCGACATCTGTGAACTCGTTCGATCATCGACACGGGCGACGGAGCGATACCCGGCCGCGCAGGCCCCCGAATGGCAGGCGCCGGACAGGTTATCGGTCGTAGATGGACAAACAACGCGAGATGCCTCTCCCGCCGTTCACAGTTTGCGGACCTAGACGGTCACCCCCATACGGAAGGCCATTCCGCGCAACTCCCTGCCGCCCGCATCTAGCTTAGACCGGCGCATCATAGATGCGACGTAGTTTCTCACGTGCGGATGCGCTCGAACGTAGACCGGATTGAGTTCCTTCGCACGCCGAAACGCAGTAAGTGTCTCACGGTCATTTTTGCGGTTCTGGGCTAGACCTCGCCCTAGTTCAACGTAGTAACCGGCTTGCCTCATGTGTGAAGGAATAGCACGCGGATTCACGGCAGCGGCAAGTTCCCTCACTTTTCCGCCGTCTCCAGCCTCTGCCGTATAAGCCATACGCCAGATATTGACATTCGTGGGACCGAACCACAAACGGAATGAATGTGCTTCCCCCGTTTGTGCCGCAACATCGGTAGCTTCCGCAAGGTGTGGCAGAGCGTCAACCGCCGCACCTGCACTCGCACTCGCGAGGGCGGCATTGAGATGCAACATGCCGTAGACCTCCAAGGCTGTTCCGGTAGGCGAATGCCGCTGTAGTTCTTCCGCTGCGCGGGTACTCACGGCCCTAGCGCGTTGGTAACCACCGACCGCAAACAGAGCATGACCACGTAGGAAGTCAGCGAATCCGAGGAGCATCGGATCGTTCACGTTCTTAGCGGCTTCCCGGGCGCGATCCGCAAGCATCCAAGATATCTCGGGGTGACCTAGATCCCGCGCGACCCAACATGCCTCCTGGCAGACCACGGTAACAAATAGCTCTGTGGCTTCCTGGCGATGCTCACCGGTCGCAATAGATTCGTGTAGTTCGTCCAGTAGTGCGGGCAGCATTCCGGCCGCCCCCCCGTAGTTGGAAGCATCCCGCAGTCGTCCGACTTGTTGGGCCTGATCTCTGAGTACACGTAGCGGCCGGGACCCGGTGCCTTCCGCGTAGTTAAGAGTACGGTTCATCAGCACATTACGGAGCGCAATGATTCCTGAATACGACTCCGCAGATGCCTTGCCAGTCAGCGGATACGGCTGTCCCGTAAGGTCAGTAAGCGACACCCTGAGAGCTTCCGCTATGGCCGCAACATGGTGCCTACCGTTCAGAGAACGTTTATCATTCTCTACCATCGACAGGAAGCCTTTAGACAAGCCCGATAGACCGGCGAGGGTTTCGAGGCTCATTCCACGGAATCGGCGGCATGACCGTATCCGACTGCCAATCGTCTCGATTTCCGCATCCGTCATGGCGATTTTCTTCCTGAGAGTGATTCGCGCACCGGCTATCTCCCATGGTAGCGGTGGTGTCTACGACCGCGTTGCATTCAACGTCGCGTCGCGTTGTGTTCCCCCGGACCGGTCCGCTGCCCGGGGGAACGGCGGGCCAACTCTCCTGCCGGGCCACCTGCCCCGGGCACGCCCCCGTGCCCCGATGCCTGGGTCTGTAACCGCAACAAGGCAGGTCAGGGGCTCGACGGGCGAACTGCCACTAAATGGTACTTGCGAACGGGACGACCGTGTAGCCGTCCTGGACCCAGAAGGTGCCGGTGTCGTGGCCGCCGCGTTGAATCCGTTGGCGGCGCCCCGTCCGCAGGTGGACGGGGCGCGGGATCCACGGTCGGCGGGACGGCTGCGGTGTGATGCGCTGAACGAACTGTGTCGCAAAGTCATGAGCGACGGGGACCTACCCGCCACCGGTGGGAAACGCCCCCACGTGTCGGTGCTCGTGCCGTTCTCGACCCGGACCGGGGCTCTGGACGAAACGTCGGGACCCTTCGGATTCCAACGTTGCGACCGGCCCGCCAGCTGGACGGGGGTGATGGGCCGCCGGTGATCGACAGTTATACGCGGTTGTCGTAGAGGACGGCTCCACCATCAATGCGGATGAGCAGGTCGAGATGGGCGAGGAAGACATCGTCCGGCGCCGGGGGCGGGTCGGGCTGGTGTTTGGGGACATTGGACTGGGACGGCACCGACCGGCCGCGCGAGCCAGCCCCCACCCACGGCCGAAAGTGTGGCCAGAATCGGGGATGAACGGGCCGACCCGTGGATGTCGCGGTGGCCCTCGCAGGTCATGCGAGCGCTACGTAGATCGGCGGGTTGGCGACCTTCCTGTTCTCGCCGATGGTCGGGCCTTTTCGCCGACAGTGAGATCACCAGCTCGTCCGCGCCGGACAGCCGCCACTGCCGCTTGGCGACGATCTTCGGTGCGAAGGTTCCGTCCCGGTCCCGGGGCACGTCGATCTGGACGGTCCGACCTCGGTCACCACCGTCTTGGCCCGGTAGGCGTATCGGCCAGCAATCGCCCAGCCGCCTGGGGCGGGTCCGCGAACGGGTCAGGGCGGACGCGGCGCTCAGGTGTCGCCGTTTGGGATGGCCGACTGCTTTCGGAGACATTTTCGGGGACAACGGACGACCTCGCGATCAACGACGTGAGAAGCTGGGAAGTCGGGGCATCGACACATCTGTAGGCATGCAGAGGAGAGTCTTTGCTTGATTAGTGCCGTGTCAGAGAGTCGACCACCCATGGAGCGTGATCATGAAATATCGACCGCCGGAGTTCTCAATGATTTCTTATGGGGGAAACGCGGAAGATGTTGTTCTGATGCGTGCGTTCGCGGATCGCCGGGAAGGCATATTTGTCGACGTCGGTGCCGGTGATCCGGACGCCGGATCGTTGACCAAGAATCTCGTGGAGCGTCTTGGCTGGCATGGAGTGAACGTCGAGCCCTTGCCGGAGCGACACGAGCGGCTGTCTCTCGTGCGACCCAACGACGTCAATCTGTGCGCGGCCGTCGGGATTCGGCCGGGCCGAGAGACCTTTCATCGGGTTCGGCCGGCGTCTACAGCATCCAAAAACGTCGGGTTGAGCACGTTGAACCGGGACGTTGCCCAACACCATCGGGCCGACGGGTTTGTCGTCGAGGAGTTTGAGGTGGACGTCGTCACCTTGGAGTCGGTGCTGCGCGCGCACGTTCCACCGGCCTTCGACCTGCTGAAGGTGGACGTAGAAGGAGCCGAGGCCGCGGTGCTGGCCTCGGCGGACCTGAGCTATTGGCGTCCCAGCGCCATCGTGATCGAGGCGACTCTGCCGAATCGGCCGACACCGAACCACTACATGTGGGAGTCCAGCGTCCTGGCTGCTGGTTACCAGTTCGCGCTCTTCGACGGACTGAACCGTTTCTACGCCCGCAACGACCTCCCGGAGCTCGCTGAGCGTCTGTCGGTTCCGGCCAATGTCTTCGACCGATGGATTCCGGCCGCCTGGGCGAGCGCGTTGGGCCATCCGGTGTGATGGTCCACGAATGCCGTACCCCTGCTTGAAGGCGGCGCCCGGCTCGGCAACTCGGGCGACGCCGTGGCGGTGAGACTTCTCCTCGGCCCGCGAATCTGTGCCGCCAGGACCTCCCGCCTTAACGGGAGGGTCGATGACGTTGGAGGAAGCCCTTGTGCCGACCGTCGGGCCTGGTCAGGTCCTGGTGCGCGCCGGCGAGCTACTGTCGCGCGGTGCGTCGAGACCTGGCGCGACAACTCCGCCTCAATTCTGCCTCAATTCGCCGCGCCGACGTCGGCGTCCGCTACTCGGGTTCGTCAGGCGGAGGCGCGGGTCGCTGATGTGTCGAGTGTCCAGAGGGCGGTGTCGCCGTTGTCGGATCCAGTGGCGAGGAGTCGTCCGTCGGGGCTGAACGCCAGGGTCGATACTTCGGCGCTGTGCGTGAGAGTCGTGGTGGGGCGGGGCCGGGTCGGGTCGGTGACGTCCCACAGCCAGACGGTGTCGCCTCGGCCGGCGGTGGCCAGGAGGTGTCCGTCGGGGCTGAACCGGACCGACCGCATTGTTCCAGGGTTACCGACGAGGGTGGCGCCGTGGGCCGCCACGCCGAACGCGGGGGGTCGGGCGAGGGTGACGATTCTGGTGGGGTGAGCGGCGTCGTGCAGGTCCCACAGGACAACGGTGCTGGTGTAGCCGGTGACGTAGTCCCCCTCGACAACCTGCTCGCTGGCGGTGGCCAGCAGCCGGCCATCAGGGCTGAAGTCGACGGCGTGGACCGTGATGGAAGCGGGCGCGAATGCTCGCCCGTGGGGTCGGATCGCCCCGAGCCGGCTCGGTCGGGTCGGGTCGCTGATGTCCCACAGCGTCACGGTGGTGCGGGCGGCCAGGGCCAGCATCCGCTTACCACCGCATGGTCCGACGGCGCAGCCGCCGTGACCGCGCCCGCGACGCGGCATCGGCAGGGTCGCGGTGGGGACCGGTCGCGCCGGGTCAGTGACATCCCAGAGGACCGCGTCCCGGTCCATGACGACGAGGATCCCCCCGTCGGGACTGAACCGGGTCAGGCCTCCCGTGGTGTCGCGGCGGTGGCGGGGACCATCGATGGTGGCCACGCGGACGGGTCGGGTCTGGTCATCGCGCCGCTGCCAAAGGGCCACCGTCGGCGCGGTCTGGTTGTCGGAGGCGGCGGCGAGCAGCTGGCCGTCGGGGCTGAACGCCACGCTGACGACGGTGGTGCCGGCGCCCCGGTCGAGGGTCGCGGCGGGGACGGGACCGGCCGGATCGGTGATGTCCCACAGGGCGACCCCGTCGTCGCCGCCGACGGCGAGCAGGCGGCCGTCGGGGACGAACCCGACCGTGCGTACGGCGCCGACGTGGCGGGGGGCCAGGTGGGCCGTCGGGTAAGGGAGGGGAATCGGTCCGGGTCGAGACGTGTCGACGACCGCCCCATCCCCGGACGGCGAGGAACGGCGCCACCGTGTCACGGGTGTACCGGGCGGCAGCGCCGAGCGGGCCTGCTCCTCGCGGCTGTATTGCGCCAGCGTCACCCAGACGAGGTTGACGCCGAGCGCGTTTGCGGGCAGCAGGACCCACCAGAAATCGTGGTACCAGACCATAGCGCCGCCGACGGCGCAAAACACCGCCGCCGGTAGGTAGTTCATCACCCGTCCGCCCACAGCACCCAGTATCGGTCCCACCGGCGCAACCGGCGGTCACCTCGAAGGATTCAAGCCCGCGACACCCGCGCAGCCGCCCCGAGCTACTGCTTCAGGCTGCCGATGCCAAGCGACGACGCCGCGCCCGCGCTCAGGCCGTCATCCCCGGGGCCGGACTCCCCGCTGTCCGCGGCAGCGGCGTCGCTCGGCGCCGGGTCAAGGGTCGGCGGGGCGGCCAGGAATGCGGCCGGCGGGGCGAAGAACAGTCCACCGGACACGGCGGTCGAGAAATCCAGCAACCGGTCGTAGTTTCCGACCGGTTCACCGATGAACATATGGTTCAGCATCAGCTCGGTCACCGTCGGGGAAGCGGCGTAACCGATGAAGAAGGTTCCGAACTCCTTCTCGCCGACCGCCCCGAACGCCATGTTGTGCCGCAAGATCTGGCGCTGCGTGCCGTCCGGTTCCTCGATGACGTTGAGGGCGATGTGGGAGTTGGACGGTTTGACATCGTCGGCCATCTCGATGTTGTCGAGTTTGGACCGGCCGATCGCCCGTTCCTGCTCGCCGACCGGGAGTCCGTCCCAGCCGTCCAGATCGTGCTGGTACTTCTGCGCGATGACATAGCTGCCGCCCCGGAACCCCGGGTCGGCGCCGTCGACCAGAGCGGCGGCCACCCGGTCGGGGCCGACCGGATTCTCCGTGCCGTCGACGAAGCCGATCAGGTCCCGTTCGTCGAAGAGGGTGAACCCGTGGATCTCCTCGATGACGGTCACGGCGCCGGCCAGGCTCCGGGTGAGGTGCTTGGCGAATTCGAAGGCCACGTCCAGCCGTTCGGCCCGGATGTGGAACAGCAGATCGCCGGGCGTCGAGGGGGCCCGGTGGACCGCGCCCACGAACTCCGGCAGCACATGCAGCTCGGCCGGGCGGGGGCCGTCGAACAGGCGGTCCCAGGCCGCTGACCCAATCGCGGCCACACAGTTAAGGGTGGCGGTCGGGACCCGGGAACCGACCGACCGGACCAGGCCCGCCAACCCGGACAGCGCGTCGGCGACCGTCGCCTCGCCGCCCGGGTCGACGGTGGCGACCAGGAACACGGCGGCTCTGGTCAGCGGGCCGAGTACGGACTGGGCATGGGCGTCGGGGGAATCCGGCTCGGTCATCGGGTGCCTTTCTCACGAGCGGAAAACCACCCTATCGACGGGCCGGTCGTCGTCGCTCGGTCGGGCGCTCCGGGCGGTCGGCCCGGAGCGGGCGGTCCCCGGGGTCAGTCGTCGCCGCCCGGGTCGGGACGCCCCGCGACCGCGTCCGAGAAGGCGTTCTTCCAGTGGATCCACCGGGCGTCGTGCCGGCGGGCCCGGTCGGCGGCCCGCAGCTCCCGGCGGGAGCCGGGCCGGTAGCGCCAGCGGGCCCACGGCGACCCCGGCCGCCCCAGCCGGACCGCCCCGACCAGCGCGAACAACGGGAAGACGATGCCCAGGATCCCGAGCCGCAACTTGCCCTTCAGGAAGGTGATCACGACCAGCACGACGTTGATCAGCAGCGAGCCCACGTAGTTCCACAACGTGTGGCTCTCGGAGCCGTGCAGACCGTCGCTACCGAGCGGCAGCGCGCCCAGAACCAGCATCCCGGTCACCGCCGTGCCCAGGATCACCGCGTCGACCGATGTTCGGCCCTGCTCCGCCCAGTAGACGTCCCGCAGATGCAGGATCAGCGCGAACTCGTCGAAGACGAGGGCCCCACCGATCCCGAACAGCGCCGCGAGGACGTCCCGCCCGGGCGACTCCGACCCGGCCGGGGTCGCGGCGCCGACGCCGGCCAGGAACAGCAGGATCACGCCGAACACCATGTGATGGATGTGGGTGTCGCCGGCCGAGACGTTGCCCGGCCACCAGGACACCTCGGCCCGGATCATCCGCACCGCCAACCGGATGAACAGGAAGGTCACGACGAACGCGACCAGCAGGAGGAACAGCGGCTGCTTGCCCGGCTCGACGATCACCCGGTGGTAGAGGTCGGCGGGACCGTTCATCGGGCTCCTCGGGCGGGTGTCGGCTGCGCCCAGAGTCCGTCCTGGGCCGACGGACCGCATCTCGACCGGCCACCGACCGCCGTCCGGCCCGGTCCCCGGGCCGGACTGCGGGACGGCGGGCCGGACGGCTGGACTGCGGGACTGCGGGACTGCGGGACTGCTCACATCAACCTGGTCCGGGCGCCGGAGGACCGCCCCCGCCCGGCGGTCATCGGCAACTATGGGCCGTGGGCACCGTCGCCGGATCCGCGGCGACGTCCGCCCACCAAGGCCGACGGCGGCCCGGCTACATCCTTTCGCGCCGCCGGAGGCCTCCGTCTCGGGCAACACAGGGGGCACCGGACCGGTGGGGGCGGACGACGACGACGGCATCCGGCTGGTGGGAGTGACCCGCCGGTACGGGGACGTCGTCGCCGTCGACGGACTCGACCTGGTGGTGCCGCGCCACCGCCGGCTGGGGGTGGTGGGACCGAGCGGCTGCGGAAAGTCGACGGCCCTGAGCCTGATCTGCGGCCTGGAGGAACCCGACGAAGGCCGGATCACCGTCCTGGGGGCGGCCGACGGGCCGGGCCGGCTGGCCCGGTGCGCCTGGATGCCCCAGCGCGACCTCCTTCTGCCGTGGCGGTCGGTGCTGGCCAACGCCTGCATCTCGCTGGAGAACCGGGGAGTGCCCCGGCGCGCGGCCCAGGCCCGGGTCCGTCCGCTGCTCGACCGGTTCGGCCTGGCCGGCTTCGAGGACGCGCGTCCCGACGAGTTGTCCGGAGGAATGCGTCAACGGGTCTCGTTCCTGCGCACGCTGGTGGCCGACAAAGAGATACTGCTGCTCGACGAGCCGTTCGGCGCGCTCGACTCGATCACCCGGGCCGGCGCCCAACAGTGGCTGCGGGAGACCCTCGCGAGCGAGCCCCGCACCGTCGTGCTCGTCACCCACGACGTCGACGAGGCGCTGCTGCTGTCGGACGAGGTCGCGGTGATGTCGCGGCGGCCGGGCCGGATCACCGCCCGGCTGCCCGTCGACCTGCCGACCGGGTCCCGGCGCGAGGTGATCGCGTCGGCCCCGTTCGTCGCGTTGCGGGACCGGCTCCTGGCCGAGCTGGAGGGTGGGTGGTGACCAGCGACCGCACCCGGCGGCGGGCCCGGCGGCGGGCCCGCGCCTTCCTGCCCGCGGTCGGGGTGTTCCTCGCCCTCATCGGGCTCTGGGAGCTGGTCACCGTGGCGTTCGGGATCCAGGACTACATCCTGCCGGCGCCCGGTGAGGTGATCTCCACCCTGATCGACCGGTGGAGTGACACGCTGGCCTCCGCCACCTGGGTGACCGCCCAGGAGATCGTGCTCGGCTTCGGGATGTCGGTCGCGGCCGGCCTCCTGATCGCCGGCGGCCTGCACTTCTCCCCCATCGTCCGCCGGGCGCTCTACCCGCTGCTCATCGGGTCGCAGACGGTCCCGGTGGTGGTGCTCGCGCCGATCCTGGCCATCATCTTCGGCTACACGCTCACCCCGAAAATCATCCTGGTCGCGCTGATCTGCTTCTTTCCGGTGGTGGTGGGCACGCTCGACGGACTGGCGGGCGTCGATCCGCAGCTCGTCCGGATGATGCGGACCCTGCACGGAACCCGCTGGTCGATCTTCCGCCGGGTCGAGTTCCCGGCCGCCCTGCCGTCGGTGTTCACCGGGTTGCGGCTGGCCGCCGCCTACACGGCCACCGGAGCGGTCTTCGGCGAGTACGCCGGAGCCACCGACGGCCTGGGCAATGTGATGCGCCAAGCCGTCCCGCAACTGCAAAGTGGGCTGGTCTGCGCCGCGATCGGCCTCCTCACCGCGATGGCGGTGCTGTTGTTCATCCTCGTCAGCCTGCTCGAACGGATCCTCGTCCCCTGGACGGGTGAAGGGAACGACCGATGACCGGGCACCGTCCCACCACTCCTGACCATCCCCGGACCGGGGGCCGACCGGCATCCCGCCGGGTCGCGCTGAGCGGCCTGGCCACGATCCTGGCCGGCGTGCTCGCATTCGCCGCGGCCTGCGGGGGTTCGGGGGGCGGTGGTTCGGGAAGCGGTGGTTCGGGAAGCGGTGCCTCCGGGGGGACCAGCTCGACCGGGGCGGCCCGGAAGGTCACGGTCCTGCTCGACTGGGACCCGAACCCCGATCACGCCGCGCTCTACGTCGCCAAGAACTCCGGGTACTACGCCGACAAGGGCCTCAACGTCTCCCTCCAGCCCCCGTCCGATCCGTCGGACCCGGTGAAACTGGTCAGCGTGGGCAAGGTGGATCTCGGCATTTCCTACGAACCCGAGACGGTCATCGCCGCCGCGCAGGGACTCAACGTCGTGTCGGTGGCCGCGCTGATTCCGACCGCGCTGGACTCGATCGTCGCGAAGGGCAGCGAACACATCACCACCCCCGCCGACCTGGCCGGCAAAACCCTCGGCACCTCGGGCCTGGACACCGACAAGGCCTTCCTCGACGCGATCATGTCGAAGTACGGGATGAAGGCGGGCTCGGTCAAGCAGATCAACATCTCCCAGGACCTGCTGTCCGCGATGATCACCGGCAATGTCGACGCGACGCTCGGCTCCTACCGCAACGTCGAGGGGGTGGTGATGAAGGACCGGGGCCTGGACCCGACGATCATCCCGGTGACCGACGCCGGCGTACCCAACTACGACGAGCTGGTCGTCGTGGCCAACCGCAGCCGCCTGGCCAGCGATCCGGCCTACCGACAGATGGTCCGCGACTTCCTGGCCGCGACGGCCCGGGGCAACGCCACGGCCATCGCCGACGTTCCGACCCTCAACGCGACCATGAAGAAGGTCGCGAAGGGCTACGACCCGGCCGACCTGCCGAAGATCGTCGATGCGACGGTGCCCCTGCTGCGCAATCCGGCCGGGTTCGGCCAGATGGACATCGCCGACTGGCAGTCGTTCGCCGACTGGATGCACTCCGAGAAGCTCATCACCACGACCGTGAGCGGGGCCCGGGTAGCCACCAACGCCTACCTGCCGGCCAGCTGAGCCGGGCCGGGCCGCCGAGCCGGCCCGCTGCATCGGGTCAGGGCTGGTAGGGCGGCGCGACGCCCCACCCCCAGTGCGGCACCGGAGCCCGCGCCACGACCTCGGCGCCGGGCTGAGAGTTGTTCATGGCCAGCCGGGTGCCCCACTCCAGGTAGCCGACCAGCGCGGCCCGGAACTCCGCGTCGCCCGGCAGGTGGGCGTCGTCGGCGGCCCGGCTCATGAGCGAGGCGAACCGGAACCGTTGCTCGGCGGTGATGGCCAGATCCCGGTGGTGGCTCAGCATCCGCTCGTAGCCGCCGAGCCGGGTCGAGTAGTCCGCCGGGCCGCCGAACACCTCGATCCACCAGCGCGTCACATGATCGCGGTGCTCCGCCGTCACGCCGCCCGGGAAGAGCGGACCGAGCAGGTCGTCCGCCTCGACCCGGTTGTAGAAGGCGTCGATGAGGCGTTCGATCGCCGGCCCGCCGCCGGCCCGCCGATGGGGCGTCGGGGCCAGGATCCCGCCGGACCTACCCCCTCGGCGGCGAGCGCCGGAGCCCGCCACGCTGCGCGGCGGCCACCTTGCGAAATGCAGCATTCAAGAATCAGTCGGCGCGACAATCCGGCGCGATCATACTGGGCTGCAGTAAGAATCGGAGAGAAAGCGACCTGAATATATCCGGGCCGGTCGCCGAATGATGAATCAGGCTTCGATGTGCGGTATTTCACAAACAACATCAATCATTTGCCATGTGCATATACCGCGTGTCTATGTTCATCGCTGTGCACGGCCGACCGAGCCGCACCTACCGGGCGACACGCCAAATTCTGCCCGCGTCCGGTAGACCTAAACAATCATCAGGGCAGGAGCGGGGGACCCACAGTTTCCCGGACAGATTCGCGATCAGTACCGCGATCAACAATGCGCGGTTGATCGGATGTCCTTGGGGTGAAGTCGCGACGGCACAGCCGGCGACCGGGCAATCCCAGCCCGAACCCGACAGCTCACCTCGTAGGCGTGGGGAGGGACATCCATGTCCGCACGCTCTTTTCGTTTGAACCGTAAGCACGGCCTGATTCCGGTCCTGGTCGCCGCGGCCATCGGCGGAACCGTCGCCATCTCGCAGCCGGCCAGCGCGGCCACCGCCAACTGGGACGCCATTGCCCAGAAGGAGTCCGGCGGCAACTGGGGCATCAACACCGGCAACGGCTACGGCGGCGGTCTGCAGATCTCGCCGACCACCTCGGCCGCCCTCGGCGGCCCGTCCAGCGCGGCCGGCATCGCCGCCCTGTCCAAGTCGGCGCAGATCGCGCTGGC
>JAMFSN010000113.1 GCA_026225295.1 Frankia alni
CGCGGCCACCCTGATCGGGTACTTCGTTTCCCACCTGGCTCTGCGGCGGGGGTTCACCGCCTCGGGGCTGCTGGTCCTGATGGTCATGACCGGCCTGGGGGTGGTCGGGTTCCTGGACGACTACATCAAGATCCGTAAGCAGCGCAGCCTGGGGCTCACGGCCCGGACCAAGGCGTCCGGCCAGATCGTCGTCGCGCTCGCGTTCGGCCTGCTGGCGGTGCGGTTCAAGAACGAGCAGGGCCTCCTGCCGGCGTCCACGTTCATCTCGATCGTGCGCGACACCGACTTCTCCATCGGGCTCGTCCTGTTTCCGTTCCTGGCGCTGGTGATCATCGCGGCGACGTCGAACGCGGTGAACCTCACCGACGGGTTGGACGGGTTGGCCGCCGGCACCTCGGCGATGGTCTTCGGCGCCTACGTCATCATTTCGTTCTGGCAGTTCGGCAACAAGTGCACGGTCAGCGCGGTGTCCGGCTGCTACGTCGTGCGCGACCCGCTCGACGTGGCCCTGGTGGCGGCGGCGGCGATGGGGGCCTGTTTCGGGTTCCTGTGGTGGAACGCGAGTCCCGCCAAGATCTTCATGGGGGACACCGGCTCGCTCGCTCTGGGCGGCGCGTTCGCCTCCATCGCCATCGTCAGCCGCACCGAGCTGCTCCTGTTCGTCCTCGGCGGGCTGTTCGTGATCGAGACGCTGTCGGTGATCCTGCAGGTCGCCGGGTTCAAGGCGACCCGCAAACGGATCTTCCGGATGGCGCCGATCCATCACCACTTCGAGCTGGCCGGCTGGCCGGAAACCACCGTCATCATCCGGTTCTGGATCATCTCGGGTCTGGCCGTGGCGTTCGGGCTCGGGCTGTTCTACGCGGACTTCCTGTCCCACGGCGGATCCTGACCATGCCATCGGGGCCGGGGCCGGGGGACAGCTGGGCCGGTCGCCGGGTGGCGGTCGTCGGGGCCGGCGTGTCCGGGCTGGGGGCCGCGCGGGCCCTGGCCGCCCGGGGCGCCGCGGTGGAGCTCCTCGACGGGGCGGCCGGGGACCGGCAGCGCGCCGCCGCCGCCGAGATCGTCCGCCTGGGCGGGACGGCCCGGCTGGGCGGACTGCCGGCCGGGCCCGGGGGGGACGTCGACCTGGTCGTCACCTCGCCCGGGTTGCGTCCCGACACGCCCTATCTGGTCGCGGCCCGGGCAGCCGGCGTCCCGGTCCTGGGCGAGGTCGAACTGGCCTGGCGGTGGACGGGGGAGACCCGGTGGTTGTGCGTCACGGGGACGAACGGCAAGACCACGACCACCGAGATGCTCGGCGCGATCCTGACCGCGGCCGGCGTGGTGGCCACCACCGCCGGCAACATCGGCACCCCGATCGTCGAAGCGGTCACCGCCCGGCCGCCGTATGAGGTGCTGGCCGTCGAGCTGTCCAGCTTCCAGCTGCACTGGAGCGCATCGGTGGCCCCGGTCGCGGCCGCGATCCTCAACCTGGCCGATGACCATCTCGACTGGCACGGCGGCCCGGCCGCCTACGCGGCGGCCAAGGCCCGGATCTGGGCCCGGCCGGAGACGATCGCGATCGGCAACGCTGACGACCCGGCGGTCGCCCGCCTCCTGGCCGCCGCCCCGGGTCGGCCGGTCACGTTCGGCCTCCGGCCCGGTCTCACCAGCGGGCCCGGCCTGACCAGCGGGCCCGGTCTGACCGTCGAGAACGGGCTGCTCGTCGACCGGGCGTTCGGCGGCGGGCCGCTGCTGGCCGTCGCCGAGCTGGGCGCGACCGGCCCCCACAATGTCGCCAACGCCCCCCACAATGTCGCCAACGCGTTGGCCGCCGCCGCCCTGGCCCGGGCCTACGGGATCGGCGTCGGGCCGATCGGCGCGGCCCTGGCCGCGTTCCGGCCCGGGGCCCACCGCAACCAGGTGGTAGCGCGGGTCGACGGGGTCGATTTCGTCGACGACAGCAAGGCCACCAACCCCCACGCGGCGGCGGCGTCGCTGTCGGCCTACCGCTCGGTGGTCTGGATCGCCGGCGGCCTGAACAAGGGCCTCTCCTTCGATGACCTCGTTGTCACCGCCCGTGACCATGTGCGGGCCGTCGTCCTGATCGGCCGCTGCGCGCCGGAGGTGGCGGCCGCGATGGCTCGACACGCCCCGGATGTCCCCGTCGAATCGGCCTCGAGCATGGACGATGCCGTTGAGGCGGCGGCGAAACTGGCCCGACCGGGCGACACCGTCCTGTTGGCGCCGGCCGCGGCCTCCATGGACATGTTCCGTGACTACGCCGAGCGCGGCGATCGCTTCGCGGTCGCGGCGCGGGCCCGAGGGGGTAGCGGTGACGGCGCTCGACCCGGGAACCTCCCGCCGTAATCGGGCCCCGGGGGCGACCAGCGGCCCCGACCCGGCGACCGGACCGGCCGCCGAAGAGTCCCCGATCGTCGGCGCCGCCCGTCGGTTGCCGCTCCTGTCCCGCCCGATGGCGTCCTACTACCTGCTGGTCACCTCGGCCGGCCTGCTGCTGGCCCTCGGCCTGGTGATGGTGCTGTCGGCGTCCAGCGTGCGGTCCTACGAGGCGTCCGGCTCGTCGTACGCGGTGTTCTCGCGGCAGGCGCTGTGGGTCGGATTCGGCCTGCCGATCATGGCCATCGCCAGCCGGGTGCCGGCCCGCTTCTTCCGGATGATCGCCTATCCGGTGCTCGGAATTTCCATCGTTCTGCTCTTCGCGGTCCTCATCCCGCACGTCGGGGTCAAGGTCTCCGGGGCCCGCCGCTGGCTCAGTTTCGGCCCGTACACGCTGCAGCCCAGCGAAATAGCCAAGCTCGGGCTGGTGCTGTGGGGCGCCGATCTGCTGGTCCGCAAGCGGCGGCTGCTCACCGAACCCAAGCACCTGATCGTCCCGCTGGTGCCGGTCGCCGGGGTGACCTGCGGGCTGGTGATGGCCGAGCCGGACATGGGGACGACGATCGTCCTGCTGCTGATCGTGCTGTCGCTGCTGTGGGTGGTGGGCGCGCCGCTGCGGCTGTTCGGGCTGCTGTCGGGCGGCGTGGTCGTGGTCGGCACGCTGCTGGCCGTGACCGAGCCGTACCGGTTCGCCCGCCTGCTGTCGTTCACCGATCCGTTCAAGGACGCCGCCGGGGGTGGCTACCAGGCCGTCCAGGGCCTGTACGCGCTGGCCTCGGGCGGCTGGTGGGGAGAGGGGCTCGGCGCCTCCCGGGAAAAGTGGCCGGGGCTGCTGCCCAACGCCCACACCGACTTCATCCTCGCGATCATCGGCGAGGAGCTCGGCCTGCTCGGAACCATCGTGGTGGTCGGGCTGTTCGCGGTCCTCGGGTTCGCCGGCATCCGGATCGCCTACCGGACCTTCGACCCGTTCGCCCGGCTGGCCGCCGCGGCGGCCACGGTCTGGATCCTGGGCCAGGCGATCGTGAACATGGCCGCCGTCGTGGGGTTGCTGCCGATCACCGGGATACCGCTGCCGCTCGTGTCGTTCGGCGGATCCGCCCTGGTCCCGACGATGTTCGCGGTCGGCATGCTGGCCTCGTTCGCCCGCTCCGAGCCGGCCGCCGCCGCCCAGCTGGCGGCGCGGGCCGAGCTGCGGGGCGGCAGTTCGCTGTGGCGGCGGGCCCGGTCGGGCGGGAAGGCCCCGAGCGCCTGAGACGTTGCTCCGACTGTGGTGGGTCTCGGCGGACGCGAATGCGCACACGAGGTGACGGCCCGTCGCGGCCCGGGTGAACGGCGACCCACCGGTCTGTCACGACCGTGGGCCGACCGTCCGCCGTCCCGGCCCGACGGCTACCGTGGCCGGTCGGAACGTCGGGTGGCGTCACCCGGCGCGCCCACACCGATCCGGGGCCGCCGGCCGTCGGCGGCGCGCGGACATCGCCCGGGCGCCGACGTCAGGCCGGCGGCGCTACGCCCGGCGGGGCGTGCGGATCGGACGAAAGGATGCAGGGTGGGACCAACGGAGGCTCCTGGGCCCCCGCAGGTGGCTGCTGCTTGGCTTCCGCCGCAGCGGCCGGTCTCCCGGGGCGGGACGATCCCCCGCACCCTGGTGGTGGCCGACAAGTTCCCGCCCCGCCTCGGCGGAATCCAGCAGTACGTGGCCAATCTGCTGGCCCGGCTGCCCGCCGAGCAGATCGTGGTCTGCGCGCCGGCCCGCGAGGACGACGCCGCGGCCGAACGCGAGTACGACGCCGCGCTGCCGTACCCCGTCGTGCGCCTCGCCGGTTCCTGGCTGCCGACCCCCGCACTGGCCCGCCGGCTGCGGGAGGTGGCGCACGCCGAAGGGTGCGTGACGGCCTGGTTCGGCACGGCCGCCCCGCTGGCGATGATCGGCAATGCGCTGCGCCCGGGTGGGATCGAGCACGTGGTCGCCTCGACCCACGGGCACGAGGTCGGCTGGTCCCGGCTGCCGGCCGTCGGCCCGTCCGGGATGCGGCGGATCGGCTCGTCGGTCGATGTGCTCACCTACCTGGGCCCGTTCACCCGGCCCCGGCTGGCTCAGCTCGTCGGACCGCAGATCCCGTTGGTCCGGTTGCCGGGGGGCGTCGACCCCGACCGGTTCCGCCCCGACTGCGGCGGCGACGAGGTCCGGTCCCGGCTCGGCCTCGACGACCGTCCGGTGGTCGTGTCGGTGTCCCGGCTGGTGCGCCGCAAGGGCCAGGACACGTTGATCCGCGCCTGGCCGGGCATCCGGGCCCGGTGCCCCGAGGCCCGGCTGCTGATCGTCGGGCACGGCGTCGGCCGACGGCGCCTGGAACGACTCGCCGACTCCGCCGGCGTCACCGACAGCGTGGTGTTCACCGGGGCGGTGGCGGCCGAGGAGCTCGCCGCCCACTACGACGCCGGCGACGTTTTCGCGATGCCGTGCCGCACCCGGCTGGCCGGGATCGAGGCCGAGGGCCTCGGGATCGCCAACCTGGAGGCCGCGGCAACCGGGCTGCCGGTCATCACCGGGGCGTCCGGGGGCGCGCCGGACGCGGTCCTGTCGGGCCACACCGGACAGGTGGTGGACGGACGCGACCGCGGCGCGTTGACTGACGCGGTGGTCGACCTGCTCGTCGACAGGGACCGGGCCCGCGCCTGGGGTGTGAACGGGCGCGCCTGGGTGGAACGGCGCTGGCACTGGGACGCCCTGGCCGCCCGGATGGGCAACCTGCTGGCCGGTGTCCTGCCTGATGACGACCCGGACGACCTGCCGCTGCTGCCCCACCCGCCGGCCGCTGATCGCGATGGTCCGACCGACCCGTC
>JAMFSN010000114.1 GCA_026225295.1 Frankia alni
AGGGTCGGCGGAGGTCATCGCGCGCCGGGACGATGACACTTTCCGACGGCCCGGGAACTGTCGTCGTCGGCGGGTGTGGGGACGTGTCGGGATGCTGCCAGTCGCGGCTTTCAGGTGACTGGCTTCGTCAATGAAGATCGTCTGCGCGTTGACGCTGCCGCCGCAGGCCCGCTGACGCTGCCGGTCGCCCCGGACGACCCGGGCAAGCCCCGGCGGTTCCGACCGTCACCGTCGTCGGGTCGTCGGGTCGTCGGGTCGTCAAGGTGTCTGTGCGTCGGCGTCGGCGTTGACGCTGGCCGACGGGGGCCGGTGCGGAGCGTCGCGCCGACCCCCGTAATCTGACGCCGCGGGTCGAGAACGGGTGGGGTGATGCGGGCGATGACCGGTGACACCTTGTCCGAGACGACCGCCAGCCCGTCGGCCCCGGGTCCCGACCGTCCCCGCTGGCGGTGGTTCCGGGTCCGCTGGTGGCGCTGGGCCCTGCGGTTCGTCGCGGCCGTGGTGCTCTTCGTGCTGCTGGTGCTGGCCGGGACGGCGTTCGAGGTCTGGCACGTCGGCCGGGAGGACTCCCGGCCGAAGTCGGACGCGCTGGTCGTGCTGGGCGCATCGCAGTACAACGGGCGACCGTCGGAGGTCTTCGAGGCCCGGCTCGAACACGCCCGGGATCTCTACCGGGCCGGCGTGGCGCCGCGGATCATCACCGTCGGCGGATCCCAGCCGGGGGACACCTACACCGAGGCCGAGGCGGGCGCCAACTGGCTCGCCGACCACGGCGTTCCCCGCTCGGCGCTGGTCGCGGTCCCGCGGGGCGCCGACACGCTCGTCTCGCTGCGGGCGGTGGCGGTGACCATGAACCAGCGCCGCTGGCGCACCGCCGTTATCGTTACCGACCCCTGGCACAGCCTGCGGTCCCGGCAGATGGCCCGCGACCTGCACATCAAGGCGGCCACGTCGCCGGTGCACACCGGTCCGGCGGTCCGGGGGCGCGGAACCGAGGTTCGCTACATCGGGCGTGAGACCATGGGTTACCTGTTCTACCGACTGTTCCACCGGGCCTCCCCGCCCGGCGCCGCGCCCGCCGCCGTGTAGCGGACGGCGCCGTGCGGCGGACGGTGACGTCCCGGCCCCTCGGGGTCGGTCGCGCCGGCCAGGGATAGGCCCGGCCGGAACGGGGAGGACAAAACCGAGTGTTCCGGCCCGCCGAGGAGGCCCTTGTGGCAAGTCCCGTTTCCGATGTCGCGATCGACCCCACCAACCTGGACGACGTCCGGGAACTGGCCGCACAGCTGCGGGTCGACTCGATCCGCTCAAGTACGTCGGCCGGCTCCGGTCACCCGACGTCATCGATGTCGGCGGCCGACGTGCTGGCCGTTCTGGTGGCGCGCCACCTGCGCTACGACTGGGACACCCCGCACGACCCGGCCAACGACCACCTGATCTTCTCCAAGGGGCACGCTTCGCCCCTGATCTACTCGATCTTCAAGGCCGTGGGGGTGGTGTCGGACGACGAGCTGATGACCGGCTACCGCCGGTTCGGCCAGCGCCTGCAGGGCCACCCGACGCCCATCCTGCCCTGGGTGGACGTGGCCACCGGGTCGCTCGGCCAGGGACTGCCCGACGCGGTGGGGGTGGCGCTGGCCGGCCGGTTCGTCGACCGGGCCTCCTTCCGGGTGTGGGCATTGTGCGGGGACAGCGAGGTGGCCGAGGGGTCGATCTGGGAGGCCCTGGACAAGGCGGCCTACTACCAGCTGTCCAACCTGACCGCGATCTTCGACGTGAACCGGCTGGGCCAGCGGGGCCCGACCGAGCACGGCTGGGACCTCGACACCTACGCCCGCCGGGTCGAGGCCTTCGGCTGCCGCGCGCTGGCCGTCGACGGCCACGACGTCGAGGCCATCGACCGGGTGCTGACCGAGGCGCAGTCCTCGGACCGGCCGACCGTCATCCTGGCCCGGACCGTCAAGGGCGAGGGCTTCAGCGAGGTCGCCGACCAGGAGGGCTGGCACGGCAAGCCGTTCCCGCCGGACATGGCCGAGCGGGCCATCGCCGAGCTGGGCGGGGAGCGTCACCTGCGGGTCCGCGGCCCGCTGCCGGCCGCCGACGCCGTGCGGGTCACGCCGTCGGCCGGCGGGGTGAAGGTTGAGCTGCCCACCTACGAGGTCGGCAAGAAGGTCGCGACCCGCAAGGCCTACGGTGAGGCGCTGGCCGCCGTCGGGGCCCGCCCGGACGTGGTGGCGCTTGACGCCGAGGTCGGCAACTCGACCTACTCGGAGGACTTCGGCAAGGTCCACCCCGACCGGTACTTCGAGATGTTCATCGCCGAGCAGCAGCTCATCGCGTCGTCGGTGGGCTTCTCGGTGCGCGGCTACGTCCCGTTCGCCTCGACCTTCGCCGCGTTCTTCACCCGGGCCTACGACTTCATCCGGATGGCGGCGATCTCGCAGGCCAACATCCGGCTGGCCGGGTCCCACGCCGGCGTCGAGATCGGGGCCGACGGGCCGTCCCAGATGGCGCTCGAGGATCTGGCCATGATGCGGGCCGTCCACAACTCGACGGTGCTCTACCCGTCGGACGCCCCCAGTACGGCCCACCTGGTCGCGGCCATGGCCGATCGCGACGGCGTCGTTTACATGCGCACCACCCGGGGCGCCTACCCGGTGCTGTACGGCCCGGACGAGACGTTCCCGATCGGTGGCTCGAAGGTGCTGCGGTCCTCGGACGCGGACACCGTCACGCTGGTCGGCGCCGGGGTGACGCTGCACGCGGCGCTCGAGGCGGCCGGCAAGCTCGCCGCGGAAGGCATCGCGGCGCGGGTCATCGACCTCTACTCGGTGAAGCCGGTCGACGGCGCGACCCTGACCGACGCGGCGACCCGCACCGGCGGCCGCATCGTCGTCGCGGAGGACCACTACGTCGAGGGCGGCCTGGGCGGCGCGGTGCTGGAGGCCCTGGCCAACCTCGGCCAGCCGCTGCGGTTGGTGCAGCTCGCGGTGAGCAACCTGCCCGGATCGGGAACCCCCACCGAGCTGCTGGACGCGGCCGGCATCTCCGCGGCCCACATCGCGGACGCGGCCCGCTCGCTGATCGGCGGGTAGCCGGTCGCGGCGGGACAGCCCGGACCGGTCACCGAGCGATCCGGGTCCCACAATATGGGACGCTAGTATCAATATGTGGACGCAGAGCGCGAGGTCGGGTCCGGACCAGACCGACGGCGGTGGGTGGTGCTCGCCGTCGGTCTGGTCGCGACGGCCGCCGGTTGCGCCTTCCAGTTCGGCCTGGCCGCGCTCATCCCGGCGCTGCGGGCCCGGGGACTCTCGCTGGGCGACGCGGGCCTGCTCGCCGCGGGCCCGACCGCCGGGCTGCTGGTCACCCTCATCGCCTGGGGGGCCGCCGCCGACCGGTGGGGCGAGCGCGTGGTGCTCAGCGCCGGCCTGGGCCTGGCCGGGGCAATCCTGCTGGTCGGGGCGGGGGTGGCCGGCGGCTCGCTCCAGGGACCGGGCGCCGGGGGATCAGGCGCCGGGGGATCAGGCGCCGGCGGCTGGGTCGCGCTCGGCGTGGTCCTGTTCCTGGCCGGGGCGGCCGGGGCCAGCGTCCACGCGTCCAGCGGTCGGCTGATTCTCGGCTGGTTCGGGGCGGCCGAGCGGGGTCTGGCCCTGGGGGTCCGGCAGACCGCTCAACCGCTGGGCGTCGCCGTGGCCGCGCTCACCCTGCCCCGGCTGGCGGCCGGCGGGTTGGGTGGTCCGTTCGTGTTTCTCGGCGGGTCATGCTGTGCGGCCGCCGCGTTGGTGGCGGTCGCGGTCCGTGATCCGGTCCGCCCGGCCGCTTCAGCGGGCGGCGGCCGCCCCAACCCCTACCGGGCGGCGCGGCTGTGGCGGATCCACGGGGCGAGCGCGCTGCTGGTCGTCCCGCAGTTCACGGTGGCCACTTTTGCCCTGGTCTTCCTGGTCGACGAGCGCGGTTGGGCGGCGTCGACCGCCGGGCAGGTGCTGGCCGCCGCCCAGGTGGGCGGGGCCGGGTCCCGGCTGCTGGCCGGGGCCGGGTCCGACCGCCTCGGCAGCCGGTTGCGACCGATGCGGGCGCTCGCGCTGGCCATCGTCGGGGTCATGGCGGCGCTCGGCGCGACGGCGGCGACCGGATCGGGGGCCGTCGTGGTGGTGCTGGTCGCGGCGTTGATTGTCACGGTCAGCACGAATGGCCTGGCTTTCACGGCGGTGGCCGAATTCGCCGGTGGTTCGTGGGCCGGTCGCGCGCTCGGAATTCAGAACACGGCCCAAAACATCTGGGCCGCCGCCACGCCGCCGTTGGTCGCCGTGGCCGTCGACGCCGACGGGTATTCGGCGACGTTTGCCGCGGTGGCGGTGTTTCCGCTGGTCGCCGTCATGCTTATCCCCGTGCGCGGGGAAGAACCGCGGGCCGGGCGGCCCGGCGACCGAAAGCGTCGCTGGCCGGGGCTGGGGGTGGTCCACCGGCCGACGGCCGGTGGACCCGCGTCTCAGTCCTCGTCGCTGCGGGGAGCAGGCGCTCCGCCGAACATCATGTCACACAGAGTGAGATAAAGCCGGTCCGGCCGAGGCAGGTACTTGATGTTGGACAAGGCCTGGTCCTGGCCCGCCGACTCGACCACAAACTCGCCGTAACCGAGCAGACGCCCTAACGAATCCCGCTTGTAGGTCAGATCGGTGACCTTTGTGAGCGGCATTGTCTGGACCGAGCGGGTGATAACTCCCGATGCCCGCAGTATTCGTTTGTCGGTAATCATCACCCGCTCCACGTACCAGTCGTAGACCTTCCACAAAAGTCGCAGAATCATGAAGAGGGCGACGTACCACAGCAGCGTCGAGAGAATGTTCGACCCGAGAATTACGCTGGACGCGAACGCGATCGCAACTGCGGCAAAAGTCTCACTGATGACGCGGAGCAGTACGGCCCAGTGCAGGTGGACCATCGTGACGAGACGCTCGCGGGCGGCCAGGTACCGGGTGTCGCGCTGGGTGGGGTCAGGCAGCCGCAGCCTTACCGCCACTGACCCGCCCCTCCTGTGATACGCGTCACCGCGTGGTCGCACAGTGCCTCGTCAGGCGCTGTCCCGTCGTACCCGTTCGCGCCGGCGTGCGCCCGGCGCGAGACGGTCATACGACGGTGTTGACGAAGGTTGACAGGTGGGTGCCCATGTAGTGCAAACCATCGATGCCGCGGTGAACCAGATGCGCGGCCCCGTTGGGCGAGCTCAACACGAAGAAGAGTACGAACGCGATAGCGCCGTACTTGATCAGGTTTTCCACGGCGGGCCTCCGTGCCGGTCTGGGGAAGGTCGGCTCAAGTATCACCGTGATCGCCTGCGAGACGAGGCAATTCACGCGGATACGCTCGGTGTCGTGATCGGAAGGTATGGCTCGGCAGACAGTTCTCGCTGGATCACCGAGCGGCCGAAGACTACCCCGGATGGGCGCCGAGCGTTCGATCGGGACCGGGCCCGGGTCCTGCACTCGAGTGCCCTGCGCCGACTCGCGGCCAAGACACAGGTGGTCGGACCGACCGATCACGACTTTCCGCGGACACGGCTGACCCATTCCCTCGAGTGCGCGCAGATCGGCCGCTCGCTGGCCGCCGCGCTGGGTGCCGATCCCGACCTCGTCGACGCGGCCTGCCTGGCCCACGACCTGGGGCATCCGCCATTCGGGCACAACGGCGAAGCCGCGCTGGACGAGGCCGCCGCGAGCTGCGGCGGCTTCGAGGGAAATGCCCAGAGCCTGCGCGAACTCACCCGGCTGGAACTCAAGGTGGTCGGCCCGGGCGGCCGGTCGGGCGGACTCAATCTGACCCGGGCGACGCTCGACGCGGCCGTCAAATATCCGTGGCCGCGTACCCCGGGCCAGGCCAAATTCGGCGTGTACGCCGATGACCAGCCCGTTTTCGATTGGTTGCGGACCGGGGCGCCGGCCGGCCGGCGCCCGTTGGAGACCCAGATCATGGACTGGGCCGATGACGTGGCCTATTCCGTGCACGATCTGGAGGACGGCATCTACACCGGTCTGGTCGACCCGACCGACCTGGCCGATCCCGGGCTGCGGGCCGAGCTCGCCGCGGCGACCGCGCGGCGCTACCCGCCCGGGCCGCCCGAGCTGCTGGCCGCGGCGCTCGAGCGGCTGCGGGCGCAACCGTGGTGGGCCGGCGGTCCGGTCGGCTCGCCGGCCGGCGTGGTCGCCCTGCGCCGGATGACCAGCGAGCTGATCGCCCGGTTCAGCTCGGCCGCGGTGCGCGCGACCCGCTCCCGGTCCGGTCCCGGCCCGTTGGGCCGGTACGACGCGGACCTGGTGGTCCCGCCCGCGGTGGCGGCCGAGTGCGCGGCCCTCAAGGGCCTGACCGCGCGCTTCGTGATGGGGCGGCCGGGCGCGGACGCCCGCCAGCAGCGCCAACGGGAGGTCATCGCCGAGCTGGTCGACCACCTGTGGGCGGTCGCCCCGGACGGGTTGGATCCGGTGTTGCGGCCGTCGTTCGACGCGGCGCCCGGCGACGCCGCGCGCATGCGGGTGGTGATCGACCAGGTGGCCCGGCTGACCGACACCAGCGCCGAGCGCCGCCACGCCCAACTGACCGGCGGCGACTGGACCCCGGCCCTCTGATGGAGGCGTGCTCCGCGCCGCGAAACCCGAGGGTGGCATCGTCAGCGGGTCGCCAGCGCCGGCTGAGCCTGACAGCCGCCTCAGAAGTGCGCCTTGACCGGGTGAGCGGACGCCGGGCCGTCCGCTTGGGCTGACGCTACGCGGGCTCCTTGGGTCCTGGCCGGGTCAGAGCGCACCGGGACGCCCGCCGACGATGACGTCCGTCCACGGAGCACCCACCCAGCGCCCGCCCGCCCCAGAGACCGGCCGGCCGGTCCTGTCAACGCGCCTCCGGCAGCGCGCCGACTACGACACCCATGCCTAACCGGGCAGGGATGGGTGTCGACGCTGAAGAGGGTCAAAGGCGGTGCGCTCATGGTTTTCCGCGCCGTCGGCGGCCACGGAGTCCGGTGCTCCCAACCGCGATCAGGTGACGTCGCCGGTAGCGGCCACCGGGCGGAAACGCCAAGTACCATCTGTGCTGATGAAGGCCCGCGCAGTCGGGCGCGGCCGGCGTCGAGGGGGCCCGGGACGGCGACGTACGGTCGCCGGCCACTCGTTTCACCGCGGCGCCCGGCCGGTGCCGGGCTCGCCAGGTGGGGGCAGGGGAGGGACGGTTGGCCGGCCGCATCCGTGACGCCGACGTCGTTCTCGTGCGCGAGCGCTCGCCGATCGCGGACATCGTTGGCGAGCACGTCCAGCTCCGTCCGGCCGGCGGGGCGCTCAAGGGGCTGTGCCCGTTCCACGACGAGAAGACCCCGTCGTTCAACGTCCGGCCCCAGAACGGCACCTACCACTGCTTCGGCTGTGGCGTCGGTGGCGACGTCATCGCCTTCGTGCGGGAACTCGACGGGCTGAGCTTTCCCGAAGCGGTCGAGCGGCTCGCGCGGCGGGCCGGCCTCACACTCACCTACGAGGGGGGCGGCTCGTCGGTCCGGCGGGAGACCGGCCAGCGCCAACGGCTGCTCGAGGCCCACCGGGCGGCGGCCGAGTTCTACGCCGAACAGCTCGGCACGCCCGACGCCGCCCCGGGCCGCGAGTTCCTCACCGGCCGGGGCTTCGACCGGGCGGCCGCCGAACGCTTCGGGGTCGGCTACGCCCCGGCCGGCTGGGACTCGCTCGCCCGGCACCTGCTGGGCCGGAAGTTCACCGCCGAGGAACTGATCACCGGTGGGCTGGCCAAGCAGAGCAGCCGGGGGACGCTGATCGACCGTTTCCACCGCCGGTTGGTCTGGCCGGTCCGCGACCTGACCGGGGACGTGGTCGGGTTCGGGGCCCGCAAGCTGTTCGAGGACGACCCGGCCCCGAAGTACCTCAACACGCCCGAGACGCCCCTGTTCAAGAAGGCCGGCCTGCTCTACGGCGCGGACCTGGCCCGGCGCGAGATCACCCGGCGCTACCAGGTGGTCGTCGTCGAGGGCTACACCGACGTGATGGCCTGCCACCTGGCCGGCGTGCCGACCGCCGTCGCGACCTGCGGGACGGCGTTCGGAGCCGACCACGTGAACATCCTGCGGCGCCTGCTGATGGACTCCGAGGCGTTCCGCGGCGAGGTCGTGTTCACGTTCGACGGGGACGCGGCCGGGCAGAACGCGGCGCGCAAGGCGTTCGACTTCGAGGAGCGCTTCGTCACCCAGACGTTCGTGGCGGTCGAGCCGTCCGGCCTGGATCCGTGTGACCTGCGGCTGGCCCACGGCGACACGGCGGTCCGGGATCTGGTCGCCCGCCGGGTGCCGTTGTTCGAGTTCGCGATCCGCGGCGTACTGACCCGGTACGACCTGAACACCACCGAGGGCCGGCTGGCCGCCCTGGACGCGGCGGCCCCGCTGGTCAACCAGCTCAAGGACCGCTCCCTGCGGCACCGTTACGCGATCAACCTCGATTCCTGGCTGGGTTTCCTGGACGAGGACTTCGTGCTGCGGCGGGTGGCCGAGCACGCCCGGTCGGCCGGGTCCGGGGGCCCCGCGCCCGCCCGCCGGGCCCCGCGGCCCGCTGATCCGGCCGCGGTCATGGTCGAGCGGGAGGTGCTCAAGCTCGCCCTCCAGTTCCCGGCCTTCGCCGGCCCGGCGTTCGACGAGCTCGAAGCGGATGTCTTCACGCTGCCCGCCCACCAGGCGGTCCGGGACGCGATCGGGGCGGCCGGGGGGGTCAGCGGCGGGCTGCTGGCCGCCGGCGACACTCCGGCGTGGGTCGTGGCGGTCACCGGGGCGGCCCCCGACGATGTGATCCGGCGGATGGTGACCGGGCTCGCGGTGGACGAGGTCCACTACGCCGGTGAGGTCGGCGACCGGTACGTCGACGAGCAGATCTCCCGGCTGCGGGAGTTGCGGGTGACGGTGCGGATCGCCGAGCTGAAGTCCCGGGTCCAGCGGCTGAACCCGGTGACCGAGGCCGATGTGTTCAATCGGACCTACACGGAACTGATCGCACTGGAGCAGCACAAGCGGCAGCTCCGGGAGCGGAGCATGAGTGCCACGTAAACCGGCTCGAGCCCGAGAAGGAAGGCCTGAGATTCCGACCATGAACGCCGCCACTGTCCTGCCCCGTGAAGCCCAGGTCGACGAGGTCAAGGACCTCATCACCCGGGGCAAAGAGGTCGGCTTCCTCACCACCGAGGACGTCACCATCGCGCTGCAGGCGGCCGAGCTGCCGGCCGATCAGACCGACACGGTGCTCGCGGTGCTCAACGACGAGGGCATCGAGATCATCGACCCGGCGGCCGCTGGCGCGGACGACTCCGAGATGCTGCGGCGGCGCCGCAAGGCCGAGGAGGAGCTGGCCCTCAAGGCGCCGACCTCCGACCCGGTCCGGATGTACCTCAAGGAGATCGGCAAGGTCCCGCTGCTCACCGCCGAGCAGGAGGTCGACCTGGCCAAGCGCATCGAGGCGGGGCTGTTCGCGTCCGAGAAGCTCGCGACCACCCGCAAGGTCGCCCCGGGGATGCGCCGCGACCTGGTCATGCTTGAGCACGACGGCCGGGTCGCCAAGCACAAGCTGGTCGAGGCGAACCTGCGGCTGGTCGTGTCGATCGCCAAGCGGTACGTCGGTCGGGGGATGCTGTTCCTGGATCTGATCCAGGAGGGCAACCTCGGGTTGATCCGGGCGGTCGAGAAGTTCGACTACACCAAGGGCTACAAGTTTTCGACGTATGCGACCTGGTGGA
>JAMFSN010000115.1 GCA_026225295.1 Frankia alni
CCGCCTCGACGACGCCACCCGCGAGGGCGGATCCGGAGGGTTCGGCCCGCCGCCCGGGTTCGACCAGCCGACGAGTTCCGGTCCGGCGAGCCGGGCCGACGGGCCGAGGACCTTCGGCCCGCCCCCTGACGGTCCGCCGGCCGGCCGCCCCCGCCCCCGTCGGCGCGGGCCGTCCCGCCACCCGGCCCTGCTCGCCTTCGACGCGCTCGTCCTGGGCGCGGTCCTGGTGATCGGGTTCTCGGTCGGACACGTCCTCGCGCTGCCGGGAACCGACAGCGCCTCGGCCCGGCTGGCCGAGTGGGCCCGCGACCACCACCTGGACTTCGCGGTCACCTACCTGGAGAAGGTCGACTACAAGTTCAACAAGCCCAAGGCGGGCGGCGTGCCGTCCGGAGGCATCCCGAAGGCCGGTGTCACCGTCGCATCCGCCCCGCCGGTCGTGAAGGTGGCCCACACCGTGCCGCCGAGGCCGGTCACGGTGCTGGCCGGGGCTCCGCTGCCCGGCGAGGGCACCTGGCAGACGGTGGTCGCGTCGAAGGGCCTGCCCGCCGTCCGGGTCGCCTACATCCGCCCCGACACGACGCACACGTCCTACCTGACCGGGATCATGTGGCTGGATCCGAAGCTGCTCGCGGCCCGGTTCCATCCGGGCTTCCAGGATCCGGGCGGCACCTGGTCGACCCCGACGTTCATCACCAACGCCCTGCGCCCCGGGGTCGACGCGGCCTTCAACGGCGGCTTCCGTCTCAACGGGGCGTCCCGGGGCGGGATCTACCTGGAGGGCAGGACGGTCAAGCCGCTGCGGCCCGGGGGCGCCTCGCTGGTCGTGTACTCCGACGGGCATGCTGACGTCGGTGCCTGGGGGCAGGGGGTCACCATGACCCCGCAGGTCGCCGCGGTCCGGCAGAACCTCGACCTGCTCATCGAGAACGGCAACGTCAATCGGACCTGCAGTGACGCCAACAGTCCGGTCTGGGGCTACACCCTGGGCAACGTCAGTTACGTCTGGCGGTCCGGGTTCGGCATCACCCGGGACGGGGCGGCCGTCTACGTCGCGGGCAACGCGCTGTCGGTCTGCACGCTGGGGCACGTGATGGCGGCGGCCGGCGTCGTACGGGGGATGGAGATGGACATCAACCCTGAGTGGACCACCGGGTACTACTACACTCATCCGGGCGCGGGGACGGGCGCGACGGGAACCAACGGGACGGGACCGACCGTCCCGCACAAGCTCTCGCCGACCCAGGCCAAGCCGGCCGACCGCTACTTCACCACCCAGA
Source organism: Frankia alni (assembly GCA_026225295.1). Classification (GTDB taxonomy): domain Bacteria; phylum Actinomycetota; class Actinomycetes; order Frankiales; family Frankiaceae; genus JAMFSN01. The sequence goes on from JAMFSN010000115.1 coordinate 1,281, forward strand.
GCCGGGACTTCTTCGCGTGGTACCAACGCCCATGACCGTCATCAGCGACCGCGGGGTGGACGAGAAGGCGGTCGGCCCGCCGCCCCGGACGGTGGCGTCGACGGCCTGGGCCCTCGTGCGCGCCACCCGACCCAGGCAGTGGATCAAAAGCGTGCTGGTCATCGCCGCGCCGGCCGCCGCCGGGGTCCTGTTCGACCCGGCCGTGCTGTGGCGGACGGCCGTGGCCGTGGCCACGTTCACCGCCTGCGCGGCCGGCGGCTACCTGGTCAATGACGCGGCGGACGTGGAGCGCGACCGCCTCCACCCGACCAAACGGTTCCGGCCCATCGCGGCCGGTCTCATCCCGGTCCGGCTGGCCTGGATGGTCGGCGTCGCGCTGGTGGCCGGTTCGATCGCCGTCGGCGGGCTGGCCACCAACTGGAAGCTGGCCGTCGCCCTGGCCGGGTACGTCGCGCTGACGCTGTCGTACTCGCTGTGGCTCAAGCACATCGCGATCATCGAGCTGATGGCGGTGGCCGGCGGCTTCCTGCTGCGCCCGATCGCCGGCGCGGCCGCCACCGAGGTCCCGGTGTCCCGATGGTTCATCATCGTGGCCAGTTTCGGGTCGCTCTACATGGTGGTCGGCAAGCGGTACGCGGAAGTCCGGGAGCTCGGCGACGGGGCCGTCCACCACCGGCGCATCCTGTCCGCCTACCCGGCCGAGTACCTGCGCCAGACCCGGGAGCTGGCCGCCGGCGTCACGCTCGTCGCGTACTGCCTGTGGGCGTTCGAGCGGGCGCCGTCGTCCGGGCCTCCGTGGTCGCAGCTGTCCATCATCCCGATCACGTTCGGGCTGCTGCGCTACGCCCTGCTGCTCGAGCAGGGGCAGGGTGGCGCGCCGGAGGAAGTCGTGCTGCGGGACCGTCAGCTGCTGGTCACCGGGCTGATCTGGCTGCTGCTGTTCGGCTTGTCGGCGGCCAAGGTCGGTGGCTGAGGTGCGGCCGGTAGCCGATGTCGGCCGGGCGCCGGTGCCGAGGCTGCTCACCGGCTGGGGGCGGACCGCCCCGACCCGGGCCGCCGTCATCGCCCCCGACGGGCCGGCCGGGCCAGCCCGGGCCGGATCCGGTGACCTGTCCGGGCTGGCCGATGCGGTGCTGGCCAGCAGCGCCGTTGTGGCCAGCGGCGCCGTTGCGGGTAGCCGGCCCGGCCCGGCCCGGGGACTGATCGCCCGCGGTCTGGGCCGTTCCTACGGCGACGCGGCGCAGAATGCGGGCGGGACCGTCGTCGACATGACGGCCCTGACCCGGGTGACGGCCATCGACCTGGCCGCCGGCACGGTCACGGCCGGCGCCGGCCTCTCCCTCGACGCGTTGATGCGGATCGTGCTGCCGCTCGGCTTCTTCGTGCCGGTGACCCCCGGAACCCGTTACGTGACCCTCGGCGGGGCGCTGGCCAGCGACATCCACGGCAAGAATCACCACGTCGACGGGTCGTTCAGCGATCACGTGCTGGCGTTCGACCTGATGACCGGGACCGGCGAGATCATCACGGTCACGCCCGGGGGGGCTCCGGACGCCTTCGCGGCGACCGCCGGCGGGATGGGGCTGTCGGGCATCGTGACCGCGGTGACGCTCCGGCTGCTGCCGGTCGCCACGTCCCGGATGCGGGTCGACACCGAGCGGGTCGGCGGCCTCGACGAGCTGATGGGCCGGATGGCGGCCCGCGACGACGACTACCGCTACTCCGTGGCCTGGATCGACACGCTGGCCCGGGGCGCGTCGATGGGCCGGGCGGTCCTGACCCGCGGCGATCACGCCGCGCCCGACGAGCTGCCCGCCAAGGCCGCGCGTGACCCGCTGCGGTTCGCCCCCCACCCCCGGCTGGTGGCCCCGGACGTCTTCCCGAGCCGGGCGCTCAACCGGCTGTCGGTGCGGGCCTTCAACGAGCTGTGGTACCGCAGGGCGCCGGTCCGCCACACCGGCCTGGAATCGATCGCCACCTTCTTCCACCCGCTCGACGGCGTCGGCGACTGGAACCGCGTCTACGGGCCGCGCGGATTCGTCCAGTACCAGTTCGTCGTCCCGTTCGGGGCGGAGGAGACGGTCCGCACGGCGGTCACCCGGCTCTCCGACGCCCGCTGCCCCTCGTTCCTGGCCGTGCTGAAGCGGTTCGGCCCTGGTAACGGGCACCCGCTGTCGTTCCCGGCCCCCGGCTGGACGCTCGCCCTCGACATCCCGGCCGGGCTCCCGGGGCTGGTCGGGTTGCTCGACGGGCTCGACGAGCTGGTGGCCGGAGCGGGCGGGCGGGTCTACCTGTCGAAGGACAGCCGGCTGCGGCCCGACCTGCTGGCGGCCATGTACCCCGGGCTGGACCGGTGGCGGGAGCTGCGGGCCAAGCTCGATCCGACCGGCGTGTTCGTCTCCGACCTGGCCCGGCGGCTGGCCCTCACCACCGGCCCGGCGGTCGGGCCGCCCCTCGCCGGTCGCTGAACCCGTCGTTCTTCCCCACCCCCACATTCATACCCACACCCGCACCCGGCTCTCACCGCCGGCCGGACGTAAGGAGAACCCGTGAACGACGCTCTCGGTGGCGCGCAGTCCGTGCTGGTGCTCGGCGGCGCCTCGGAGCTGGGGTTGGCGACGTTGCGCGCGCTCGACCTGCGGCCCGGGGCCCGGGTGCTGCTCGCCGGACGCTCGCCGGAGGCGATGGCGGCCGCCGCGGCCGAGGCCGGGCTCGCCCCGTCGGTCACCGTCTCGACGACGAACTGGGACGCCCGGGACACCGCCGGGCACGAAGCCTTCGTCGAGAAGGCGTTCGCCGAACTGGGCGAGGTCGACCTGGTCCTGGCGCCGGCCGGCATTCTCGGGGACCAGCAGCGCGCCGAAACCGACCCGGCCCACGCGGTCGACATCTGGGAAACCAACTTCGTCGGGCTGGCCGCGACCCTGCTGTCGGCGGCCGCCCGGCTGCGGACCCAGGGCCACGGAGTCCTCGTCGTCTACTCGTCGGTCGCCGGCCTGCGCGGGCGGAAGGCGAACTTCGTCTACGGCGCTTCCAAGGCCGGGCTGGACGCGTTCGCCGAAGGCCTCGGCGCGTCGCTGGCCGGGACCGGGGTGCGGTTGGTGCTGGTCCGGCCGGGTTTCGTGCGCGGTCGGATGACGGCCGGGATGCCGGCGGCGCCGATGGCCACGACCCCGGAAGCGGTCGGGGCGGCCGTGGCGGCGGCGGTCGCCGGCCGGGCCGAGATCGTGCCGGTGCCCCGCGCGGTCGGCCCGGTCTTCCTGGTGCTGCGGGCCCTACCAGCCAAGATCTTCCGCAGACTCCCCGGCTGAGCCACCCGGGGTCGTCCGTACACATCCGTAGGCCCGCGTGGTCGCGGTAGCGACCGTTTGGGCACACGGCTCGGATCTGTCACCGCCGGAGGCGGGCGTGCGGGTTCAGGAGCGGCGGTTGCCCCAGCGTCGATGGCTCCGGTCGCGGTGGCTGCCGGCCGCCTGGTCGTCCGGGGTCCCGCCCCGCACCTCGTCCGGGGCGTAGTCGGGCAGCGGATCGCCCGGCGCCCCGCCGCCGCCACCCGAGCCACCGGCCGCCGAGGGGCCGGCGCCGACCGGAGCGGTCTCGCGCGGGCGGTCGCCGCCCGAGCGGTCGCTGCTCAGTTCCAGGCGGCGGACCTCCTCGAGGATCCGCGACAGGCTCTCGCTGGGCAGGGCCGCCTCGGCCTCCTGGGTCGAGATGGCCGGCTCGTCGGCCGGCCGCATAAGGCGGTGGACGAGCGCCGCAACGACCGCTCCGGCGAAGGGGGCGGCGATGAACAGCCACAGCTGGCTCAGCGCCCAGCCCTGGACCCAGGTCGCCGGGCCGAGCGACCGGGCCGGGTTCACCGACGTGTTGGTGATCGGGATGCTGATCAGGTGGATGAGGGTCAGCACCAGCCCGATCGCCAGTCCCGCGAACCCGACCGGGGCCCGGACGTCGGTGGCCCCCATCACGGTCAGGACCAGTACGGCGGTCAGGACCGCCTCGATGAAGAACGCGACGGCCAGGTCGTACCCGCCCGGCGAATGGGCCCCGTACCCGTTGGTGCCCAGGCCGCCCGAGGACAGGTTGTAGCCCAGCGGCCCGCCGTCGGCGACGAGGTACACCGCTCCGGCGCCGAGGATCGCCCCGGCGCACTGCGCCACCCAGTACGGGACCACGTCGCGCGCGCTGAGCTTGCCGGCCAGGAACATCCCGAGCGTCACCGCCGGGTTCACGTGGCAGCCCGAAATCGGACCGATCACGTACACCATCACCAGCAGGGACAGCCCGAAGGCGAAGGCCACGCCGAGCACCCCGACGACGTTCCCGGCCAGGACGGCGGTCCCGACCCCGCCCAGCACGAGCACGAATGTGCCGAGAGCCTCGGCGAAATACCGTCGCATCGGTTCAGCCACCCTCCGCGGGCCGTCGGCGACCCACCGGAGGATTACAACTACACGACGTGTTCGTCCGCAAGCGGGGCGGCGTCGGCGTCGCTGTCGCTGTCGACCGAGCGGCGCAGCGCCGCGTGCACCGACGTCGGGTTCAACGTTCCCAGGTACCGCTCGCCGTCGAGCACCGCGACCCGGGGACTGTCCGTGCTGAGCATCGCCGACAGGGCCTCGCGCAACGTCCCGTCGACCGGCACCGTGGGCAGTCCGTCCGGCCGGGTGGTCCCGTCGCTCGGGGCCTCCAGATCGGCCCGGTCGATCGGGGTGACCGACAGCCGCCGCAGGCCCCGGTCGGACCCCACGAAACCGGCCACGAAATCGGACGCCGGCGCCCCCAGGATCCGGGCCGGGGTGTCGTACTGGGCCAGATGCCCGCCCTGTCGGAAGACCGCGATCCGGTCGGCGAGCCGGACCGCCTCGTCCACGTCGTGGGTGACGAAGACGATCGTCTTGCGGATCTCCCGCTGCAACCGCAGGAACTCACCCTGCAGCCGGTCGCGGGCGATCGGGTCGATCGCCGAGAAGGGCTCGTCCATCAGCAGCACCGGGGGGTCGGCGGCCAGCGCCCGGGCCACCCCGACCCGCTGCTGCTGGCCCCCGGACAGCTGGTGGGGGTACCGCTTGGCGAACGTCTTCGGGTCCAGCCCGACCAGGTCCAGCAGCTCGCCCGCGCGGGCCCCGCGCCGGGCCCGGTCCCAGCCGAGCAGGTGCGGCACGGTGGTCACGTTGTCGCGGATGGTCAGGTGCGGGAACAGCCCGATCTGCTGGATGACGTAGCCGATCCGGCGGCGCAGCTCGACCGGACTGCCGGCCGTCACGTCCTCGCCGTCGAGGAAGATCCGCCCGGCGGACGGCTCGACCAACCGGTTGATCATCTTCATGGTGGTCGTCTTGCCGCAGCCGGACGGCCCGACCAGGCACACCAGTTCGCCGCGAGCCACGTCGAGGTCGAGGTGGTCGACCGCGACCGTGCCGTCGGCGTACTCCTTGCGGACGCCGGCCAGCCGGATCATCGGTTCCGCCGTCCCCGCGGTTCCCGACGGGCCGGGCCGGCCAGTGGTCGGCGTCGTGTCGTTACTGTTCACAGATGTCCCCCGTTGCCGCTCCGCCGGTCGTGCTGGCCAACGGCCCGGATTCGCTCGTCTACTGGCACTGGGTCGACACCCATACGGACGTCATCACCAGCGCGTTGGAAACCCATCTGCGCCTGACCGGCATTGCTGTCGGCATCGGGTTGGTGGTCTCCATTCCACTCGCGCTGATGGCCCGACGCTACCGCCATGCGCGGGGTCCCATACTCGCCCTCACCGGGACTCTCTACACGATCCCATCCCTGGCCCTGTTCTTCCTGCTCGGCCCGATCACCGGTTACACGACCGTGACGACCGCCGAGGTCGCGCTGGTCAGCTACACGTTGCTGATCCTCATCCGCAATGTGGTGACCGGTCTGGAGGGGGTGCCCGAAGACGTCCGGGAGGTGGCCCGGGGGATGGGTTACGGCCCGGCCCGCATCCTGTTCCGGGTCGAGCTGCCCCTCGCCCTGCCCGGGATCTTCGCCGGGATCCGGGTGGCCACGGTCACGACGATCGGCCTGGTCACGATCGCCGCGGTGATCGGTCAGGGCGGCCTCGGGCAGCTCATCCTGACCGAGGGCCTGCAGCGGGACTTCACGACGCCGGTGGTGGTCGGGGCGGTCCTCTCGGTCCTGCTGGCCCTGGTCGCGGACGCTTTTCTGCTGGGTGTCCAGTGGTTGCTGACGCCGTGGACCCACGGGAGAGGACGGGCGGGTCGATGATCCTCGGGGACGTCTGGAGCTGGTTCACGACCGAGGCCAACTGGCGCGGCCCGAACGGGGTGCCGACCCGGCTGGAGCAGCACGTGGTGCTGTCCGGCGAGTCGCTGGGCATCGCCCTGGTCGTTGCCCTGCCGATCGCGCTGACCCTCGGGCACCTGGGCCGGGGCGGTTTCATCGCGATCAACATCTCCAACATCGGCCGGGCCGTACCGTCGCTGGCTCTGCTGGTCTTCGTGGCCCAGGTCTTCTCGACCCTGGGGACGACCCCGGCGCTGGTGGCCCTGGTCGCGCTGGCGATTCCACCGGTGATGACCAACGCCTACGTCGGCATCCGCAGCGTCGACCGGGATGTCGTCGAGGCGGCCCGGGGGATGGGGATGACCGGCGGGCAGATCCTGCGGCAGGTGGAGATCCCGCTGGCCGTCCCGCTGATCATGGCCGGCGTGCGGACCGCCGCGGTCCAGGTCGTGGCGACGGCCACGCTCGCGGCCCTGGTCGCGTCGGGCGGGCTCGGCCGGTACATCGTCGACGGCTTCGGGACCCAGCGTTACGACGAGGTCTACGCGGGGGCGATCCTGGTCGCCCTGCTGGCGTTGGGGACGGAGCTGTTGGGCGGGGTGGTGCAGCGGGCGCTGAGTCCCGCGCCGCTGCGTTCGCAGGTCCGGATGCGGCCGGGGGCGGCGCGCCCGGCCCCGACCGGCGCCGAGGCCGTCACCGCGACTGGCCCAGCCAGCTGACGCTTCCGTGGCCGGCCGCCGGCCGCCGGGAGCGCCCGACCTGCGTATTGCGGTTTGATGACGTTTCGGCCACGGTGCCCGAGTCAAGTTGCGGGTTCCCCACTGGTCCGGTTGTGTTACCCCGGGGGCGGGGAGGACCTCGCCGGTACATCGGATCCGTCCGCAGGTCGGGACGGGTTAACGGGAGGCGATTCACCCATGCGTGCACCCCGGCGAATCGGCGCCGTGATCGCTCTGGCCGCGGCCACCGCGATCGCACTGGCGGCCTGTGGTTCGAGCGGTGGCGGTTCCTCGAGCGGATCGAGCGGATCGAGTGCGGGACCGACGGCTGGTTCGCAGGGCTCGATCACGGTCGCCTCGGCGGACTTCGCCGAGAACACCCTCATCGCCAACATGTACGCCGACGTGCTCCAGAAGGCCGGCTACAAGATCAGTACCAAGTACAACCTGGGTAACCGGGAGCTGTACCTCAAGGCGCTGGCCAACGGCGAGATCGACCTCGTCCCCGAGTACCTCAGCACCCTCACCACGTTCCTCGTGCAGCAGTCGGACCCGAACGCGGCCGGCCCGGCCTCGGGCGACGCGGCCAAGACGTTCGCCGCGCTCCAGCCGCTGGTCAAGGCGAAGAACCTGACCGTGTACCCGTTCTCGTCGGCCGCCGACCAGAACGCCTTCGCGGTCAGCAAGGCGACGGCGGCCAAGTACGGCCTGACCACGCTGTCGGACCTGTCGAAGCCGAACGTGGCGGGCAAGCTGACCCTCGGCGGGCCGGCGGAGTGCCAGACCCGCGCGTACTGCGAGCCGGGGCTGGAGAAGACCTACGGCGCCAAGTTTGCTGGCTTCAAGACGCTGGACGCCGGTGGCCCACTGACGATCAACGCGATCGCCAACAACTCGGTCGGGATCGGCCTGGTGTTCTCCTCGGACGGCGCCGTCGCCTCGAAGAACCTGGTTGTGCTGACCGACGACAAGCACCTGCAGAACGCGGACAACGTCCTGCCGCTGATCCGCACCGCCAAGGCGTCCCCGGCGGTCGCGGCCGCGCTGGCCAAGGTCGACTCGGCCCTCACCACCTCCGAGCTGCTCACGCTGAACAAGCAGGTCGGGGTGGACAAGGACGACCCGTCCGACGTCGCGAAGCAGTTCCTGCAGAGCAAGGGCATCATCTAGGCCCGACCGGGACACCACCGCGGGCGCGGCCCGTGGATCGGGACCTGGTGGTTCGGTTCCGCCCCGGCTGGGGCGCGGCCGGACCGCCAGGTCTTTCCCGTTCCCCGGCCGGTAAGGTCGCGCCCATGGGGACCGTGGTGGTCGACGTGATGCTCAAACCTGAGATCCTGGATCCGCAGGGGCAGGCGGTCCTGTCCGCGCTGCCCCGCCTCGGGGTCGGTGGCGTGGTGAGCGTGCGGCAGGGCAAGCGGTTCGAGGTCGAGGTGGACGGTCCGGTGGACGCGGCCGCGCTCGCGACCGTCTCCGAACTGGCCGGCGCGCTGCTGGCCAATCCGGTGATCGAGGACTTCACCGTCCGTCCCGGCTGAGTCCACCGGTCGTGGATCGGATCACCGTTGGGGCTCGGTGACCTCCCGGAGAGTTGGCCGGACCCCGGCAATCACGGCTCCGACGTTTCGGCGGCGCGGGTGACGGCGATCTCGGTGTCGCGAGCGACGGGGCGACGCCCGGATAGGCTCGTCCCATGGGTGTGCCCGTTGGTGTGGTGACCTTCCCCGGCTCGTTGGACGACCGGGACGCGGCGCGGGCGATCCGACGGGCCGGCGCGGACCCGGTCCCGTTGTGGCACGGCGACGCCGACCTGCGGGGCGTGGCGGCGGTGGTGCTGCCGGGCGGATTCTCCTACGGCGACCATCTGCGGGCCGGGGCCATCGCCCGGTTCTCGCCGGTCGTCGGAGCCATCGTGGAGGCGGCCCAGGACGGGCTGCCGGTTCTCGGGATCTGCAACGGCTTCCAGGTCCTGTGCGAGGCGCAGCTGCTGCCCGGCGCGCTGACCCGCAACGTCGGGCTCCACTTCGTGTGCCGGGACCAGCGGCTGCGGGTCGAGAGCGTGGCCACGTCGTGGACCGGTGACTACCGCGAGGGTCAGGAGATCATCATCCCGGTGAAGCACGGTGAGGGCCGCTACGTCATCGACCCGGACCAGCTCGAACAGCTGGAGGACGAGGGCGAGATTGTCCTGCGGTACGTGGGGAACCCGAACGGCTCGGTCGGGGACGTGGCCGGCATCTGCAACCCGCGCCGCAATGTCGTCGGCCTGATGCCGCACCCCGAGCACGCCGTCGACGCCCTCACCGGCGCCGGCACCGACGGACTGGCCATGTTCACGTCCGTCCTGGACACCCTCGTGCACCGCGGGTCGCTGGACCCGGGGCTCCCGCGGTTGTTGCTCGACGACCCGGCCCCGACCGGCGGGACGCTGTGACCACGGGAGCGGCGGGGACCATGGGAGGGGCGGGGACCACGGGAGGGGCGGGCATGCCCGGTACGTCCGACGCGATCGGGGTGGTCGCGCCCTACCGTGAGCTCGGCCTCACCGACGACGAGTACTTCCGCATCACCGAGACGCTCGGCCGGGCGCCGTCCGTGTCGGAGCTGGCCATGTACTCGATCATGTGGAGCGAGCACTGCTCGTACAAATCCTCCAAGGTCCACCTGCGGCAGTTCCGGGACACCCCGTCGACGCGCCTGCTGGTCGGGAGGGGGGAGAACGCCGGGGTCGTCGACGTCGGCGAGGGCCTGGCCGTCACCTTCAAGATCGAGTCGCACAACCACCCGAGCTTCGTCGAGCCCTACCAGGGCGCGGCGACCGGCGTCGGCGGGATCGTGCGCGACATCCTGACCATGGGCGCCCGGCCGATCGCGGTGCTCGACCCGCTGCGGTTCGGCGACGCCGACCACCCCGACACAGCCCGGGTCCTGCCCGGGATCGTGGCCGGGGTCGGCGGCTACGGCAACTGCCTGGGCCTCCCGACGATCGGCGGAGAGGTCGTCTTCGACCCCACCTACGCCGGAAACCCCTTGGTCAACGCGTTGTGCATCGGGGTGATGCCGACGTCGCGGATCCAGCGGTCGGCGGCCGTCGGGGTCGGCAACGCGGTGGTCCTGCTCGGCGCCAAGACCGGTCGGGACGGCATCGGCGGGGTGTCGGTGCTCGCCTCGGCGACGTTCGCGGCCGGTGGCGGCCCCGCCAACCGGCCGGCCGTGCAGGTCGGGGACCCGTTCACCGAGAAGATCCTCATCGAGTCGTGCCTGGAACTGTTCGACGCCGAACTGGTGGTCGGCATCCAGGATCTCGGCGGGGCTGGCCTGACCTGCGCGCTCACCGAAACCACGGCCGCCGGGCTGGCCACCGGGGCGGTCGGCGGGATGGCCGTCGACCTCGACCTGGTCCCGCTGCGCGAGGCGTCCATGGACCCGCACGAGGTGCTGGCCAGCGAATCCCAGGAGCGGATGCTGGCCATCGTCACACCCGGGAACCTCGAAGCGGTGCTGGCCATCGCGGCCCGGTGGGGGGTGCTGGCCACCCAGATCGGCACCGTGACCGACAGCGGGCGGCTGATCATCTGCTGGCACGGTTCGGTGGTGGTCGACGTCCCGCCGGCGTCGCTGGCCGACGAGGGTCCCGTCTACGAGCGGCCGCTGAGCCGACCGGTCGATCTCGACGCGCTGCAGCTCGATGTCCCGACCGCCCTGGCCCGGCCGGCGACGGGCGCCGAACTGCGGGCCACGCTGCTGGCGATGATCGCCTCGCCGAACCTGTGCTCGCGGGCCTGGGTGACCGACCAGTACGACCGCTACGTCCAGTCGGCGACCGTGCTGGCCGCGCCCGAGGACGCCGGGGTGCTGCTGCTGTCGGAGGCGACCGGGCTGGGGGTCGCCCTCGCCACCGACGGGAACGGTCGGTACGCCCGCCTGGATCCCTACGCCGGCGCCCAGCTGGCCCTGGCGGAAGCCGCCCGTAACGTGGCCGCGTCCGGAGCGGTGCCGATCGCGGTGACCAACTGCCTGAACTTCGGCTCGCCGGAGGATCCCGAGGTGATGTGGCAGTTCGCCGAGGCGACCCGCGGGCTGGCCGACGGCTGCCGGCGGCTGGGCCTGCCGGTGACCGGCGGCAACGTGTCGTTCTACAACCAGACCGGGTCGGTGGCGATCAACCCGACGCCGGTGATCGGCGTCCTGGGCCTGTTCGACGATGTGGCCCGGCGTACGCCGATCGGATTCGTCGACGAGGGCGACGCGCTGATCCTGCTGGGCGACACCGCCGACGAGTTCGGCGGCTCGGAATGGGCCTGGGCGACGCACCGCCACCTCGGCGGCCAGCCACCGGCCGTCGACCTGGAGCGGGAGAAACTGCTGGCCGAGATCCTGATCGCCGGGTCCCGGGACGGGATGCTGACCGCCGCCCACGACCTGTCCGACGGTGGGCTGGCCCAGGTGCTGGTCGAGTCGTGCCTGCGCGGCGGGCGGGGCGCGCGGATCGTCCTGCCGGCCGGGGCCGACCCGTTCGTCGAACTGTTCAGCGAATCCGCCGGACGGGCCGTGGTGGCCGTGCCGCGCTCCGAGGAGCTGCGGTTTTCCGACATGTGCGCGGCCCGCGGCCTGCCCGCCCGGCGGATCGGCGTGGTCGACGGCGATGCCCTGGACATCCAGGACGCCTTCACGGTCGGGCTGGCCGACCTGCGCCGCGCCCACGAAGGAACTCTGCCGGCCTTGTTCGGCTGACGCCGAAGTCGGCCTTGTTCGGCTGACGCCCCGGCCGGGATTTATCGGCGTGACGGGGGTGATCGTCGGGCGTACGATACGAACATGTGTTCGAAGTGTGATCCTGTCGACGGCGGTCTTCGCCGTCCCGAGATCCTGCGCGCGTTGGACGCGGAGCACGCGGTCGTGGATGCGCATGGGGATGCGCCGGTGTTCGGTCTGACCGATGACCAGTTGCTTGACTATGTCGACTCGCGGGAGGCGCTGCGTCGCCAATGGGATGCGGTGGATCTTGCGGTGGTGCGGGAGTTGGACGGCCGGGATGTGGCCCGCCGGGCCGGGGCGGCGGGTACCGCGATGCTGCTGCGGGACCGGTTGGCGATCCGTCCGGGTGAGGCCCATGCCCGGGTCCAGTTAGCGGCGGCGTTGGACGGCCAGTTGGGTGCGACCCGTCAGGCGCTGAGCGAAGGCCGGGTTTCGGCGGATCATGCTGGGGTGGTGGTGTCGGTGGTGCGGCGGGTCCCCAGCCATGTCGCCACCCCGGAGATGCGGGACCGGGTCGAGTCGGTGCTGTTGGATTTGGCCCGGACGTTGGACCCCGGTGAGTTGGCGAAGGCCGGCCGGGCGTTGCTGCTCCTGCTGGACCCGGACGGTGGGGACGACGACGCGGCCAAACGGGGGAAGCGGACCCTGTCGATGCATGAGCGGGAAGACGGCATGACCGCGCTGACCGCGGTCCTGGATCCCGAAGGTGCCGCGGTGGCGCAGGCCGCGTTGAACCCCCTGGCCGCCCCCACCCCCCAGGTCGACGGGCAACGCGACCCCCGGTCGGCGGGACGGCGGCGGTGTGACGCGTTGATCGAACTGTGCCGCAAAGTCATGAACGACGGAAACCTACCGACCACGGGTGGGGAACGCCCGCACGTGTCGGTGCTGGTGCCGTTCTCGACGTTGACCGGGGACCTGGAGGAAAAGTCCGGACCGTTCGGGTTCCGCGGCCGCTGCTGGCCCGACGCTGGGACGGGCCCGGTCACCATGGCGGACGGGGGACCCGCCTACACCGTCCACGGCGGGACCCCGCTCCCCAAGACCGTGATCGACCGGATCGTCTGCGATGCTTCCGTCCGACGGGTCGTGTTCGGACCTAAAAGTGAACTCCTCGACGTTGGCCGGGCCCAGCGGACCGCGACCGGTCCGATCCGCGCTGCCGTCATCGCCCGCGACCAGCTGTGTTCGTTCCCGTTGTGTGATCGGCCGGCCAGCTGGACCGAGGCCCATCACCTCATCGAGTGGAACGACGGCGGGGCAACCGCCGCCGACAACCTCGCCCTCGCCTGCAGCGTTCACCACGACGTCGCCCACTACGACGGCTACGACCTACGTTTGGGACCCCACGGCCGGATCGAATGGCGCGCCCCACCCACCATCGACCCCGACCAGACCTGGCGCACCAACCACCTACGCACCGCCCGCGACCCCTACACCCTGCAACCCGACAACCCCGACCCGTAGAGGGATGGCCGGGATGCAGATCGGAAGGCCAACGGAGCCGCGCCCGGACTTATTCGGGGAGCGACTCCGGCCGTTCGGAGGGCGCCACCAATGCCTCGGAGTGGGCGCCGCAGCCGTGGTCGACCGAGGTCACGCGCGCGTCGTCGGGGGCCAGCTCGTTCGCGCACACCCCGAACAGCCGGCTCAGGGTGCCGACCACCCGGATGTGGAACCCGCAGGTCCCGCAGTGGGCCGGCGCGACCTTGGCGATCTGCGCGGCCGGACCGGGCTCGCCCGCATACCAGCGTTCGGCGGCTTCCTCCCGCCCGAGGGCGGACAGCACCCGCGGTCGACCGAGGCCCGGTTCGAGCAGCGGATCGGGATCGTCGATCTCGTCGACCTCCAACGGCCGCAGTACCAGCCGCGGGTCGTCCGCCGCGGTCGGCAGCAGATCGCCGACGCCGACGTCACCAGGCCGCAACCGCTCCGACCAGGGCACCCACGCCGGCGGGCGGACCGCGCCCTCGTCCGGCAGCAGCACGACGTCCGAGACGGTCACCAGGCGGCTGCGCGACGCGCGGGTCACGACGACCGACCAGGCCCAGCCGGGATAGCCCGGGAGCAGGGCCGCGAAGCGGTGCACGACCACCCGGTCGGCTTCGGCCTCGGCCCCCAGATGGGCGCCGACGGTGCCGGCCTCGCCGGCCTCCTCGACCGCCGCGGCCCGGGCCAGGTCGACCGCCGCGGCGCAGGCCGCGTCGAGCGCCGGCCCCCGGGACCGGCCGGCCGGCGCGGCGCCGGCCGTGGCCGCCGCCGTCCGGGTCGCCTTCGCGGGCGTCGGGCGAGATTCGGTCGCGCGGGTCGAGCCGGCCTCGATGCCGGTGCTTCCCGCCTGGTCAGACGACATGCCCTGCCCTTCTTCGCTTCGTGTGGCGCGGCACCGGTCGGAGAACCGGACACGCGCGGTACGACGTGCGTCGCACCCTCCGCACGATCCTCCACCATGGTGCCGGACGTATTCTCGCTCAGAGATTCTCCGACTACTCCGGTTGGGCATCCCGTACGAGGAAAACTCATTCAGGTGAACGTCGGCGCCACCATCAGCGAACGGTTCGGCCGCGTGCGCGCCACCGCGCGCCGGGACGGGGCCGGAGTCTCCGGACTCGCGAATCTGCTCGAGCTGTCCTTCGTCAACGCGGCCGGCGACGCGCTGATCACCGTCGCCCTGGCCGGGTCGCTGTTCTTCTCCGTCTCGCCCACCGAGGCCCGGTCCAAGGTCGCCCTCTATCTGCTGATCACCATGGCCCCGTTCGCGGTGCTGGCCCCGGTCATCGGCCCGATGCTCGACCGGTTCCCGCACGGCCGGCGGCTGGCGCTGGGCGCGGTCTGCATCGGCCGGGCCATGCTGGCCTGGATGTTGGCCGGCTCGTTGGCCGGGTTGTCGGTTTATCCGCTGGCTCTCGGGCTGCTGGTGATGTCCAAGGCGTTCGGGGTGGCCCGCAGCGCGGTGGTCCCCCGGGTGGCCCCCCGCGAGATGACGTTGGTCAAGGTCAACTCGCGACTGTCGCTGGTCAACGTCGTGTCCGGCTCGATCCTGGCCCCGCTCGGGCTGGCCATCGCCAAGATCCCCTACGTCGGCTACCCGTGGGTGCTGCGGATCGCGGCGTTGGTCTTCCTGATCGCCGCGGTGGCCGTGTTCCGGCTCCCGCAGCACGTCGACAGTGCCGAGGGGGAACGCCGGGTCCGGGACCTGCCGGCCGTCGCGGTCGCGGCGGGCGGCTCACGGGCCGGCATGCGGTCCCGGCTGGCCCGGGCGGTCGGCTCGTTGCCGGTCGCGCTGCGGACCGCAGCTGTCCTGCGCGGGCTGGTCGGCTTCCTCACCTTCTACCTGGCCTTCCTGCTGCGGACGGCCGGCGGGACGAACCTCTGGCTGGGCGGCCTGGCCATCGCCGCCGGGGTCGGGAGCGGGGTGGGTGTCTTCGTCGGCGGCCGGCTCGGGCGCCGCAAGCCCGAGGCGCTGCTGATGATCTCGCTGCTCGGGGCGGCCGCCGGCTGCGTCGGGGCCGCGCTGAACTACACGAAGTTCACCTCGTTGTTGGCCGCGCTGCTGGCCACCATGGCCGGCTCGGTGTCGAAGCTCGCCCTCGACGCGGTGATCCAGCGCGACATCCCCGAGGACACCCGGACGTCGGCGTTCGCCCGGTCGGAGACGGTGCTCCAGCTGGCCTGGGTGGTCGGCGGCGCGCTCGGGCTGGTCTCGATGGGCGGCACGCTCGGCTTCGCGCTCGCGTCGGCACTCGTCATGGGCACGTTGTTCGTCGAGGTCACCACGTTGCGCCGGACCCGGGACAGTCGCCGGGCGGCCCGGGTGGCGCAGCGCTCGGCGCGCGTCGACCGGCTCGACTAGCCAACGGCGGTGGATCCGGCCGTCGAGACCCGGCGCGGCCGGTTACGGCCGGCGCCGGCCGCCGCGGGGGGTGTCGGCGCGGGGACTTCGGGCGCGGTGGGGGGCTACCGGGAACCCCCCACGCTGGTCGATCCGGAGGCGCCCACCGCCACCCGCCCCCGGCGCCGGGCGGGTCCCCGCCGGCGCAACCGGCCGGACTGAGCCGGCCCCACCCGCCGTCGCCGGGTAGCCTCTGCTGCGTGTCGCTGCCCCGGGTCGTCACCCGTCACCGCGCGCGGCGGCTGGCCGTCGTCCCTGTGGTCGGCGTCGCGGTGGTCGCGCTGGCCGGGTGCGACCGGCCGACCCCTTCGGTGAGCCTGCAGGCGGGCCGGACCTACGTCACCACCTCGGCGACGAACTACCTCCGGGGCGGCACGGTGACCCGGCATGCGCCGCCCGTCCCACGGATCGCGGTGGTGCCCGGGGGGGTCATCAGCGTGGACGTCGCGTCGTCGGTGGCCAGCCGCGGCTACTACCTCAGCGTCGGCGGCCAGCGCATCACCGACACGATCACGAAGGACCACTACCGCCTCGAGGTCGGTAACACCAACGGCCAGGCCCAACTCGTGTTGTTCCAGGCCCCCCGCAGCGGGTCGACGGACGCGTCCGGGAGCTGGGTCTTCAACTTGACGGTCGCCCCCTGACGTGTCCTGTGAGCGACCGACCGGCCCGCTGACCGCCGCGCCGTGAGCCGGCCGCGGGTGCTGGTCGTGACCGCGGTCGCGGCCGAGCGGGACGCGGTGCTGGCCGGGATCAACCCCCCCGGGATCCACCCGATCCATCCGGCCCACTCGGCCCACCCGACCCGGCCCGGGCCGGGTGGGCCGGGTGGGCCGGGCAGCGGCCATCCACCTTCGCCGGGCGGGACGGGCGCCCGGGTCGTCCCGATCGCGGGTGGCGTCGGCTGGGCGGCCGGCGTCGCGGCGGCGGCCGAGCTGGCCGCCGCCGCAACGGCCGGCGTGCCGTTCGACGCGGTGATCTGCGCCGGCATCGCGGGCGGCTTCGCCGGCCACGCCGGCCTCGGCGACGTCGTCGTCGCCGACCGGGTCGTCGCGGCCGACCTCGGCGCCGTCGATGCCGACGGCTCCTTCCTCAGCGTCGACGACCTCGGTCTCGGGCCGGCCGCGGTCGATCCCGACGCGGGGCTCACGGCCCGGCTGACCGCCGTTCTGGCCGCGGCCGGTGTCCCGGTCCGGTCGGGGACGGTGCTGACCGTGGCGACGGTCACCGGCACGGCCCGGCGGGCCGAAGAACTGGCCGGTCGATGGTCGCCGGCCGCCGAGGCGATGGAGGGCCACCCGGTCGCGCTGGCCGCCGCCCGGTTCGCGGTGCCGTTCGCCGAGGTCCGGGCGATCAGCAACACGGTCGGGCGACGGGACCGGACCGCCTGGGACCTGCCGGCCGCGTTTCTGGGGCTGGAGGCGATCGGCGCGGCGCTCGTAGTGTGGACCGGGTGAGCACCCTCTCGCTGGCCATCTCGCCCTGCCCGAACGACACCTTCGCCTTTCACGCGCTGGCCCACGGCCAGGTGCCCGGTGCGCCGGAGATGACGGTCACCTACGCCGACATCGATGTCCTCAACCAGCGGGCCGCCGCCGGCCGGGACGACCTGGTCAAGGTGTCCTACGCGGCATTGCCGTGGCTGTTGGGCGACTACCGGCTGCTGTCCTCGGGCGGGGCCCTGGGACGCGGGTGCGGACCGCTGGTGCTGACCGCCGGGCGCACCGGACTGGCCGGGGCCCGGGTCGCGATCCCCGGCGAGCGCACCACCGCCTACCTGCTGTTCCGGCTGTGGGCGCAGGAGCGCGGGGTGGCCGAGATCGATGTCGTACCGTTCGACAAGATCATGCCGGCGGTACGGGACGGCGCATACGACGCCGGCCTGGTGATCCACGAATCGCGGTTCACGTTCCCCTCGTACGGCCTCACCCAGCTCGCGGACCTGGGCGACTGGTGGGAACGGGAGACCGGCCTGCCGATCCCGCTGGGGGCGATCATCGCCCGGTCCACGCTCGACACCGCGGCCCTGTCGGCGGCGGTCCGGGCGAGCGTCGCGGCCGCGTTCGCGGATCCGGCGGCGTCCCGGGACTATGTGCTCGCCCACGCCCAGGAGATGGAACCGGCGGTGGTGGACGCCCACATCGGGTTGTACGTCAACGACTTCACCCTCGATCTCGGGGACGAGGGGTACGCGGCGGTGGACGCGTTGCTCGGGCGGGCGGCGGCCGCCGGCCTCGTGCCGCCCCTGCCGGTTCCGGTCCGGTAGGCGCCCCCGCCGGCCGGTCCCGGCCCGCCGCCGGATCGCGGCCCGGGCCGGTCAGCCCGAGCTGCTGGCCAGCTCCGCGTCGAGGCGGTTCAGCACGTCGGTGAAGTCGGTCCGCATCGCGGCCTTGTCGCTCTCGTCGAGCCAGGTCGCGTCGACCCCGTTCAGGACCAGCCCGCGCACCGTCGCCGGGCCGTAGTCGAGCGCCGTGCACAGCTCGACGTACTCGCGGCCGATGTCGGTGTGGAACATCGTGGGGTCATCCGAATTGAGCATGACCGCCAGACCGGCGGCCACCATGTCCTTGATCGGGTGGGTGGTGAGATCCGGCCAGCCGTAGACCACGGCCGTCGACGTCGGGCAGCAGGTGAAGTAGATGCCCTGGTCGCGGCAGCGGGCGATCACCGCCGGGTCGGACATGATGTGGTAGCCGTGGTCGATGCGCTCGCAGCCCAGGACGTCGAGGCAGGTTGTGATGTTGACCGGGGGGGCGTCCTCGCTGGCGTGGCTGGTCAGCCGCAGACCGCCGGCCCGGGCCAGCTGGTAGGCCTCGACGAACTTCTCCGGCGGGTCGGGTGCCTCGGCGCCGTCCATTCCCAGCCCGATCAGCTCGTCCCGCCGGTGTTCGAGGACCTCTTCGACCATTTGGCGGGCCATCGCCGGAGGGTCCTGGCGGTACACGTCGGCGATGAGCCGGCACCGTACCCCGAGATCGTTCTCGGCGGCCCGGATCCCGTCGACCAGGCCATCGATCACGGTGGCCATCGGCACCCCCCGGCGGGTGTGCAGGGTCGGGTTGAAGAACATCTCCCGGTAACGCAGATTGCCGAGCTTGACGCCGTCCTCGAGGGATTCGTAAGCGCAGCGGGCGAAGTCCTCCCGGTCGATCAGCGTTGTCGAGACCATCCCGAAGATGGCCAGGAACTCGTAGATCGTCTCGTAGTCGTAGAGCTTCGCGACCTCGTTGGTCGGCAGCGTGATGTCGTGCCGACGGGCCAGGTCGGCGAACGTCGCGGCGCGCACGGTGCCCTCGAAGTGGCAGTGCAGCTCCACCTTCGGAACCGACCGGAGGTAATCCGCGTACTGCATCACGTCTCCCTGTGCCCGACCCGCCGGTGCCCGACCCGCCTCGCCGACCCGCCGGTGTGGGCTGTGCCGGCACGGTAAGCGGTGCGTGTTTCGGGAGCGGGACATTCCCGTGTCCGGGCCACGGTGTGTCGCCACCGGTCTGGTCGGTCGGCGTCAGGCCTCCAGCTCGTCGGCGACCGCGTGAACCACCTTGGCCACCTTGGCCGCCGTGCGGCGGTCCGGGTAACGGTCGCGACGAAGATCCCGTTGCACGTCGTCGAGCACTTTGATCATATCCTCGACCATGCTGTGCAGCTCGTCGGGAGTCCGCTTGTGGACAACCGGCGCGGCAGCGGTCGGGGGCGGGTTCAGGACGCGGACCGACAGCGCCTGCTCGCCCCGCCGGCCGGCGGCGACCCCGAACTCGACCCGGTCGCCCGGCCGGAGCTGCTCCAACCCTTCGGGCAGGGACGCCTTATGAACGAAGACATCGCCACCGTCGTCCCGACTGAGAAAGCCGAACCCCTTTTCCGGGTTAAACCATTTGACTTTGCCGGTAGGCACAGATCTCGCCCTCGGTCGGGCGCGGCGACGCGCGGGTGATCGTGAGAAGGTCTATTCAGGTTAGCTGCCCGCGATGTCCGGTGGGGACGGTCGCGGCTTCCGGGAACGTGGGTGAAGTCTCGCCCGGCGGCCTCCGGACCGACCGGGCGTAACCCGTGGGAATGTGGGCAGGCTGGCTACCGGGGGGTGTCGGACCGCGCGCGATCGGCGGTGCCCGGCCCCCGCCAGGCTTCGACCGATCCGATCCGAAGGAGACACCGGTGTCCGAATCGACCAGCGCCGACTACCGCAACGCGGACTCGTTCAAGGAGGCCGAGGAGGGCCGGCGGCGGGACGAGTCCGTAACCGGCGCGAGTTCCGGCCCGGTGGACGAGGCCGACATGGCCGCCGCCGATGGCCTGACGGCGACCGAGGAAGAAGGAGCCGCCTACCGCGAGAGCGTCGAGCGCGGCGCCCACCAGAAGGGCGAAGGCGAGCCGTCGGTCTGAGGGGCCCGCGGCCGGTCCCGGCGGCGCCCCCCGGGCGTTCGGCCGGGGCCTTCGCCGGCTCTCCCGCTGGTTTACTCTCGGCCCATGCCCTCCGCCCCGACCCGCTCGGACCGCTGGGTGCAGGTCGGGGCGGTGCTGTTCGCGATCGGGCTGCTCGGCGTGCTCGGCGCGGTGATCCCGTTCTTCTTCGGCCACGGCAACGGCCCGACCTGGATCGCCACCACCGGGATCGGCGGGGTCGTCCTGGGATTCGGGTGCGCGCTGGTCGGCATTGTCGTCGCCATCCGGTCACCGGCACCGCTGGATGACCTGGATGACCTGGATGACCTGGATGACCAGGACGGGCCGGCTCCTACTCCGCGCTGAGTACCTCGTTCATCGAGCCGGAGCGGAAGCCGCGCGGGTCCAGTTCCACCCGGTCGAACCCCTGGACGGCGGTCAACAGGTCGGGGCGGGCCGCCAGCCGGTGAACCAGCGCGGCGTCCACCTCGACCCGGGCGACGTC
>JAMFSN010000116.1 GCA_026225295.1 Frankia alni
CATCTGAGCTAGCCTCCCGCCGGCCCGCCAGTCGTCCAACAGACGATTGGCGGGCCGACCAGAATGCGAGCACCGCTCGATCCTCGGATCGGATCGGATCGGCGCAATAGTCCGCGCACAGCGGAACCCGTCAACCTCTTTGAGACAGGTCGTGGGACTGTAGGCGCAACGGTGTACCCGCTCTCCTCGTGGCCGAACAGGACGGCCTGGTCGTCGGCACTCTCGTCGCCGGCTGGGATGGATCGGGTGGGCAGCTCTTCCGACTCGCGTACAGACGGGAGACGCCCTGGCGGCGGCGGTTGCGTTCGCCCAGGCCAACCTCGCCGACGTCCGGTTGGACGTGGACGCGATGGCCGTCCGGGCCCACATGAGCCGGCGGACGTTCGACCGACGCTTTCGCGCTCACGTCGGCAGCTCGCCCTTGCAGTGGCTGCTCGCCCAGCGGGTGCAGCGGGCCCGACAACTCCTGGAGTCGAGCGATCTCGGCATCGAAGCGGTCGCCGGGCTGGTCGGGTTCTCCGACGGCGTGGCGCTCCGGCCGCACTTCCGGCGGCTGGTCGGGGTGCCCCCGCAGGCCTACCGGGCCGCGTTCGCGGCTCGGTGACCCACCCCCTTCCACCAGCCGGTGAACCGCTGGACCGCGCGGCCGTCAGCGGGCGGGTGGCCCGACCGTGACCGCCTCGGAGTTCTCGGGCGTCGTCCCATTTCCGGCCGACTCCGGCCCGTCGTCGAGGGGGTCGGCTGGTCCGTCGACCGCCCCGACGGCCGGGTCACTGTCCTTGGCCGGCGGCTCGGTGAGCAGGGACGCAACCACCGCGACGGTCAGGGCGACCGCGATGACGCCCAGGGAGATCCCGATCGGAATGTGGATCACGTCGCTCAGCACCATCTTGGCGCCGACGAACCCGAGGATCACCGCCAGGCCCCGGCCCAGGTGGTGGAAGCGTTCGAGCATGCCCGAGAGCAGGAAGTACAGCGACCGCAGACCGAGGATCGCCAGGGCATTGCTCGCGTAGACCAGGAAGGTGGTGTCGGTGACCGACAGGACGGCCGGCACGGAGTCGACCGCGAACAACAGGTCGGCCGTTTCCACCGCGACCAGGACCACCAGCAGCGGGGTACCGATCAGCTTTCCGGCCCGCCGCAGGACGAACCGTCGGCCCTGATAGTCGTCGGTGATCGGCATGAGCCGGCGAAGGGCCCGGACGGCGATGTTGCGCCCCGGATCCGTGTCGGGCTCCGACTCCTTGACCATTTTCACGGCCGTGTAGATCAGGAACGCGCCGAACAGGTAAATGACAAAGTGCAGGCTGGACAGCAGCGCGACGCCGGCGGCGATGAAGATGAAGCGGAGTACCAGAGCGCCGAGCACCCCGTAGAACAGCACCCGGTGCTGGTAGGCCCGGGGCACCTTGAAGTATCCGAAGATCAGGGCGAAGACGAACAGGTTGTCGACCGACAGACTCTTCTCGAGCAGGTAGGCGGCCGTGTACTCGGCGGCCGGGCCGGCGCCCAGCCAGGCCCAGACGACGCCGGCGAAGCCCAGCCCGATGCTGACCCAGCCGACGCTCCACCAGGCGGCTTCGCGCAGCCCGATGACGTGGGCCCTTCGGTGGGCGACGAGGTCGACGGTCAGGAGAACGAGCACTCCGGCCAGGAAGCCGAGCCAGGCCCAGATCGGGATGTCCATCGAGAAGGTCCCTTCCCGTGTGGTGACGGCGCCGCCGGCCGGACGGCCGAGCGGGTCGGCAACCCGTCCCCCGACGCGACCGGGCTCCGTTGCCAGCAGCGGCGCCGGGCGGCTCGGGTTGCTGAGTTCCAGCCTGCCGTCGTCAGCTCGGCAGGGGGATCACGTTTTCGGCTACGTTCAGGGGTATGAATCTGCCGAGACTCGGCAACGATCGGTCCGTGTTGAGGGGAGGGCGGGGCGGTGACGATCGAGCCGGAAGCCGATCAGCTGCCCGGCACGAGCCTGACCCGTCTGCCCCGGGCGGCGGTCCTGGCGGCCGGGGATGCCCGGCTGCGGGCCAGCCTGCTCGGCGACTACCTCGATGTCCTCGCGGACGCGGCCGGCGGCGGGCGCCGGCTACGGTCGGCCGAGCTGGAACGCTTCCGGTCGCTCGGGCGGGCGGCGGCGGAGGCCGGCGCGTCGCTGCGGGCCCTGGTTGATCTGTACCTGTCGGCGACCTGGCGGGCCTGGCCGTCTCTGCCGGCGGTCCAGGGCGCGGGCGACACCCGCGCTCTGCGGACGGTCGGAACGGCGGTGCTGCGGGCCAGCGACGATGTGGTCGCGGCGCTGTGCGAGGGGTACGAGTCGGCGCGGGCGGCCCGGGCCCGGTCCGAGGAGGCGGCCCGCCGCGAACTGGTCGATGACCTGCTGACCGGAACGTCCGACGTCGCTTCGCTGATCGATCGGGCCGCGGGGTTCGGCCTGCGGCTGGAAGCGCCCCACATCGTGCTGGTCGGGCGGGCCTCGCGACGGTTCGTGGACGGGCGGGCGGTGACCCCGCAGGTCGAAGCCGCGTTGCGGGCCAGTCGGCCGGGGCCGGCCGACCTGCTGGTCGCGACGAAGGACGGGCTGCTGGTCTGCGTGGTGCCGGCCGGGTCGGCGCCGCTCCCCGAGCCCCCGTTCGGGCCCGCCCGGCCCTTCGGCCCGGTTCCGACCGAGCCGGGGCCCGGCGCCCGGCCGGTGGCCGTGGTGGTCGACCGGCTGGGTCGCGAGGCCGATCTGGAGTGGCGGCTCGGGGTGAGCCGGGCCCGGCGGGGGGCCGCCGGGGTCCGGGCCGGGTTCGAGGAGGCGCGCTCAGCCATCGACGTGGCCGCCCGGCTCGGCCGGCCCGACCCGGTCGCCCGGGCCGAGAGCCTGCTCATCTACCAGGTCCTGCTGCGCGACCGACCGGCGCTCGAGGAACTGGTCGCGACCGTGCTGGCCGGCCTGCTCGGGGCGCGCGGGGGAGCGGAGCCGCTGCTGGAGACGTTGCGCGCGTACCTCGACGCCGGCGCGGTGACGCTCGCCGCCGCCCGGGGTCTGCACCTGTCGCCGCGGGCGGTCACCTACCGGCTGGCCCGCATCGCCGAACTGACCGGCTACGACCCGACCGATCCCGACGACCGCTACATCCTGCAGACCGCGGCGGTCGGCGCCCGGCTGATCTCCTGGCCGGCCCGTCCGGTCGGAGGGGGCCGTCAGGCCTGAGCGGTGGGCAGGGGCAGCGCCCGCCGCCGGGTGGAGGGGTCGCTGACGCCCAGGTCGTGGAGGTCGTGGACGTGGGTTTCCCAGGAGTCGTAGCTGCGCAGGTAGTACGTGCCGGTGTCGTGGTCGCGGGCGACCTGCCACTGCGTGTAGTCGCCCGAGGCGGCCACCTGCCGGGGGACGTGCACCAGGTCGAGCGCGTGGAAGACCTGGTTCACGGCCGCGCGGGGGGTGCTGGCCCCGGCGGAGACGGCCGCCAGCATCGTCGCCCGGATGTACCGGGACGGCGGCGTCACATCGCCCGGTAGACCGAGCAGCCCGCTGCCGTTCCCCGTCGGGTCGACCTGTATGCCCATCAGGTTGACCGGTTTCGCGTTGACGGTGGTCAGCGCGAGGTAGTTACGGAGGTTGGTGGTGTGCCACTCGAAGGTCGGCGAGTTCGTGAGGACCCCGATCGGGTTGTCGTGGATGACCGGGGTGCCGTTCAGGAACTCGATGACCAGGTCGCCGCCGAGGGCGTCGTGGACGGCCAGGTGCAGCGGGAAGCACCGGTCGGCGAGCTGGGCGATGTCATCGGGCATCACCCGGTCCGCCGGCCAGAGCCGCCGGATCGGGGCGTTCCACATCCGCACGCCCGCGAACGCGTCCCGGACCTCGGCCACCGTCGCGCAGGTGCCAAGGATCCAGGCCCCGACGTTGGCCAGGTCGAGGGCTGGTCGGGGCCCCGGGCCGGGCGCGGTGGTCGGCAGATCGGTCTCGGGCAACCACAGGGTGGCGATCGAGAGTCCGGCGTCGTTCAAGCCGTCGCAGGCGACCCAGTCGAACCCGAACGCGTCGAGCGCGACGTAGCCCCGGGTACTGGTCCACCGCAGCGGGTCCGCACCGGTGCCGGTGGCCGTGGCCGACCACTCCTGGCCCACCGGGACGACCTGGAGCCTCGATCCCAGTTCCTGGACGAAGTCCATCGTCCGGCCGGAAACGTGCCGGCCCGGCAGCCGGGCCAACCGTAGGTCGGTGCACATGGTTCGCCCTCCCGAGCTGCGGCGTGGCTGGACCGTTCGGCCGGCGGGGTCCGCCGGCCGTCCGGCCGTCTGTCACCCAGCGTCACCCCACGGACGGGTTCGGGCAAGCTCAGGCCGGCGGGCGGGGGAGCGCCGATGCTGCGCCGCGGATCAGTCCTCGATGAGGTTGTCGAGCTTTTCCGGCGCGAAGGAGTAGTGGCAGCGCCACTCCACGATCTTTCCCTCCGCGTCGACCCGGATGGAATCCGCGCCCGTCCTGATCTGGCCGTCGGTGAAACGACAGGTGTAGACGAAGACCACCGTCTGGGTGCTGACAAAGGACGCGTCGATCGAGTAGCGGATACCCGGGACCCGTCGCATCGAGTCGTCGAGGTAGGCGCGGAACGCGTCGAATCCCTCAATGGTCACTTTCGCGGGATCGCCGGTCAGGCGGGGCACGAAAGGTGAACTGAACACCACGTCGTCGGCGATGGGTTCCATCACCAGGTCAACGTCGTAACCGTTGAATCCGTCTTCCCAGTGCCGGGCCAGGGCGGTCACTACGGCGTCATCAAGCATAATTCCATCCCTCTACAACGGCTCCGTGGTAGGAACGCGGCGGAGTGGTGCTCCGTGTACGCGAAGACACTCAGCCGCCCGCGGTCCAGCCGCCGTCCACGACGAGGTAGGACCCGGTCATGTAGGAGGCGTCCTCGGAAGCCAGGAAGGCCGCGACCGACGCGACCTCGTCCGGACGGCCGGGCCGGTCGAGGGCTGATTTCGAGCTCGCTCGCCGGACCGCCTCGGGGAACTGCTTCTCGCCCATGAGCGTCATGCCGGTCGGGTAGATGAAGCCCGGGCAGATGGCGTTGATCCGGATGTTGCTCGCGCCCCACTCGCGGGCCGCCGTCCGGGTCATCGACAGGATGCCCGCCTTGGACGCGCCGTAGGCCACGGTGTGCGGGGAGGAGACCAGTCCACCGACCGACGACCAGTTGATGATCGACCCGCCGCCGCTCGCCACCATGGCCGGGATCGCGTACTTCATGCCCAGGAAGACGCTTTTGAGGTTGATCGCCATTAGCTGGTCGTACTCGCCCTCGTCCACATCGGGGATGGCCGCCTGGGCGATCCCCGCGACCCCCACGACGTTGCACAGAACATCCAGCCGCCCGTGCTGCTCGGTGGCCTTCCGGACGAGGGCCTCGACGTCGGCCGCCCGCGTGACGTCGGCGTGCGCCGCGACGATGCCGGGGCCGGCCGCGGCGGTGCCCTCCTCGTCACCGCTCAGGTCGGCGGCGATGACGGTGGCACCCTCGCTGGCCAGTCGCAACGCGGTGGAGCGCCCCTGGCCGACCCCGGCCCCGGTGACGATCGCGACCTTCCCGTCGAAGCGAGCCATGATCTCCCTCACCCGTTGCCGCCGGTCCGCGCGGATATCGTCCGCCGGGGACACCGCCCGTCCGGACACTATGGGGGTGAACGCTCACCCGCAAGACTGTCCCGGTCCCACGCCGCCGGGGCACCTCAGACTCCACAGACTCGGCTGGGCCGTCGTGGCCTGGACGGCCGCAACGAGCTCGACCGCCTGCTCCTTGCCACCTGTGTGCCACTTGCGTAGCGCCCCCGTCCCCGGCGGGGCTACGGTCGCCCGGTGGATCTGCCTTATTTCGAGCACATAGTCGGCGACCGGCGGCACGGAAATACGGCGGCTGACACTTTTTCGCGGTATGTCCACTGGGGCGTGTGGCCGCGGCTTCGGGGCGCCCGCACCCGGCAGGCCGATTTCGTCGCAGCAATGGAGCGCCTCGACGACATCGTCACCACCGGGGCCGGGCTGGCCGACGGTATGACCGTTCTGGACGTGGGCTGCGGATTGGGCGGAACCCTCAGTCGTGTTTCCGAGCAGCTCCCCGAGACGCGCCTGGTCGGAGTCAACGTCGACCACCGCCAGCTCGCGAACGCGGTCAAGAGCCGCGCCGATTTCGTCTGCGCGGACGGCTGCGCATTGCCGGTGCGCTCCGCGTCATTCGACGCGGTCCTGGCCGTCGAGTGCATTTTCCACTTCCCGTCCCGCCAGGATTTCCTGGCTGAGGCGGCCCGCGTCCTGAAGCCGGGCGGCCGGCTCTCCCTGTCGGATTTTGTCCCGGAGCCCATCGACGGGCAGGAGAATCCGGTCGGACAATGGTGCGCCCAGCAGATCGGGAAGGAATACGGATCCACGGGGGCCTGGCCGGACGGCGACTACGAGGCGATGGCCCGCCGGGCCGGGCTGGTCGTCGAAAAGAACGAAGACCTGACCGTCCGGACACTGCCCACCTACGTCTACCTGGTCCGTGAGGCGGTCCGGAACGCCGCGGCCGGGCGGGACCACTTCCGGATCTCCTCGACGCTGTTGCTGGGTGCCCTGTCGGCACTACGGGCCTCGCGGTACCGGGCGGTGGTGTTCCTCAAACCGGCGGTCGCGGACGCGGCGGCCACTCCCGGGCCGAGCCTCGTCCAGTAACGCGGCGTCGAATCGGGCTGGCCCCTCCATCCGGGGGAGGAGATCGGATACAGCCTGGCCGGGACGCCGGTCAGGCGCCCGGGGCCAGCGCCGAGATGTAGGTGCCGGGATGGGTGGCCTCGTCCTGCTTGACGATGGGACCACCTGTCCACGGGACCGTCCGCGAGGTGCGCTGGTCGGGGGGAATCACGACGACCGTTGTCGGGGTGAAGACCAGGTTGTCGGCGCTGTCGCCCGGCAGGTAGGTCAACCTCGCGTGCGCGGCCGCGCCCGGGGCCAGGACGATCGTGGTCGGGGGCACGAGCGGCGACCGGACCAGGTCCCAGGTCGTTCCGGTCGCGGACCGCAGTTGGGTACCGGGATACCCGTACACGCTGCATGAGGTCGACGAGTGGTTCGTGAAGGTCAGGGCGACCGGGCGCTGGGAGGTACCGCTGGGCACCGGGCCGGGCAGGGCGACGGTGAGATCCGCCGTCGTGCAGCGCGGGATCGCCGAACCGGTCGGCCCACCCGATGAGGACGAACCACAGGACGCCAATATCACGATCGCCGGCAACGTCAGGGCCCCGCCCCGGACGGCCTTCAGAGCTGACTGTCGACGCACGCACTCTCCACCAGGCCAGTCCGCCCGCCCAGGCGGAAGATCACTATGTGGGAGGTTTATACCGCAGGCGCGGATCAGAACGTCCAGTTCGCGGGGCGCCCGCCTCCGCCCCGGTCAGCCGGCGGGTCCCGGTCAGCCGGCGGCCGGCGGCAACGGAATCCGAGCGGTCAGTGCCATGTGATCCGACAGGTACAGCCGGCGCCCGTCGGGCCGTGCCCATGGCTCATCGAACAGCACCGCGCTGTCGATGGCCGGGGAGCCGACGGCCGGCGCCGGGACCGCCGTACCGGGGGACACCAGGATGTAGTCGATCCGGTGGGGCGGTGATCCCGGCGGCAGGAAACGCTGATGGAAGGTCACCGGGTCGGTGGCGGCAAAGGGGTCGAGCCAGGCGCCCCCGTCCGTGATCAGCGGGTAGAGCGGCCCGTCGCTGGCGATGTTGAAGTCGCCGCTCACCACCACCAGCCGTGGGGCGGCCGCCCGGGCCCGCTCCCGGACCGCATGGACGACGCGCACCTGGGCGCGCTGCAGACCGTGGTAGCGGTTCTGCGCGGACCAGTCGCCGTCCCGGTTGGCGGTCAGGTGGGTGTTGACGACCACCGCCCCGGCTTCCGGCAGCTCGACGGTCAGGACGCCCCGCAGACGGCTGTTGAGCGTGCCCCGGGCCCGGAACCGCAGGCTTCCCGCCGTTGGCCGGATCCCGCGGAAGGACTGATACGACACGGCGCCGATCGGCCGGCGCGAGAAGGTCACGAGGCCGCCGGCCGGTCGCCCCCCGACGGCGCGCTTCCAGGCCACAAAGGGGAACGACGGAAGCCGGCCCCGGATCGCCTTCAGCGTGCGGGGCTCCAGGACCTCCTGAAAATTCACCACGTCGAGATCGGACCGCTCGATATGGTCACCGAAGTGACCCGCCCGTTCGGCCAACGGAGCCAGTTTCGCCGGCAGCCCGCACACGTTGAGCGACATCAGGTGCAGCGTCGCCGGATCTCGGGCCGCACCGTCGGGGTCCCGACCGCCGGGGGTCATCCGGCCAGGGTCCGGCGGACCAGGGCTCGTCGGCGTCCGTCGTCCTTCAGCCGGGCCTCGAGCTCGACGAACGCCCGGTGATATCCGTTCACGCAGCCGAGTAGAACACAGCCCGGCCCGGGGCCGCCCGGATCGGGCGGCGCCTAGGCTCGGCCGGGTGGGATGCGCGACAGCCAGGACGTTGACCGGGCGCGGGCGCCGCTGACGTGCCCGAGCTGCCCGAGGTGGAGTCCGCCCGGACCGTGATCGAACGGGCCGCGTTGGACCGCACGATCATCGACGTGGACGACTCCGATTCCTACGAATGCCGGCCCCACCCGCCCGGCGCGATCCGGGCCGCCCTGGTCGGTCGCCGGCTGACGGTCGCCCATCGACGCGGCAAGAGCATGTGGTGCGACACCTCCGCCCTGGCACCGTCCGGCGAGCCGGGTCCGGCGCTGGGCATCCACCTCGGCATGTCCGGCAAGATCGTCATCGCCAACCCGGACGGCGAGGAGATCGACGGCGGCGACTACTGGGAGCGGGGCCGGCCCCGCGGCGACTACCGCTACTCCCGCTTCGCCCTGAGCTTCGACGACGGGGGCGCGTTGATGCTCGTCGATCCGCGCCGGCTCGGCCGGGTCCGACTGGATCCGCCCGTCGAAGCGTTGGGGCCCGACGCGCTCACCATCACGCCGGGCGGCTTCCGGGCCGTCATGGCCCGGGGCACGATCCCGGTCAAGGCCCGCCTGCTCGACCAGGACAAGATCGCCGGGGTCGGCAATCTGCTGGCCGACCAGGCCCTGTGGCTGGCCAAGGTGAGTCCGTCCCGACCGGTCGGTGAGCTTTCCCCAGCGGAGATCAACCGGCTGCACCGGGCGTTGCGCCGGACCCTCGGGGCGGCGGTGGCGGGCGGCGGGGTCCACACCCTGTCGATCATCCCGTTCCGGAAGGCGGGCGCCCGCTGCCCGCGCGACGACGCCGAGATGCGGCGGGGCACGGTGGGCGGCCGCACGACGTGGTGGTGTGCGCGTGAGCAGGCCTGACGCAAGGGCCGGCTCCGGCGCCGGTTCCGATGAGCTGGCGGTCCGGGTCCGCCGCGTCGAGCCCGGGGACGCGCAGCGGCTCCGGACCCTGCGGCTGGCCGCGCTGACCGACGCCCCCGGGTCGTTCTGGCAGACGGTCGCGGGGGAAAGGGCCCGCCCCTTCGCGGACTGGCAGGCGCGGGCCGGGCGGCATGCGGCCGGCGATGCTCACACGACCCTGTTGCTGGAACGTTCTGGCTGGCCCGAGCGGTCCGGTGAGCTGGTCGGGATGACCGACGTCCATCAGCCCTCGTCAGCCCCCGAATTCCGGGAGCTGGCCGCGATGTGGGTCGCGCCGGACGCCCGCGGTTCGGGCGCCGCCGACGCGCTGCTCGACGCGGCGGTCGGGTGGTCCCGGTCGGTGGGCGCGATCGGCGTCCGGTTGTGGGTCGTACCGGGCAACGCCGCCGCCGTGCGCCTGTATCAGCGCCACGGTTTCACGGTGATCGGGGAACCGGAAGGCGACTACGACGACCCGCTCGGCAAGGTCTACATCCCGATGCTGCTGGCCCTCGACCACGAGGAAGCCGCCTCGCCAACGTTCCTGGAGCGGGCCCGGGCGGCCTGGACCGACGACTCGGCCTGACCGCTCCAGCGGCGTCGCTAATCCACCGGCCATTCTGTTCTCTGCCCCCCACTGATCGCCCCGAAGGCGAGTACGGCAGTCTCAGCGTCGAGAGACGTCGCCGGGGGGACGGTAGGAATGGTGGCTCGTGAAGGGGAAGACTCGGCGTCGTGGCGCCGGGTCGGAGAAATGGCCGCGCTCGCCGCGGTCCCGGTGCCGGTGCTGGCCGCGCTCCTGTTTTATTTCGGATTCGTGCGTTCCCAGGTCATCTGCGGGTATTTCGGTATTGAGGTCAGTCTGCTGGGATTCTCGGCGACCGACTTTGATATACGCAGCGCCCGGGTGGTTTCGGATCCGCTCACCACCCTCGGAATGTCGGTCCTCCTCGGGATCGCGGTCCATCTGGCCGTGACCTGGGCATTGAGACGGCAGCCGCCGTCGGGTCGGCTGTGCCGAGCGGCCGCTCCGGTGGCACTCGGGCTCGGGGCTTTGTTGTTGCTGGGCGCTTTGGACGGGCTGGGTCGGCTGCCGGGCGGCCCTGCGGTCGTTTTCGTGTCGTCAATGAACGCGGCGCTCATGCTGGGCGCGGGCGCCGTTCTGCTGGAATACGCCGTCTACCTGGCCGAGCAGCGGCGCCTGCGTGGTTGGCGGCAGCGCCGCCGTAGCCGGCGCCGACGCGATCCGGCCCCGCCGCCATTGATGAGCAGCGCGCTGACCGCGGGACGTCGACTGGTGGTCGTCGGGCTCCTGCTCAGCGCGTTGTTCTGGGGATTCACCGTCAAGGCGGCCCAGCAGGGGGCGGCCGTCACCAACAGCATCGCCCGGTCGGTCGCCAGTCAGCCGGAAGCCATCGTCTACACCCGTCGACGACTGCAGATCAGCGGTTTCGGGGTGGCGGTGGTACCGCTACCGGGCGGCGCGGATGACTGGCACTACCGGTACACCGGCCTGCATGTCCTGTTTTACAGCGGCAAGCGCTGGTTCCTCCTGCCTACGGAATGGCGCCGCGACAATGGCGCCCCCGTGGTCATTCTGAACGATGACCCGACAACGCTGCGCGTGGATATGCGTCCGTAGGGACCCTGGGCCGTAGAGATCCGCTACGGCGTCGGCGTCAGCGTTGGCGACGGCCACGGCGGCGCGGGGTTGGTGGTGGGCGTTGTCGGAGTAGGCGGCGTTGGCGAGGCCGGGGGCACGGTCGCCGGCGCTGTCGGCACCGGTGGCTCGCCTCCCGGTGCCCCGCCTACCGCTGGAACTGCTGTGGGCGCCCGCGGGGCGAAGACCGAGCCCGGAGGCGGCGTCCCGGACCCGCCCGGAGCGATCTGTGTATCTACGGCGGCCGGGTCGGCCGTAACCGGTCCGTCAGTTCGGCCGGGAAGCATCGGAATTCCCGGATCACCCCCCGGTGCGGCCGTTTGCGCGATCTGAGGCTGGCCTCCGGCCGCATTCGCTGTCCGGGCAACCGAGATGGTCCGACCGGCCTGACCTGCATTTGACGCCTTTTGGCCACCCGCGCAGGAAGTTGCCAGGCCGCAAACGGCAATGGCTCCGACCAGCAACAGCAACCGTGGCGTGACGATTTCCCCCGTAGTCACGTTGTCATAGTCGCCTATCGATAACCGCGCCGTTGCAGCGGGTCACCGGATCGCCGCCCGAGGGTCAGGCCGGGGCCGGGAGGGCCTCCGTGAACAGGGCGGTGATGCGCTGCCAGTGCTGTTCGGACGCGGCCTCGTCGTAGGTCGGGTTGTCCGGTACCGCGAAGCCGTGCCCGGCCCCCGGATAGAGCTCGAGCTGGTAGGCGGCACCGGCCGCGTCCAGCGCGGCGGCGAGCAGCTTCTGGTTCTCCGGGGTGCAGTGCGGGTCGTTGTCGGCGACGCCGAAGTACAGCCGCGCGCGGATGTTCCGGGCCTGCCGGTGCGGGCTGGCCGGATCGTCGGTCGCGATCCCGCCGCCGTGGATGGACGCGGCGGCGGCGATCCGGTCCGGATGGGCGCCGGCGAGGGTGAAGGACATCAGCCCGCCCCGGCAGTAGCCGACGGACCCGACCCGCTCGGCGTCCACGCCGGGCTGGTCGGCCAGCGCGTCCAACAGCGCCGCGACATCGCTCATAACCGCGGCTGGCGGGGCGAGGGCGTTGACGGCGCCCAGCCGGGCCCGCTCGTCCGGGTCGGTGAAGACCGTCGCCAGGTTGAACGGTTCAAATACCCCCGACCGGTAGAACACGTTCGGCATCGCGACGAGGAAGCTCGAGGTCGCCAGCCGGGCGGCCATGTCGTGCATGAGCGGGCGTACACCACCGGCGTCCGGAAAGAAGATCACGGCCCGGGCCGGCGGCACCGGTCCCGCCGAGTGCAGGTGGACCTCCATCGTCCCGTCGTCGGTCCGTACGTCCAACCGGGTTACCGGCACGAAGCCGCCTCCTCCACCTTCCCGCCCGAGGTTCCTGCGGGCAACCTCTCACAACCGGGCCCGGGCCTTGCGGCGGGTCAGGGGCGGGCGGTGGAAGGGGGCCGCGCGGTCGGCGGACCAGGGGGCGGTCGGCGCGGCGCACAGCGAGGCGAACTGGAGCAGAACGGTGTCGTAGTTGACCCGCCAGCCGGCGAAATCCCGCCAGGCCTGGTCCCGGTCGTCGCGGAGCCGAGCCCCGGCCGCGGCCAACCGGTCGCACATCTGCTCGAATTCGTCCCGCCGCACGGCGATCGGATCGGCGGGGTCCGGGTCCGGGTCGTACGGCATGGCGAAAAAGTCGGCGATCCGGCGCAGCGACAGGTAGCCGGCCCGGATGCACAGCTCCGCCTCGGGCTGGCGCGGCAGGTCGAGCGTGGAGGAGGTGATCGAGGCGGCGTCGAGCACCGCGCCAGCCGCGGTCACCCACGACCGGTCCGGCTGCGGAGAGCGGAAGAACACCAGGCTGGACGCGGAGGTGTGGGTCTCCTCGATGTCGCTGAACCACCGGGCCCACTCCGGCCACAGTTGATCGAGGGTCTCGAGGCCGCCGATGAGGGCCAGCCGTTCCAGCAGCTCCGTACCGCTGGGCGGCGAACCGGCCTGGGTCTCCAGCGTCGTCACCATGATCTCCCGGCGGGAGTACGACGCGTAGATGGCCGGCAGATAGGAGATCAGCAGCGCGAGCAGACCCAGTCCGAGAGCGGCCTCGATGAAGGCGCTGGCCGTGGTGGGCAGGTCCCGGGGCGGCAGGAAACCGAGGGTGAGCAGCGACGATCCACTCTCGATGAACGCCTTGCGCCAGGGCTGGATGCCGAGCGACCAGTCGATGAGGGTGAAGCCGCCCATCACCAGCGTCAGCCAGGCCACCGGCAGGGCCAGGAGTCCGAACGGCCCGTACAGGGCCATGATCCGATCGCGACCGCGGTAGTCCCCTGACCGCCGGGTGACCAGCTCGAAGACGAGCCGCAGACCCTGGAAGACCCACCGGGTGATGAGGATGGGGATGGCCCGGGGGACCGCCAGCGTCTGGACCGCCGACAGCACCGTCGCGATGACGACGGCGGCCCCGACGAGGCCGGCGAGGACCTCCGCGACGGTCGTCATGGGCCGCCTCCGTTCCCCATCCGGACGGGCCCGGATACGGAACGGTGTCTACCGGATGCCCGCGCCGACTTTCGCTCGGGGGCCGGTCAGGCCATCTGGTTGGCGGCCTGGCTGACCTGGCGGTCGAGTTCCCGGGCGTCGACGTCGAGCTGGCGCTCGACCCGGCGGTCGGCCTTGAGCTCCGCCTTGCGCATGGTCGATTCGATCGTCGACTCGCCGACCACGACCAACGCCGCGTCGCCGGCGTCGATCGTCTCGCCCAACTCCTTGAGGTCCGAGCGGGACATGCCCCGCCACACGTGGCCGGCCACCCCGCCCGCGACGCCGCCGACGGCGGCCGCGCCGAGGATCGCCGGCGGGAACAGCAGCCCGACCACGGCCCCGGCGGCGATCCCGCCCCAGGTGCCGTGGCGGGTGGCGGTTTCGCCCTTGTGCACGTGGACCTTGCCCTCGAGGTCCTTGCTGACCACCGCCGCGTCGTAGCTGCCGACCATCCCCCCGTCGTGCAGATCCTTGACCAGCGAATAGTCCGCCTCCGCGGCGGCGGGGCTGTCGTAGGCGCCGAGGAACAGGAAGACGCTGTCGGTCTGAGCCATGGGAGAACCTCCGGGGAGATCGGGACGCGCCGTGGGCCACCGGTGTGGCCACGGTCAGCGTTCCCGCGCCGCCGCCGGCCACGTCCTCCCATCCGGGTGACCCGCGCTACCCGGCCTGGGCGATCAGGTGGGCGCGCAGCCCGGCGCCCATCGCGGTCGGGGTTCCCTGGTAGTCGGAGACCAGCCCCGGGAAGCTGCAGTCGTAGGTGTTCCAGGCCCACGCGAGGTAGCTGTCGTGGTGGGCGTCGAGCCAGCCCATCACCTGGTTGATGTAGGTCGCCGCACAGTCGTTCTCACCGATCTCACCAGCGACGATGGGGACGGCCGCCGCGACCGGCCCGACCTGGCTGTCCAGGCACGAGGTCGTGTTGCAGCCGCTGAAGTTGTAGCTGTGGATCGAGGCGACCAGGTTGCCGGTCGGGTCGGTGGGCCGGTTGGCGAGCCAACCGGTCACGTCCCCGCCCCAGTTGAGCCCGCCGGCCAGCACGACGTTCTTCGCGCCCGTCGCGCGGACCGCGTTGACCAGCGACTGCATGCCGGCGGTCGGGTAGCCGGTTCCACACTCCCCGCCGTCCCGCCAGCAGGTCCAGGTGATGTCGTGCGGCTCGTTGTAGAGGTCGAACAGCACCCCGGTGTCGCCGGCGTAGGCGGTGGCCACCGAGGTCCAGAAGGCGGGGGAGTGGTCGGCGTCGGCCATGTCCTGCTGGCCGGTCGCCTGCGCGGTGCCCGCCGCGTTCCAGTGCAGGTCGAGCACGACGGCCAGGCCGTGAGCCCGCAGCACCTTCACATAAGCGGCGATCGCCTGGCGGTACGTGGCGCCCGAATAGGCGGCCGGGGCGCCGTTGATCCCCAGCCAGCAGTCCTCGTTGAGGGGGACCCGGACGGTGTTGATCTTCCAGGCGGCCATGGCCGTGACCGACGCGTCGTCGCTGGGTCCGTCGAAGATGCCCCAGTTCTGGATGCAGGCGTACTCGGTGCCGGCCCGGTCGACGCCCAGCAGGCGGACCGCCCGCCCGGAGCCGTTCAGGATCGCGGTTCCCGACACGCGCAGTCCGCTCATGGCGCCCGTCGCCGGGGGCGCCGTGGTGGGCGCGGCCGGTGTCGTCGGGGCGCTGGTCGGGGTGACGGTCGGCTTCACGGTCGGCCCGGCGGTGGGTGACGCGGGCTGGGTGGTCGGCGCTTTCGTCGGGCTGGTCACCCCGGCCGAGGGGGAGACCGTGGCGGTGGAGCCGCCCGTCCCGCCACCGCCCCCACCGGGCAGGCCGGCCGGTCCGCAGCCGGCGATTACGGCGACGGCGACCGCCGCCAGCGCCGAGCCGCGGGCCGCCCGTTTCAGGGGTCGCCGGGTTCCGTGGTCCAGGATCAAAGCAAGCTCCGTCCGAATCGGGTCCCCCTCTCTCCAGAGACGTCGTTCGGGGCGGCCGGATCGTTGCCTGTTTCGGGGAATTTGCCCGTTAAGTGGGGGTGGGCCGGCTCGGCTCCGATGAGTTCCCACCGACCGGGTCCGGCCGGGCGAGGGTGGCCGGACCGTCGCCGCGGCCGGCCGGCCGAATAGCCGACGGCGGATCGGGAACGGGTCCGCTATGACGCCGCCGCTGTCGTTCGCCGCGAAACCGACCCTGACCGGACAGCGGGTCATCCTGCGCGCGGTCACCGTCGACGATGCGACCGGGCTGGCCGGGTTGATTCGCGACCCGGAGGTCCGCCGGCTGACCGGTACCCACCTGGCGGTCGGGCCGGCGGCCATCGACGGCGCCCGCGAGTGGTACGGCTCGCGGGACGGGCAGCACGACCGGCTGGACCTGGCCATCGTGGACCCCTCGACCGACCGGTACGTCGGCGAGGTGGTTCTTAAGGGTCTCGACGCCGACAACGGGTCCTGCGAATTCCGGATCGCGCTCGGCCCGGCGGCCGTCGGTCGCGGCTACGGCACAGACGCGACCCGGCTGATCCTGGCCCACGCCTTCGAGACGGTGGGCGTCCACCGGATCGGCCTGGAGGTCTACGCGTTCAATCCGCGCGCCCGGCGGGTGTATGAGAAGGTCGGATTCGTCCGCGAAGGGACCCGGCGCGACGCGCTGCGGTGGGACGGCGGCTGGGTGGACGCCGACATCATGGCCGTCCTGGCCGATGAGTGGGCCGGGCACCGGGGCCGGCCCGCGCTCGCCCCCGTCCCGGCCACCTGGCCACCTGGCCACCTCGGCTATCTCCGGCCGGCTGGCCCGGCGGCACGCCCAACGGACCCTGATCCTGGCCGGCTTCGCCGTCAGCACAGTCGGGCCAGTCACTCGGCCTGACCGGCTTGACCCGGCCGGCCGTGCGTCAGATCCCGGCCAGATGCGCCGATTCCGCGACCGGGCCGCCCGTCAGTGCGGAGTCCGGATCGGGTGCGATCTGGGCCCGGCGCGGGATCATGGTCGCCGCGACCAGGGTGCCCAGCAGCACGGAGACCAGTCCGACCAGCGCCACGATGTGCATCCCGGCCACGAATGCGTCGTTCGAGGCCCTGGTCAGGAACGCGCCGGGGGTGCCGCCGACCTGGTGGGCGAGGGTGGCCGCCCCCCCGATCTGGTCGTGGGCGGCCTGCCTGGCGTCGGCCGGCAGTCCGGCCACCGCCGGCTGGTTCAGGGCGGTGCCCATCCGTGAGTGGTAGGCGCCGGTCGCGAGCGACCCGAGGATGGCCACCCCGAACGCACCGCCCAGGAACTGCACCGTGGAGCGCAGCCCGCTGCCCGAACCGGTCTGGTCGGGCGGCAGCGAGGACATGATCGCGTTCGACGCGGGCGCGATGGTGAGGCCGATCCCGGCCCCGATGAAGGCGAACGACAGGCCGATCAGCAGGTAGCCGGAGCTCGCGGTGACCGGCAGGAGCAGCGCGACCCCGGTGGCCAGCAGGGTGAGTCCGGCGACCATGCTCACCCGCAGACCGAACCGGGCCGCCACCCGGGCCGAGATCGGGCCGGCGGCGGCCAGGCAGATGGCCAGCGGCGTGAACCGCACGCCGACGCCCAGCGCGTCGTTGCCCTGGACGAACTGCAGGTCCTGGGTCAGGACGTACATCACGCCGAACAGCGCGAAGAAGACCAGGGCGACCGCCCCGCTGCCGGCGCTGAAGACCGGGTTCCGGAAGAAACTCACGTCCACCAGCGGATCGGTGACCCGGCGCTCGACGGCGACAAACAGCGCCATCATCACCACGCCTCCGACCAGCGGACCCAGCGCGAGGGGGTTGCCCCAGCCGCGGACCGGCGCCTCGATCACGCCGTAGACGAGCGCCGTGAGACCGACCGAGGACAGGAGCACGCCGAGCGTGTCGATCCGGCGCGGGGTGTCCGACCGGCTCTCCCGCATGACCAGCGGCGCGGCGATCAGGGCCAGGATGACCACCGGCACGTTGATCAGGAAGACCGAACCCCACCAGAAGTGCCGGAGCAGCACTCCGCCGACCAGCGGTCCCACCGCGAGACCGACCCCGCTCACGCCCGACCAGACGCCGATCGCCCGGGCCCGCTCGCCCGGCTGGGTGAACGTGGAGGTGATCAGCGACAGGGTGGCGGGCATCAGGAACGCCGCCCCCAGGCCCATCACCGACCGGGCCGCGATCAACGCCACGGACGACGTGACGAGTGCGCTGACCAGCGACGACACACCGAACACAGCCATGCCGAAGATGAAGGTGCGGAGCCGGCCGATCCGGTCGCCGACCGCTCCGCCGAGCAGGAGGAACACCGCGTTGGCCAGCGTGTAGCCGTCGGCGATCCACTGGAGGCCGCTGCTGCTGGGATGCAGGGCGGTCACCAGCGTCGGCAGGGCGACGTTGAGGA
Organism: Frankia alni; assembly: GCA_026225295.1. Taxonomy (GTDB): domain Bacteria; phylum Actinomycetota; class Actinomycetes; order Frankiales; family Frankiaceae; genus JAMFSN01. The sequence goes on from JAMFSN010000116.1 coordinate 17,935, forward strand.
CGGTGTTGTCCAAGCCTATGATCACGACCGCGACGCTCAGGACGGCCAGGGCCCACCAGCGACGCGGGTTGACGGCCGGCTCGGTCATCGGAAGGTCCATCAACGGCTCCCCTGGCGCGGCCGGAACGAGCGTTCGGCGATCGGTGCGGACCGCATCGCGTCGCCGTCGATCTTTGCGTCATCAAGATACGGGACAGTGTCTTACCAGATACGTTACCGTATCTTTGATGGCTCGCAGCATGTCGAACCGCACGCCCCCGGCGCCCGGGTCCACCCAGCGCCGGCACGGGGACGCGCTCGACGAGGCCATCCGCCAGGCGACGCTGCGGGTGCTGGCCAACACCGGCTACGCGCGCATGACCATGGACGAGGTCGCGCACGAGGCCCGGACCAGCAAGCCGGTCCTCTACCGGCGGTGGCCGGGCAAGCGCGAGTTGGTCGTCGACACCATCGTCACGGTCACCGCCCGCAGCCTCGGCGATCCGCCCGACACGGGCACCATCCGCGGCGATCTGATCGGGCTGCTGCTCCAGCTCGGCGCGCTCCTGGCGACCCAGCCGTGGGAGCTGTCGATCCGGCTGATCGCCGAACTCAACGCGGAGCCGGAACTGCGCGACCGGCTGTGGGCCGACAGCTGGGGAAAACGCGGCCTGGTGGCCCGGATCCTGCTGGGCCGGGCGGTGGCCCGGGGCGAGGTCCGACCGGAGGCCACCGAGGACCTCTTCACCAACCTCGGATCGTCCTACCTGCTGGCCTGTTTCATCTTCGAAGGTCGGGCCCTGGCCCGACCCGAGATCGAGCAACTCGTCGACGAAATCTGGTTGCCGGCCCTGCGCCCGCGACCGCCCGCCGGGTGACGCCGCCGGGCCCGGGTTACGACGCTCAGGCGCGGGTCGCGGTGAGCAACGTGCTGTGCGACGGTCGGCTCGCCGGGCGCCCGTAGTCGCGGGCGAGGTCGGCCAGGGGATGGCCGAGTGGTCGCCAGCCGGCGGCCGCCAGCCAGTCGGCCGGGTCGCCGTCGAGGCCGCCCCGCCACAGAGCTTCAACGCCGACCGGGCGGGAGTCGGCCGTCGCCGGGGCGATACCGGCGGGCCGCCGACCGGGGCGCCCACCTTCGAGGGCCAGTCGCGACCCCGGACCCGACCGGTTCGTCACCTGGGACAGCAACTGCTCGGCGGCCGGGCCGTCCAGGTAGACCAGGACGCCTTCGGCCAGCCAGGCGGTCGGCGCGGCCGGCTGGAAACCGGCGTCCATCAGCCCGGCCGACCACTCCCCGGCCAGGTCGGCCGGTACCGGGTGCCGGTCGCAGGTCGGGTGCTGGCCGCCGCCGGTCAGGACGTTCTGCTTGTAGGCCAGCACCGGTGGGAGATCCACTTCGTAGACCCGGGTGCCGGGCGGCCAGGCCAGCCGGTAGGCCCGGCTGTCGAGCCCGGCGCCGAGCAGCACGATCTGGCGGACACCGTCCCGGGCCGCCGCGAGCAGGAAGTCGTCGTAGAACCGGGTCCGGACGATGACGTGAAAGGCCAGCGCGAGCTGCCGTCCGGTTCGTTCGCCGGGCGGCCGATCGGCGGCCCCGTTTCCGGCTCCGGCCGCGGCCCCGGCGACGAGGCGGGCCGCGAGCGGGTCCTCGAACAGGCGGTCCGGCCGGACCGATTCATGGGCCCGCACCCGGGCGGCGGACACCGCGGTCTGCCCGACCGGCGGCAGCACCGGGCCGTCGGGCGACGGTCCGGGCGACTCGTCGCCCCGCGTCGGGCCGAGCAGTGACATGGCGCCTCCAGCCGGTGGATCCTCTTATACATCGCCGACGATACATCTCTGGCGATGTACCTTGGTGAGGTGGTCGTCGACGGGGTTGAGCTGCACCGCCTGGCCCGCCGGCTGACCGACCTGGCCCGCGCCGCGACCACGGCCGGTCCCTGGACGGGTCTCACCGCCGGGCAACTGGCCGTGTTGGAGGACCTGCTGCACCACCCGGGATCGGTCGGGCAGGACATCGCCGCGCGCACCGGGTTCGTCCAGAGCCACGTCTCGGCGTCCGTCACCCGGTTGCGTGACCGCGGGCTCGTCACGACCAGCCCGGACCCGGACGACCGGCGCCGCACGACGGTGACTCTCACCGGACCGGCCCGGCGCGCGATTCTGGCCCGGGCCGCGCGGCCGGTGATCGAGGTGCTGGCCGGCCAGCTGCCCGAGCCGGATCAGGCATCCCGGGCGCTCGAGCTGCTGGAAGAGCTCAACGCGCTGCTCATCCCGGAACGGGACTGAGTTCCGGCGGTGGTTGGTGTTTAGGCGGCGCCTGGTTCCGGCTACCTCGCGAAGGTGGAGAAAGGCTGACGGCGGGTGCTGCCTGCCTCCCCGGCGCACGCCGGATCGTCGGGCACTCCGGCCCGGCCGCGAGCGGTAGTCCATACGCCAGAGGGACCGTCGCACGCGTCAGCACGCGCCGATCGACTCGGTGCCCGTGTGGTCCGCGCCGGTCGGCTGCGGGTCTTCTACCTGGACTTTGTGGTTCGTGTCGGGCTGGCATTTATTGGCGCGACAGGTGTGATCGTCGGGCGTATGATTCGAACATGTGTTCGTTTGAAGCGGTCGCCGATGGTGATCCGCACCGTCCGGAACTTCTGCGGGCTTTGGATGCCATGCATGCGCAGGTGGCGGCGCATCGGGATGCGGCGACGTTCGGGATGACTGATGAGCAGGTGCTGGAGGCGGTTGAGTCGCGGGAGGCGTTGGTTCGGAGTCTGGCGGTGTTCGATCTGGTGTTGGTGCGGGAGGTGGACGGCCGGGATGTGGCCGGTCGGGACGGGGCGGCCGGTACGGCGATGCTGCTGCGGGACCGGCTGCTGATTCGTCCGGGTGAGGTTCATGCCCGGGTCCGGTTGGCGGCGGCGTTGGATGGTCAGTACCCCGCGACCCGGCCGGCGCTGTCGGAAGCGCTGATCTCCGCCGATCATGCTGGGGTGGTGGTGTCGGTGGTCCGGCGGATCCCCGGCCATGTCGCCACGGTCGAGCTGCGCGACCGGGTCGAAACACTGCTGCTGGACCTGGCCCGCACCCTGGATCCCGGCGAACTGCAAAAAGCCGGCCGGGCGTTGCTGCTGATGCTGGACCCGGACGGCGGGGACGACGACGCCGCCAAACGGGGCCGGCGGACCCTGTCGATGTATGAACGCGACGATGGCCTGACCGCGCTGCACGCCGTTCTGGACCCCGAAGGCGCCGCCGTCGTGTCCGCCGCGTTGAACCCCCTGGCCGCACCGCAACCGATGGTGGATGGGGAGCGGGATCCGCGGTCGGCGGGCCGGCGGCGGTGTGACGCGTTGATCGAGGTGTGTCGCAAGGTCCTCAACGACGGGGGTCTGCCGACCACGGGTGGGGAACGGCCGCAGGTGTCGGTGCTGGTGCCGTTCTCCACCCTCACCGGCGTCCTGGCCGAAACGTCGGGACCGTTCGGGTTCCGCGGACGCTGCCGGCCCAGCGGGCCCGACGGTGGGGCCGATACCGGGGGGTCGGGTCGGGTCACGATGGCCGAGGGGGGACCGGCCTACACCGTGCACGGCGGGACCCCGTTGCCGAAGGGCGTGGTCGATCGGATCGTCTGCGACGCTTCCGTCCGCCGGATCGTGTTCGGACCTCGCAGTGAACTCCTCGACGTCGGCCGGGAAGCCCGGACCGTGACCGGACCGATCCGCGCCGCCGTCATCGCGCGGGACCAGCTGTGCACGTTCCCGTCGTGTGACCGGCCGGCTAGCTGGACCGAAGCCCACCACATGGTGCACTGGAATGACGGCGGTCCCACCGCCGCCGCCAACCTGGCCCTCGCCTGCAGTGTTCATCATGATGTTGCCCACTACAGCGGGTGGGATCTACGCCTGGGACCCGACGGCCGGATCCAATGGCGGCCCCCCAGCGCCATCGACCCCGACCAGACCTGGCGGGCCAACCACCTGCGCGCCGCCCGCGACCCCTACACCCTGCAACCCAACAACCCCGACCCCTAAAACCGGGTCATGTCGAGTCGTATGCACTCTTCCGGATGCTGGTCGTCGTGGAGGGTCGCGCCGTCGCGCGAGAACGTAGCGCGAGACCGGTGGTGCGGGTGATGAGCATGGCCACGGCCATGAATCTGAGGGCGTCGGTAACGGCCGCGACCGGAAATTCGTTGTTCACCGCTCGTCCGGACCGGTCCCCGCCCCGCTCATCACGCAGTACGCCGCCCGGTGACGGGTCAACTGCTCGAGCCGCGTCGGTCCCCGCGACGCTTTGATCGACAGGGCGAACCCGGGCGGCAGCCGCCGGCGCCACGAGCGGAAGGAACTGTCGGGCGGCCAGCGGTAGAAACTGGCGTTCAGTTCGACCGTCTCGAACCCGCGGGCGTGGAGGCCGAGCCGGTCGCGGGGCGTTCCCGGACCCGCGGCCGGCAACCGCCCGGGCGACCCCGGGACCGCGGAATCGTAGGATCATCAGCATGAGGATCCCCGGCCCGGTCTCCGCCGTGCAGATCGTCGTGAACCGCGTCGACGCGCTGCCCCGCCGACGGGCCGGGTCGCGGCGGGTCGCGGCGGTCGGGGTGGTGGCCCTCGGTCTCGGCCTGGCCGCGACCGGCTGCTCCTCGTCCGGCAGCTCCGGCTCCGCGACCAGCGAGGTCCGGATCACCGGCTGTACGCGCGATGCCGGCAATCACCGGGCAGTGGCGACCGGCCAGGTGCACAACGGGACCTCGAAGCGGTCCAACTACGTGATCCAGTTGCAGGTCAAGGCGAACGACAGCAAGATCGAAAGCGGCTTCGCATCGGTCCTGCGGGTCGACTCCGGGGCCCGCAAGTCGTTCACCATCCGCGCGGTGGGCGCCGATGTGCCGTCCGGTACGACGCTGAGCTGCACGGCTTCCCACGTCGGGCGGACCGTCTCGCCCTGACCGCACCGCACCCAGCCCCGGGCCCAGCGGGACGTCGGGCTCAGCCCGGCCCGGACGGGGCGGTCAGCCAGTGGGTGATCTGCGCCTCGGTGGCGGAGCTCGTCCGGCGCACCGGAGGTGGCGATCGAGGCGCGGGCCACCGCGGCGAGTTCCCCGTCACTCAGTCCCAGCTGCTCGGCCATCGCCGGGACGACCGACAGCATGACGTTCGAGGTCGGGCAGATGTCCAGGCCGGTTCCGGCCTCGACGATGGCGGCCAGCAGCGCCGGGTCGTCCAGCACGCGGATTCCGTGCTGGATCCGGTCGGCCCCCTCTACCTCCAACGCGCCCCGGACGCTGTCGGCACCGGCCAGCTCGTCGGCGTGCGGGACGCTGAGCAGCCTCGCCTCGCGGGCGATGGTGATCGCTCAGGGATCGACGTCGAACCACACGGTCTTGCCGAGCGCGCGGGGAATGACCCCCCAGGCGGCCGAGAGCGCGTCGATGATGGGCAGGCCCCGCCCGCTCAGCGCGTCGGCCAACCCGTCCCCCCACCGGGGCGGCCGCGGATCCTGATCACTCACGGACACCCGGACCTGGCCGGCCGCGCTGGCCACCTCGACGACCACATCGCTGCGGGCGTGGACGACGGCGTTGGTGACCAGCTCGTTGGCCAGCAGCAGCGCGGTGTCGAGCGGGTCGTCCGCGACCCCGGCCGCCCGCAACAGGCACGTCAGGACCCGCCGGGACGTCCCCGGAGCCGTCGTGACCGGTGGGAGCCGCACCCAGGCGTGCACATCGGCGCTCGGACCGGTCATTTGCCTACCTCCTACAGTTGCCCTGCCCCGAGCCTTGCCCGGTATGTCGACCGGCAATCGGCCGGCGCCGGTCCGGTGATCGCAGCCGGCCGGTGCGGAGCCGGGTCGGCCCGTCCGTTCAGCACCCCCTCGCCGAGCGGTCGGGAGTCCCGTCTGCCGGCCAGCCGGCCAGCCGGCCGGGGTCCGGCCGTCGCCCGAGGTTCTGATCGCTGACCGGCACTGAGTGGACGCCGAGCCGAACTGCCCCAAGCACACGATCTTCGGCCCGGGTGGCGAGGGCTTCCTCGTGACCGATGACCCGGGCGGCGATATTGGTTGTCCACAACCAGGTCAGGAAGACAATGACGCCACCCATCGCGCCGTAGGTCTTGTTGTCTGAGTCGAAATTCGCGACGTAGAACGCGAACCCCACCGAGGCGGCCAGAAAGAGGAAGACACCGAGCCCGCCACCCGGGGCCGACCAGCGAAGTCCCGGTTGCTTTGTATTCGGGGCGGAGTAGTACCGCGGCGCCAGCCTGGTGATGACCACCGGCATGATCAATGGCCATTTCGCGATGTCCCAGGCCGGCCCGGCCGTCGAACCGAGCCCGAGCAGGTCACCGGCCTGCCGGGCCGGTCCACCGGTGAAGACGACGACGATTGCGCAGGCCACGGTCCCGATGACCAGCCGACCACAGCGCGCCGGCCGGGCCGGCGATGAAGAGAATCCGGACGTCGAGCGTTCCTTCTGGACCTTCTTTGCGGATCCCGGCGCGACCTGCCCGAGGTTGTTCACCAGGTTGTGCACGGTGCCGGAACCCAGCAGTCCGAGGATCGAGACCAGGGCCAGCAGCGCCGGAAAAAGCGAGAGAATCGCGTAATTAGGTGAGGGCGGCGGCCAGGTCGCCCAGGTTGTCGGCCTGATGAGCCTTCACGGTCCGGGTGAGCACCCCCCGCCACGACCGACCCGGCCGCTTCGTCGGCCCGGGACGTGCCTTCGGTGGATTCCCGGGGCTCGGGCGGATCCACGTTCCGGGTCCCGGGCTCGCGCGATCGGAACATTGGGCTGCCTCCCGGCTCGGCGCGATCCGTGGGCGGCGATGAGGTCGGCCGCGCGGGCGCGTCGTACCTTCGCGGGCGCATCCGCGCCGCGCAGACTGCACGGAGCGTCGGCCCCGGCCGACGCCGCGACCGGAAGGATCAGGCGATGCCGAAGACGACACCCTGGCTGTGGTTCGACACGCAGGCTGAGGAAGCCGCCGAGTTCTATGTCTCGATCTTCCCGAACTCGAAGATCACCGATACGACCCGGTACGGGTCCGGCGGGCCCCGGCCGGCCGGCTCCGCGATGACCGTGAGTTTCTCCCTCGACGGACAGGACTACGTCGGGCTCAACGGCGGCCCCGAGTTCACCTTCTCCGAGGCGATCTCGTTCCAGATCGCCTGCCAGGACCAGGCCGAGGTGGATGCCTTCTGGGCGGCGCTGTCGGCCGGGGGCGAGGAGGGCCCGTGCGGGTGGCTCAAGGACCGCTACGGGGTGTCCTGGCAGGTCGTCCCGGTGGCGCTGGGTGAACTGCTCGGGGATCCTGATCCGGGTCGCGCCCAGCGGGCCACCCAGGCGATGATGCAGATGACGAAGATCGACCTCGCCGCGCTGCGCCGGGCCGCCGACGAGAGCTGACCGGCTCACCGGCGGCGGCCCGGGCCCCGCGCGGCGGGTCCGAGGGTGGTGCGATGGTTGCTGGGAAGTACCCCGCACGGCCGTTCGGGGTACTTCACACCGCCCCGCCGTCATCGCCCGCGGGCCACGGTGGACGATAGAAGGGCGGTGGAAGATTGGACCGACCGATGATCGGGCGACGCGAGTGGAGAAAGCCGGGTGTGACGATCGCACCGGCAGGTGCGGAAGGCGGTTGACCGCCCTGCGACCCGCTTCGCGGAGCCATGCAACCCCTCAGCCCGGCGTCTTCACGTAGCGTGGGTGCCCTAGAGAAGGAGTGACCTTCCGCACATGACACCCGCGGTGAAACCGACCGACACCCACGACGTGGCGGTCACCGGTGTACCAGCCCGAGCGGCACGACCCGGCTCCGTCCGGGCCGTCGATGCCGCCAGCTCCGGCCGGGCGGACGATTCCCCGCCCGCGGTCGCGGACGCGGAGCCGACCGCCGACCTCCTGGTGGCCGAGCTCGGTGAGCCCGGCCCCCCGGGGGCGCCCGGTGACGATCCGGAGGCGGTCGAGGACGCGGACGCGCTCGACCCCGCCGACGAGGACGTCGAGCCGGCCCCCGTGGCCGGCCGCCGGGCCAAGGGCGACGAGCCCGCGCCCATGTCCGACCCGGTCCGGATGTACCTCAAGGCGATCGGCAAGGTTTCGCTGCTGACCGCCGAGGGCGAGGTCGATCTCGCCCGCCGGATCGAGGCCGGGGTCTTCGCCGCCCACAAGCTGGCCACCGAGGGCGCGAAGATGACGGCCCGGCAGCGGACCGATCTCAAGGCCGTCGAGCGGGACGGCGAGATCGCGCAGCGCGGGCTGGTCGAGGCCAACCTGCGGCTCGTGGTCTCGATCGCCAAGCGGCACGTGGGTCGGGGGATGCCGTTCCTGGACATCATCCAGGAGGGCAACCTGGGGTTGATCCGGGCGGTCGAGAAGTTCGACTACGCCAAGGGCTACAAGTTCTCGACCTACGCGACGTGGTGGATCCGGCAGGCGATCTCCCGGGCCCTGGCTGACCAGGCCCGCACGATCCGGATTCCGGTCCACCTGGTCGAGGTGATCAACCGGCTGGTCCGCGTGCAGCGGCAGCTGGTCGCCGACCTGGGCCGGGAGCCCACGCCGGAGGAGATCGCGGTCCAGATGGACCTCAGCCCGGAACGGGTCGGGGAGATCCTCAAGATCTCGCGGGACCCGGTGTCGCTGGACACCCCGATCGGCGAGGACACGGGGGCCCGGTTCGGCGACCTGATCGAGGATTCGGACGCGGTCATTCCCCTCGAGGCGGCCACTGTCGTGCTGCTCCAGGAGCAGCTCGACGCGGTGCTGTGCACGTTGTCCGCCCGGGAGCGTCATGTCGTGCGGCTGCGCTACGGCCTGGCCGACGGCCGGCCGCGCACGCTCGAGGAGGTCGGCCGGGAGTTCGGGGTCACCCGTGAACGCATCCGCCAGATCGAGTCGAAGACCCTCGCGAAACTGCGTCACCCGGCCCGCTCGGAGAAGCTGCGCGACTACCTGGAATAGCCGGGTCGGTCGGCGGCCGATCCCGGTTCTCGACGGGACCGGGCGGCCGCCGCGTTCCCGGGCTGGGACGCCTCCGGCGGCAGTACGGTCCCGTTTGGCCTTCTTGCGGCCTGGACACTAGCCTTCTGGGGGCCCGCGAAGGTCGGTGGGCCGGAGGGATTGGGCGACAGGTGGCGCGGGATCATCCGGACCGGGCGGGTCCGCGGCCGACCTGGCCGCCGTCCGTCGGCGCCGGCCCGCCGATCAGCCCGGTGCTCGCCGCCCGCTGGTTCCAGGCCCTCTACGAGACGCCCCTGTTGTTCTCCGGGATCCTGGACCGCGCCGGCCGCGTCCTGGACGCGAACTACCTGTCCATCGAGGGGTGCGGGCTCGACCGCGACGCGGTGCTGGGCCGCCCGTTCTGGGAGGGCGGCTGGTGGTCGCCCGACCCGGTGCTCAGCGATCAGGTCCGCCGGTGGTGCGAACGGGCGCTGCTGACCGGTCAGCCGTTCCGGACCCGCGGCCGGTACTTCCTCGGGGACGGCACGCCCCGGATGGTCGACCTCGCCCTGTCGCCGGTGTGGGAGGACGATGGCGGCGTCACCCACCTGATCGCGACCGGCTCCGACGTGACCGACACGGTGGCCGCGCAGCAGGAGCGCGAGGACCGGATGGTCGTCGAGGCCGACGAACTGCGCGGGATGGCCGAGGACCGCCGACGCGAGCTGCTGATCGTGCAGGAAGCCGAACGGCTGGCCGACACCCGCCTGCAACGGCTGGTGGGCGTGGCGCTCGACCTGGTCGGGGTCGAGACCGTGGAGGACCTGACCGACATCATCGTCAACCGCGGGCTGCCGGTGCTGGGTGCGGACGGGGGCGCCGTCCGGTTCATCGATGCCGACGGCGTGATGCAACTGGCGGCCAGCCGCGGGCTGAAAGACGACGTCCAGGTCACCTTCGGGGCTGTGACCGGCGACAGCCCGATGCCCACCGGCCATGTGGCCCGGACCGGCCAGCGACTGGTCCTGCCGACCCGCGCGGCGGGCCTGGAGTTCACCCCCTTGATGGCGGGGGTGTACGAGGCCACCGACCGGGGCGCCTGGGTCTTCGAACCGCTCAAGCTAGGGAGCCGCGTGCTGGGCTGTCTCGCGGTGTCCTGGGTGCGGGAGCGGGAGTTCAGCCCGGACGAACTCGGCCTGATCGAGGCGTTCGCCGCCCAGTGCGCCCAGGTACTCGAGCGGGTCCGGATCACCCAGGCCCAGCGGGTCACGGCCGCGCAGATCCAACGGCTAGCGGTGGCCCTGCAGCGCAGCCTGCTGACCACGCCACCGACCCCGGTCGCCCTCGACATCGCGGTCCGCTACCTGCCGGCCGCGCAGGAGGCCCAGATCGGCGGTGACTGGTACGACGGGTTCGACACCACCGAGGGCACGACGCTGATCTCGGTCGGCGACGTCAGCGGGCACGACGGGGATGCCGCCGCCGGGATGGCTCAGCTGCGCAACCTGCTGCGGGGGCTGGCCGTCCACGGCAGCGACGGTCCGGCCGTGCTGCTGACCCGGCTCGACCAGGCGATCGAACGGCTCGGGCTGGACACGTTGGCGACCGCCCTGCTGGCCCGGGTCGAGATCGCCCCCGACGACCGCCCGGCCGGGGACAGCCGATCCGGGGCCCGGCGGTTGCGGTGGTCGAGCGCGGGGCACCTGCCGCCCCTGCTGCGGCTACCCGACGGTGAGGTCCGGGTCCTGGCCCACGACGCGGACCTGCTGCTCGGGCTGGACAGTCGGACCCCGCGGGCCGAGCACGTCACTGACCTGCCGGCCGGCTGCACCCTCCTGCTCTACACCGACGGGCTGGTCGAACGGCGCGGCGAGCACATCGACGACGGCGTGCGCCGGTTGGCCCGGGCCCTCGGGTCGGCCCGATCGGCGAGCTCCGACGAGGTGTGCGACCACCTGTTGGCCGCGATGCTCACCGACGCCCCCGAGGACGACGTCGCGCTGCTCGTCCTGCGCCTCCGGGAGATGGGCCCCCGGGCGACCCCGGCCCCGGGGCCGGGAAATCCCGGGATGCCGATCAGCTGAGCCGGTAGGTCGCTAAGATCACGTTTATCCCAGATCGTGCCGGTGGCCGGTTGGAGCGTGGTGGCCCGGATCTTCGTCAGCCACGCCACCGCCGACCTGTCGATCGCGGTGGGGGTGCGCGACTGGCTGCAGGACGACCGCCACCAGGTGTTCCTCGATCGCGACCTGCGGGAGGGGGTCCAGGCCGGCGAGGTCTGGAAACGGCGCCTCTACCGCGAACTGCGGCGCGCCGACGCCGTGGTCTGCATTGTCACCGGCGCCTACACCCGTTCGGAATGGTGCTGCGCGGAGGTCGGGATCGCCGACGCGGTCGGCAGCCGTCTCATACCGTTGCGGGCCGAGCCGGGGGCCGCCTCCAAGCTGCTGGAGGACCGCCAGTACGTCGAGTGGGGCGCGAACGGCGCCTGGCGGGACCAGATCGCCGCGAGCCTGCGCGGCATCGACGCGGCCGGCGGTCTGGGCTGGGACGATGCCGCGCCGCCGTTTCCCGGCCTGCGCCCGTTCGAGGTCGGCATGGCCCGGGTCTTCCGGGGCCGGGCCGACGAGACCCGGCGGTTGGCCGGCCGCCTGCGGACCCTCGGCGAATCGGCCGATGCCGGGCTGCTGCTGGTCGTCGGACCGTCCGGCTGCGGGAAGTCCTCCCTCGTGCGGGCCGGGCTGGTCGCCCGGATGGCCGGGGAGCCCGGCTGGGACGTCGCCTATCCGTTCCCGCCCGGGGTCGAGCCGACCGGCGCCCTGGCCCGGGCGCTGACCGTGACCGCCAACCGGGCCAACCAGGCCGACCAGGGCGCGACGGTCGAACAGACCCGGGCCCGGCTGGCCCGTCCCGACGGGTTGAGTCGGGTGGCCGAGGAGTTACTGGTGGCCGGCCCCGGGCCGGCCCGCGACCGCCTGCTCATCGTGCTCGATCAGGGTGAGGAACTTCTGACCCGGTCGAACGAGACCGACCGGGCCCGGTTCGCGGCCCTGCTGCGGGTCGCGCTGCGCGGCCCGGTCCGGGTCGTGGTGACGCTGCGGTCGGAATTCGTCGACGCGTTCGTCGCGCTGCCGGAGCTCGCCGACCTGACCGTCGAGACGTTCCCGCTCCGGCCGCTCGGACACGACATGCTGCGGATCGTCATCGAGGAGCCGGCCCGGCTGGCCGGCCTCACGACCGACCGGGAGCTGGTCGAGCAGATGGTCGCCGACACCGACCGGGGTGAGGCATTACCGCTGCTCGCCTTCACCCTGCAGGAGCTGACCGAGGGGTTGTCGCGGGGCGCGGCGCTCTCGGCGGCCCGTTACCAGCAGATCGGTGGGGTACGCGGCGCGCTCGCCCGGCGGGCCGGCGCCGCCCTCGCCGACGCGGTGGCCGCGAGCGGCCTGTCCGCCGACCGGATCCTGGTCTACCTGAGCCGGCTGGTGGCCACCGTCGACGAGACCGGTCAGCCCACCGGTCGGCGGTTGGAGACCGACGGCCTGGATCCGGGACTCGCCACGGCCGTCGCCATCTTCGTGAATGAGCGGCTGCTGATCAGCGCCCGCGACGAGGAGCAGGGCGGAACGGTCGGCGTGGCCCACGAGGCGTTGTTCACGGCCTGGCGGCCGCTGCGGGACACGATCGAGCAGCGGGCCGACGCGCTCCGGATGGGCCGGTCGCTCGACCAGGCCGCCGGGGAATGGGATCAGGCCGGCCGGCCCGCCGACCACCTGTGGGACCGCAGCCGGGCCATCGAAGCCGGGCGGGTCCTGCGGGCCGACGACCTCGAGGTCGTTCCGGCCGACTTCCTGGCCGCCGGCCGGCAGCGGGGCGACCGGCGGCGGATCCGGGCGATCGGGGTCCTGTCGGCGTTCCTGGCCGTCATCACGCTCGGTGGCCTCGGGGCGGCCGGTCAGTGGCGGTCGGCGGCCGCCCAGCGGGGGGTGGCCCGCTCGGAGCGGCAGTTGGCGGTCAGCCGGCAACTGGTCGGCGAGGCCCTGGCCCTGCGGGACAGCCAGCCCCGCACCGCGCTGACCCTGGCCGTCGAGGCCTACGACCTGGCCCCCTGGCTCGAGGAGGCGCGGGGCAGCCTGCTCGGCATCCAGGCCACCTACTACGGCGCGACGATGCTGGCCGGTCGGGGGGCCGTGCACGCGGTCGCCTACCGGCCGGACGGGCAGCTGGCCGCGACCGCCCAGCACGACCGCGCGGTGTGCCTGTGGACCACGCCCGTCCGCCGGCTGGTCACCTGCCTGCCGACCGCGGCGGCCGCCTACGGGGTGGCGTTCAGTCCGGACGGCGCGACGCTGGCCGCCGCCGGGGCGGACGGAACGGTCACCCTGTGGCGGGCCGCCGACCGGCGTCGGCTGGCGGTCGTCCGGGTCGGGACCGCGCCGGTGAACGCCCTGGCCTTCAGCCCCGACGGCCGGACGTTCGCCACGGCCGGCGAGGACGGCGCCGCGACGCTGTGGAGCGCCACCGACCGCCGCCGGGTCGGCACCGTCGTCGCCGGGTCGGGGCCGCTGGTAGCGCTCGCGTTCAGTCCCGACGGGTCGGAGTTGGCCGCGGCTGACAGCTCGGGGGTGCGGGTGTGGCCCACGGCCGCGGTCGGGGCGCCCGGGGGCCCGCCGCCCGGGGTCGAGATCTTCGAGGGTTTCGCCCGGGCGGTCGCGTTCAGCCCGGACGGCCGCCGGCTGGCCGTCGGCGGGGCCAGCGGCGGCGTCACGATCCTCGACGCCCGCAGCCACGCCCAGCTGGCCACCGTCACCGAGCACACCGGTCGGGTGACCGCCCTGGCCTGGAGCCCGGACAGCCGGTCGCTGGCCAGTGGCGGCGTGGACGCGAGCGTCCGGTTGTGGGATGCCGGCTCCCGGATCGAGCCGCTGGTCCAGATGTCCGCGCTGACCGGCCCGACGCTGTCGGTGCTCGGCCTCGCGTTCAGTCCGGACGGGCGCACCCTGCTGAGCGCCGACGGGGACGGCGTGCTGGGCAGCTGGAACGTCGGCGACCATCCGGACGACGGGCTGCCCGAGGTGCGGGGGGCCGCGGTGTTCAGCGCCGGCGGAATCCTGGCCACGGCCGGGCGGGACCACCAGCCGGTCCTGTGGCGCATCCCGGGACGCCCGTCGGCGGCCCCATCCTCGGCGCCCGGACCGTCGGCGCCCGAGTTCGCGGCCCGGCTCTCCGGGCTGCCGCGCCCGGCCGGGCCGCCCCCCGCCGCGCCTTTCGGGATGGCCTTCAACGCCGCCGGCACGATGCTCGCCGCGCCGGCCACCGACAACCGGGCGGCCGTCTGGTCGCTGACCGATCCGACCCGACCCCGGAGGCTGCGGGGCGCCCGGTCGCGGCCGGTGCGGGCCGTGGCGTTCCAGGGGGACCTGGTCGCGGCGGCCAGTGACCGGCCGACCGGGGACGTCGACCTGTGGAACCCGGCTCCGGCGACGGTGACCGCCCACCTGGCGCCGATCCATTTCGGCGCGGCCGTGAACGCGGTGGCGGTCACCGGCCGGCCGGGCGCCCCGAGCGTCATCACCGGCGGCGACGAGGGTCTGATCGCCTCGTCCGACCGGTCGGGGCGACCGGCCCAGGTCTTCTACGCGGACCGGGTGGTCGCCGCGGTCGAGGCGATGACCGTAAACCACGCCGGCACGATGTTGGTGACCGGCAGCGACGACGGCACCGTCCAGCTCTGGGACGTAGCCACCCGCAAGCCGCTCGCCGCGTTGGCCGTCGGCGGCCGGCCGGTCGTCGCGGTGTCCCTGAGCGCCGATGACCGGCTGCTCGCCGCGGCCGACACCGATGGAGTGATCAGCATCTGGAACGTCGGGGACCATTCGTTGTTCGCCGCGCCGCTCGCCCGGCCGGGCACCACCGCGGTCGCCTTCGCCCCCTCGGGTCGGACGTTCGCGACGTCCGACCAGGCCGGGACGCCGGTGTTGTGGGACACCGACCCCGGCCGGGTCCGGGCCCGGCTGTGCGGCACCGGCCAGCGGCCCCGGCTGACCGCCGCGGAGTGGGCGGCCCGGGTCCCGGACCAGCCGTTCCACGACGGCCAGGTGTGCGGCCCGTGACGCGACGGTCCCGGCCGGCCGCCGGTCGCGGGGGACTGGCCCGTCCGGTGGCGCTGGTCGGTGCCCTGCTGCTGATGGTCGGGCTGGCCGCGTGCGGGGGCGGCCGGCCCGGCCCGGACGGCGGCGGGGGCGCCACCATCACCTGGTACGCCGGTTCCATCGACCAGCGCCAGAACGACTTCCGCCAGATCCTGGTCGACGCGTTCGAGGAATCCCACCCCGACATCACCGTCAACGTCACGTTCGGACCGGTCGACACCGATGTGAACCGGGCCGAGATCGCCGACGCCGTGCGGTCCGGTCACGGCGCGCCCGATGTGTACCTGGGCGACGTGGTCTGGCCCGCGCAGTTCGCCCGCGACGGTCTGGCCCTGCCGCTCGACAAGGTTCTGGGGACCGACTTCTGGCGCCGGTTCGACCCGGCGGCGCTGGCCTCGGCCCGGTACCGGGGCCGGCTCTACGCCGCTCCGCTGTTCACCGACCGGGCCGTCCTGTTCTACCGGACCGACCTGGTGCGCCAGCCGCCGACGACCTGGGAGCAACTCGCCGAGGAGGCGCGGGCCCTGCACGCGTCCGGGGCCGCGGCGGACGGATTCGTCTGGCAGGGCGCCCCGTACGAGGGTCTGACCTGTGTGTGGACCGAACTGCTGGCCGACGCCGGCGGCTCGGTGGTCAACCGGGCCGGCACCGCGTCGACCGTCGATTCGCCGGCCGGGGTGAAGGCCCTGCGCTTCCTGCGCGGGCTCGTGACCAGCGGGGCCACGCCGGCCGGGGTCACCGGGTTCCAGGAGACCGACGCCGACCAGCTCTTCGCCTCCGGACAGGCGGCGTTCCTGCGGTCCTGGAACCCGACCTACGGCCGGCTGACCGCGCCCGGCAGCGCCGTCTCGGACCAGGTGGCCGGCCACGTGGGGATCGCTCCGCTGCCGACCTTCGCCGGTCGTCCGGGGCCGGGATTCTCGACGGTCGGGGGCTGGAGCCTGTACGTCAACCCGCACACCCGCAACCTTGGCGCGGTCTCGACGTTCATCCGCTGGATGACCGACCAGCAGGCCCAGGGGCTCCTCGTCCGGCTCGCCCAGCTGCCGACCAACGCGGCCGTGCGGGCCGATCCGGCGGTGCGGGCGAACCCGTTGATGGCGACCGGCCTGGCCGCCCGGCCGGTCACCCGGCCCGCGGCGACCCCCGCCTATCCGAAGCTCAGCCGGGCGGTCTACACCAATGTGAGCGCCGCGATCGGGGGAGGGACAACGGTCCCGGCCGCGCTGCGCGCGAGCGGAACGCAGATCGATCAGGCGCTGCGGGACTGAGCCCCGGCCGGTCCAGCGACCCGGCCGGTCAGCGGCCCAGGCGGGCCCGGACCTCCGGGCGGCGCAGGGGCGGGACGGTCGCGGGCGGCTGCCGGCGGGCCGGCAGCACGTCGAGCAGCCGGTGCACCGACGCGGTGACCTCCGCGACCGCCGTCTCGAACGCGACGTCGGCGGTCGGCGGAGGCTGCCGCAGTCCGCTGACCTTCCGGACAAACTGGCGGGCGGCCGCCTCGACCTCCTCGTCGGTGGCCGGCGGTTCGAGGCCTCGCAGCTCGGTGATGTTGCGGCACATGCCATCCACGGTAAGCCCTCGCCGGCCGCGGTACGTCCCGTGGTCAGGCCGTCGCCGATGACACGGTCAATACCGACGAATCGCCCGAAAAGGTACCCAGCGGCGCCGCCCGTCGCGCATCCCCGTACGGCAATGTGCGACGGTCGAACCGATGAGGATCCCGGTCAGAAACCCCAAGGTCGCGGTCAGCGTCGTCTTCGTCGCCGCGATGTTCATGAACATCATGGACGTGACGATTGTTAACGTCGCGCTCCCCACCGTCGGGCACGACTTCAACGTGGCCGCCGCGTCACTGAGCGCGGTGTCGATCGGCTACCTGGTGAGTCTGGCCGTCGTGATCCCGGCGTCCGGGTGGGTGGGGGACCGGTTCGGTTCCAAGCGGACGTTGCTGTCGGCGATCGTTCTGTTCACCGTGGCGTCGATGTTGTGCGGGCTGGCGACCAGCTTCTCCGAGCTGGTCGGGTTCCGCGTCCTGCAGGGGGTCGGCGGCGGCCTGCTGACCCCGACCGGCCTGGCCATGCTCTTCCGGGTCTTCCCGCCCAGTGAGCGGGTCCGGGCCTCCAGCATTCTGACGGTCCCGACCGCCCTGGCCCCGGCGCTCGGCCCGGTGCTGGGCGGCCTGCTGGTGTCGGACCTGTCCTGGCGGTGGGTGTTCTACGTCAACCTGCCGATCGGCGCCTTCGCGTTGGTTTTCGGGCTGCTGTTCCTCACCGAACACACCGAACCGGCCGCCGGCCGCTTCGACGGGCCCGGGTTCCTGCTGTCCGGAGTCGGGTTCGCGGCGCTCATGTACGGGGTGAGCGAAGGCCCGGAGAAGGGCTGGGGCTCGGCGCTGATCATCGGGCCGATCGTGGTCGGCGCCCTGCTGCTGGTGGCGCTGGTGGTCACCCAGCTGCGCACCGCCGAGCCGTTGCTGCACCTGCGCCTGTTCACCGACCGGCTGTTCCGGTCGACGAACGCGGTGATGTTCCTGGCCACCGCGGGCTTCCTCGGCGTGCTGTACGCGGTTTCGCTCTTCTACCAGGACGGCCTGGGCCTGTCCCCGCTCCGGTCGGGACTCAGCACGTTCCCGGAAGCCGTCGGCGTCATGATCGGCGCCCAGGTCGCGAGTCGGCTGCTGTATCCGCGGCTGGGTCCGCGCCGGATGATGGCCGGCGGCCTGATCGGCGTCGCCACCGCCACGGCGCTGATGGCGCTGGTCTCGGCGGGCACGAACCTGTGGTGGATGCGGCTGGCCCTGTTCGGGCTGGGCTATTCGATGGCCAACGTGTTCATCCCGACGCAGGCCGCCGCGTTCGCGCGGATCAGTCCGGCCGAGACCGGGCAGGCCTCGACGTTGTTCAACGCCCAGCGCCAGCTGGGCGGGGCGGTCGGGGTGGCCGTTCTGTCGACGGTGCTGGCCGCCGTCGGAACCGGCGCCGCGGCCGGCGGTCGCGGCGCCGACCTGAGCGGCTACCACGCGGCCTTCCTGACCGCCGCCGGGCTGGCGCTGGTCGGCGCGTTCCTGGCCCTGACCGTGATCGACGCCGACGCCGCGTCGACCCGCCTCCGCCGCCTGCCCGACGCGGCGCCCGGCGACGCGGCCGTCGGCGACGCGGCGCCCGGCGACGCCCGGTCCGCCTGACCGGCCGGTCAGGCGGACCGGGCGCGACCCGGACCGTCAGCCGGCCGGCGTCGCCTGGTCGAGCCCGACGAGCGTGAAGCGGGCGCCGGCCGGGTCCGCGACGGCCGCGAAACGCCCGTAGGGGCTGTCCACCGCTTCGCCCAACGCCGCGCCGCCCAACCGGACGATCGTGTCCAGCGCGGCGTCGGCGTCATCGACCCCGATGTACACCGACCAGGCGGTCGGGGCGTCCGCCGGCTCACCGGCCCCGTCGGCGATGCCGGCCAGCCAGCCGTTCCCGCCCGGGTCGCGGGCGGTCGTGTAGCGGAACTGGGCGGTGTCAGCCATGACGTGGATGTCCCAGCGCAGGGTGTCCCGGTAGAAGGCGACGGCCGCGTCGTAGACCCGGCTGCGCAGCTCGAACCAGCTCGGCGCGGCCGACTCGCCCAGCACGGTGAATCCCGCGAACTGGTCGGCCTGCCAGAGCCCGAACGGTACGGCGCCCGGATCGGCGACGACCGCCAAGGTGCCCAGATCGCCGACCACCATCGGGCCGGACCGGATCTGGCCACCGTGGGCGACCGTCGCCTCGAGCGTCTTGGTGACATCGTCGGTCGCGAAGTAGGTGGTCCACACGTCGGCCTGGCCCATGCCCGGCTGGGCCGCCATGCAGCCGGCCACCTCGACCCCGTCGCGGGCGAAGGTGAAGTAGCCGCCGAACTGCTCGGCGGGCTCGTTGGCGGTCCAGCCGAACAGTTCGCCGTAGAACGCCCGGCTCCGGTCCGGGTCGGAGGTGTTCAGATCGATCCAGCAGGGTGCCCCGACGGGGGCGGTGGCGCGGTTGGGCATGGTCGGTCCCTTCGCAGTGCGGTCCACCGTCGCGCGGATGCGGACGGACGGACGGCGACCGGCCGGCTGACCGGGCGCCGGTAACCCGGCCCGGACAGGACGGCGGGGCGGCCGGGAACTCATCGGCGCGGCCCCGATCCGCGCATTCCGGCCGCGACGAGCAGCATCACACGACGGCGGCGCGGCCCCGTGGTGGGGCGCCGCGCCGCCCACTCCACCGGCGCGCGATCCCCCCATACCGGAGCGAAGCGGACCTGGGCCGGCTGATCCACCCGCTGCGTGTTCACCGTCGACGACAACCATGACCGGATTCGTGTACCCGCCACATTGGTGAATGCGAATACCGCTAACGAGATCGATCCGGGCGATGACGTAGATACGTTTACATCGCGCACCCGATTCGACTAAAGTTGTACCGGTTGGTGGTGCTGGTCGCGGGGGGCGGCTACGTCGGTGTCGCGGTCGTTTCGTTCTTCGGTGCGGTCTGCGGTTGGCCCGGTCTGACCCTTCCTCGCGGTGAGTTGCGTCGACGTTTCCTGATCTCCAGGTCCGGGGGGCCCTGTTGACATTTATGACCACGCGGTCACGCGATCATTTCCTCGACGCTACGAAGACGTCGCTCAGTTGATTCCTGAACAGGCAGCCCGCGACCGGCGGGCCGATTCTCAGCGCACGGACCGGACGCTTGTCCGGTTCGCGTTCCCGAAGCCCCGACCCACCCCCGGCCCGGGGCGTCGGTCGGCATCCCGGCATCTTTCCGGGCCGGCTCAATAAACGCCGAGCGGGCTGTACCTCAAGGGGATCACCAAACATGTTGCACGTCATCTATCGCTCTTACGGCGGCGAGAACGTGAAGAACCGGCCGGCCTTCTACAGCAAGCGGCTGGCGCTGGCCTCCTTTGTCCGGGCGGTCGAGGAGGCGGGCGTCCCGATCGAGGTGCTCTACCTCAACGACGGCCCGATTCCCGCTGACCGGTTGGCGCTGATGGACGGCTCCGGGGAGACCATCGCGCGCTTTGGGCTGGGCAACAAGGGTTCGGTACGGGCAGCGCTGGCCCTCCCGCTCGAGCGGGGCTGGCCCGACGAGGACATCGTCTGGCTGGCCGAGGACGACTATCTGTACGACCCGGCCGCGCTGGTCGGTCTGGCCGCCGCCCCGGGCGCTTTCCCGACCGCCGACTACTTCGCCCTGTACGCCTCGGTGGGCCACCGCCCGCCGGCCGGTGGTGCTCAGCCCGACTACGCGCCGGTCCCGCCGACCTGGGAACCCTCGGCGCCCGTGTCCGTCGCCGGCCGATCCTGGCAGCGCGGGCTGAGCACCACCGGCACCTACGGCGTGACGGTCCGGGCGCTGCGGGAGGACCAGCGCCTGTTGCGTTGGGCGCTGTGGTCCGGGGCCGGGTGGGACCACACGATGTGCCTGCTCTATCAGGGATATCAGCCTTTCACCTGGCGGGCCGTGGCCGACCAGGCCCGGGCGGGCGGCGTTCCGGGTCCGCTGAGCCTGGCCCGGCGCGGGCGGTTCGCCCTGCTCGCGGCGGTCCGCGCCGCGCTGAACGGCTGGCGGCTGGTCCGCCGGGGGCCCCGCCGGCTGCTGGTCACCGCCGACCCGGCCCTGGTCACGCATCTGGAGGTCGGCTGCCTGGCGCTCGGTACCGATTGGGCCGGCCTGGCCGACGACTGCACGGCCTGGGCAGCGGCCCGCGATGTCCCGGGCCAGCCCGTCTCCGCCGGTCGCGCCGGGTAACCGCGTCGATCACCCCGAAGCGGCACCGGGTCGGACCCGGCGCCGGGTCACGGTAGGCGCGGCGCCCACCCGAACGACAGGGCGGCGGCCAGCAGCCCTCCGAGGACGGCCAGGCCGAGGAACCAGGTGGTCAGTTCCCGGTCGGCGGTCCGGTACCCGATCGAGGTGCCGAGCTTGCGGTAGGCGTCGTGCAGCTCGCCACGGGAGGTGGCCCGAAAGTAGGTCCCGTGGGTGGCGCGGGCGATGTCCCGCAGGGCCGGCGCGTTGACCGGGACCGGGAGGGCCTGCCCGTCCATCTCCAGGGTTCCGCGGGCGGTGCCGTAGGCGATCGTGTTGACAGGGGTGTGCGCCCGGACCGCGGCGGCCGCGGCAGCGGCGTTCGACTGCCCGGCGGTGGTCTCGCCGTCCGAGAGCAGCACGATGGCCGCGGGGACGGCGGGCGGCGGGGCTGGTGCCCCGCCGCCCCGCGGGACCCGGCCGACGACCGGTCCGGTCGCACCGGTGGCGCTCGTGGTGAGGGAGAACGTCTTGATCGCCTGCAGCGACGCGAAGATCCCGTCGCCGATCGCGGTGGCCGGTCCCAGGCGCAGGCTCCGGATCGCGGCCAGGACCGCCCCCCGGTCGGTGGTCGGCGGAACGAGAACGGCCGCGGTGCCCGCGAAGGAGACCAGCCCGAGGTTGATTTTGGCCGGCAGCTTCCCGACGAATGCGGCGGCTCCCAATTTCGCCGACTCCAGCCGGGTCGGCGCGACGTCGGTCGACGCCATGGAATTCGAGACGTCGATGGCGAGCATGACCGTGCCGCGGTCACGGGGGATGTGCCGGGTTTCCACGGGACGCGCCAGAGCGAACACCAGGGCGACGAGGGTCAGCGCGAACACGGCGGCCGGAATCCGGACCCGCCACCGCGACGGGCCCATCGACAGGGCCGTGGCCAGGATCGGGCTGGTCGGCAGGCGGGCGGCATACGGCGGGCGCCAGCGGTTGACCACCGCGTAGCCGATCAATAGCGCGGCGACGGCGATCAGCAACCACAGCCAGTGGCCGGCGAGAAACGTCACCGGAGCCGGTCCGAACCGGGTCGGCGGTTTTTGCGAAATACCGCGCCGGATCTCCCCGGCATAATCGCCGGTGGCGGCGCGTGGTCGGCACCAGCAGGCCTGTCCACAACAGGAGTGTCGCAGCCCGGCCGCCGCCGGTACAGATGAGCGCGCCTTTCCGGCGGCTGTGCGTAACATGCCGCGACCGGGCCATCAATGGCGCAATCAGGCCGTTGATGGCCCCGCGGCGCCTATGGCCGGGCCACCGATGAGCGGTTCGCCGGGAAACGACCGCGGTCGGGGTGGGCCGGTCGGGGTGGGCCGGCCCGGTGTCGGCACCGTCACCCCGGCGATCTTCGTGATCGGGCCCGGCCGGGACGCATGATGGAAAGGTGGTGATGGGGCGGATTCGCGGCGGTTCCGATGATCTGCGTACCTGGGTCGGTGGCCAGGTGCTCCACCGGGTGGCCGGTCCCGAGGGCCCCGGCCGCCGCGAGCGGATCTTCGACGCCGCCGGGGAGCGGTGGTTCACCCCCGACCGGCCGATCCGCCGGGTGCACAGCGACGCGTCCATGTTTGTCGGGGGTCTGCGGGCCCTGCTGCTGCAGTCCCTGCACCCCCTGGCGATGGCCGGCGTGGCCGGGCATTCGGACTACCGGCACGACCCGTGGGGTCGACTGGCCCGGACCAGTTTCTTCCTCGCGGTGACAACGTTCGGACCGGTTACGGAGGCCGAGCAGGCCATCGCCCACGTCCAACGGGTCCACGATCATGTCCGGGGCACCGCGCCGGACGGTCGGCCCTATGCGGCCTCGGACCCGCATCTGCTGCGGTGGGTCCACGTTGCCGAGGTCGACAGCTTCCTCGCCGCCTACCAACGGTACGGGGGCCGCGAGCCGCTCGACGCGGCCGGCCGCGACGGTTACATCGCGGACGCGGCCCTGGTCGCGGCGAAGCTCGGGGTGATCGACCCGCCCCGGACCGAGGTTGAGTTGCGGCGCCAGCTCGCCGAGTTCCGGCCCGAGCTGGCCGGCACCCCGCAGGCCCGGCAGGCTGCGCGCTACCTGCTGCTGCGCGCCCCGCTGCCGCTCGCCGCCCGGCTTCCGTACAGCGCGTTGGCTTCGGCGGCGGTCGGCCTGATGCCGGCCTGGACCCGCTGGCCGTTGCGGTTGCCGTATCTGCCGGCGGCCGAGGCGACGGTCGGCCGGCTGGCTGGTCAGGGGATCGTGGCCGGTATCCGGTGGGCGACCACGCCCCCGGCCGCGCCGGCGGGTTCGCCGGCGGTGGCGACCGCCCGCACCTGACCAGACCGTCAACGGCACCGGACCGGCCGCGGCGCGATCGGGTTCGACCGGTGGTTCTACTGGTCGTCGAAGAGGGCGTCCTGGACCGTCGCGGTCCGGGCCGCGTTGGGGCTGCGTTCCCCGCCCCGGCACCAGTAGCCGTGGTCGAACCGCAGTCCGACCGACCGGGGCGGGACACACGATCCGTCCGGCTGGTGCTCCTCGAAGCCTTCCACGCTGGCGAACGTCTCGTGGCAGGACGCGCAGTGCGCCGCGAACAGCGACGACCACCGGGCGCCACAACGGCAGGCCATCACGGCCGGACGGTGATAGTCCCAGGGCTGCGCCACGCCCCGGAGGGTACGACGCGGATCGGACGGCGCCGGTGACGCCCGGGCGGCTCCGCCGGGCATTGCGGGCCCGTCGGAGCAGGGTTGTCGAAGCTCGGGCCGCTCGGCGGGCGGTCCGGGAAGGCCGGACCGGTTCGGGATCAGAGGTTCGGGATCAGAGGTTCGCGCGGCCGGCGCGGGCGGCTCCCCATTGGACCCCCAGGCTGGCCCGACCGTCGGCGACGTCCTCGATGACCTCGGTCCACCGGTTCGCGTCCGCGCCGGCCCCAGCGCTGAGGCCAGAGCCGGTACCGGACCGGCCGCCCTCGCGGGCTCCGGGAATCCGCCCCCCGGCCTCGTCGAAGGTCAGGCAGACGCTGCCCCGCGCGGCGTTGCCCAGCACGGTCAGCAGGACCCGGCCGGTGAGGATGCGGGCCAGCTGGGTGGCGACCACGCGGACCACCTCGTCGCGGACGCCGGCCGGCAGGCGGTCGACGACACCGACGGCCTGGATCTCGATGCGCAGACCGCGCTGCTCGGCCTCGGCCACGACCGGCTCGAGCGCGTTCAGCAGGGAGGTCCGCGGCCCGGTCAGGCGGGTCAGCGAACGGCGCAACGCGGCCGCGCCGGCCGCGCTGCGCCGGCTGACGGCCGGGTCGTGCGGGTCCAGGAGGCCGGTGCCGATCTCGTGCAGGAGCTGCATCGGGCCGTCGGTGAGCCGCCCGAGCCGCTCCCGCCGATCGCGCCGGACCTCGGCGGCGGCCAGCCGCTGGGTGCGCAGATCGGCCTCGTCCCGGGCGGCCTGGGCGGTCACCCCGGCGGCCGCGTAGCGCGCGTTCAGCAGGACCGCGACGGCGGTCATGATCGCCGCCTGGGCGTAGAGCAGGGTCGTAACCCGGGAGATCACGGTCAGGTCGAGCCCGCCCCGCCCGAGGATCAGCGCGAGCGCCGTCCCGGTCGTCAGCACCGCGACCGGCACCCATTCGCGGCGGGGGCGGATCGCCTGCAGGAAGATCGTCACCCCTTCGCCGGCCAGCAGCGTCCAGTTCTGGGCGGCGACCGCGTCGCCGCGGGCCGACCAGGCGGCCACCAGCTGCGCGGTGAGGGTCAACCCGGTCAGTAGCGCCACGTCACGACGGCCCAGGCCCCGATTCGGCGGCCAGGAGGCCCAGCGCCGCCGGGCCGGGTTCGCGGTCCGGGCCCGGCGTTCGCGTTCCGGCCCGGGCGGCCGGGCGCCGGCCGCGGCCGTCACGCACCACGCCAACGTGGCGGTGACCGCCGCCCACGCGACCCCGACCGGGAGCGGGTCGCGGTAGATCCCGTGGCGGATGGCCAGCAGCCCACCGAGCGCGGCCTGCCACAGCAGGATCGAGACCCCGACGGCGACCACCGCGTCCCGGGCGTAGGACTGTTCCAACATCGAGGTCGCGGCGGCCAGCGACGGGCGGTCGACGGCGGTCGGCGACCACTGGACGGTGATGGTGGTCCCGCGCCCGGGCGCCGAGTCGAGGTCCGCCAGCCCGCCCACGTCGGCCATCCGGTCCATGATCGAATAGCGGACCCCGAGGCGGTCGGGCGGTGCCTCGAGCGGCGTGAACCCCCGGCCCCGATCGGCCACGGTGACGCGCAGTCCGGGGCCGCCCACCGCGACCGTCACGGTCGCGGTGCTCACTCCGGCGTGCCGGGCCACATTGGACAGCGCTTCCGCGACCGTCGCCGCCACCGCCGCGCCGACCTCGGGCGGCGCATCGATCTCGGGGGGCACCGCGGCCTCGACGGTGAGTCCGTCCCGCCGGGCGTGGTCGATCACGTCGGCGAGCCGGACGGCGAGGGTGCGGGGGGAGCCGGGCCGGTCCCGGGTGCCCAGCAGTTCGGCGCACTCGTCCACGCTGTCGCGGCACCGGGTCCGGATCAGCTCGTCGGACGATCCAAGCGCCCCCCAGGCCAGTCCGGCCAGCGTGTTGAGCACCGTGTCGTGCAGGATCCGCTCGGCTTCCCGCTGGGCCCGGAGCCGGACGGCGGCCACCCCGGCGGTCTGGCGCTGCGCACCGACCCGCCGCAGCGCACCGTCGGCCCGGGCCGCGCCCCGGCGCAGGACGACCACCGCGACGGCGACCAGCCCGGCCACCACCACCTCGGCCCCCGCGGCGAGGGTGACGGCCGGGGCCGCCACGCCGGCGGCCAGGAATCCCAGCCCGCCGGCGACCGCCAGCCCAGCGGTGTAGACGAGCCACCCGGCGAGTGGAACGCACCACGCGATCGCGGTGCTCGCCCCGCCCAGCCGGAGCCACACCCAGTTCGGACCGGCGATCGTGGCCGGCGGCAGGCACCAGGAGGCGGTGGCGAGCAGCGTCGCGGTCACCACCAGCTCGCCGGTGGCGGTGGTCCGGTCGAGCCGGCCCCGTAGGCAGCGGACCGTGAACAGGATGCCCCAGGCCGCCGCGAGCGTCGGGAGCACCAGGTGGGCGGGGGTCAGGTACCAGTGGCGCCAGCTGATGACGATGACGATCTGGAGGGACACCCCGAAGATCCGCATGGCGGCCAGACCCCGCGCGGCGGCGGTATCAAGCGCCTGACGCGCGGGACCGTTCACAACCCGGCAATTGGACCACCGGCCGCCGTGGCGCTGGGCAGGGCCCGGGCCGGCGGATCGGCCCGGTCACCATCGGCGTTTCCGGGCCCGGCCGCCCGGGCCCGCGAGCCTGGGTCGAGGCCGTCGTCGGGCCCCCGCCTAGACTGCTCTGGTCGGGCGCGTCCAGCTGGCTGGACGGCCCGGCCCAGATCAGTCGGTCCGTACGGGCCGGAACGCGGGCCGTACGCATACGGGTCCGTCGACGGTCGGCCACCGGGCCGGGCGGGGTTACGGGCCGGGTCGGACGCCCGGGTCAGAGTTGGAGTCGAGGGATGCATCGCGCAGCCGCGAAGGGTGTTGCATGAGCACAGAGACGCAGCCGGAAGCCACGACGCCCCGGGTAGTGGTGATCGGGGCCGGGCCGGCCGGGCTGACCGCCGCCTGGGAACTGGTGCGTCGGGATGTGCCCGTGACGGTGCTCGAAGGCGACGCGATGGTCGGCGGCATCAGCCGGACGGCCGAGCGGGACGGGTGGCGCTTCGACATCGGCGGCCACCGTTTCTTCACCAAGGTGCCCGAGGTCGAGGCGCTCTGGCACGAGATCCTGCCGGCTGAGGACTTCCTCATGCGCCCGCGGATGAGCCGGATCTTCTACAACGGCAAGTACTTCGACTATCCGCTGAAGGCGTCGAACGCGCTCGGCAACCTGGGCGTCGTCGAGGCGGCCCGCTGCCTGGCCTCCTACGCCCAGGTGAAGGTCCGGCCGCCGAAGGACCAGTCGACGCTCGAGGGCTGGATAGTGGCCCGGTTCGGCCGGCGCCTCTACGAACATTTCTTCAAGACCTACAACGAGAAGTTGTGGGGCGTTCCGGTGAATGAGTTGCCGGCCGACTTCGCGGCCCAACGCATCAAGAACCTGTCGCTGTCCAACGCGATTATCAACGCCGTGCTGCCGAAACGGAACCAGAAGGACATCACGTCCCTCATCGAGGAATTCCAGTACCCGAAGTACGGGCCCGGAATGATGTGGGAGACCGCCGCCCGCAAGATCGGCGCGGCCGGTGGGACGATCGTCCTGGAGGAAAAGGTCCGGACCGTGCACTGGGAGGCCGGTCGGGGCGTGACCGGCGTGACCACCGTCGTGACCGGCGGCTACGGGTCCGGGGCGGGGGCGCCCGCGGCCAGCCGGACCGACGTGGGCACGGAACATCACTACCCGGCCGACCACGTGGTCAGCTCGATGGCTTTCTCCTCTCTGCTGACCTCGCTCGACCCGAAGCCGTCGGCGGAGGTCCTGGCCGCCGCGGACGGGCTGCGCTACCGCGACTTCCTGACCGTCGCGCTCGTCGTCCCGGAGAGCGCCGGATTCCCGGACAACTGGATCTACATCCATTCCCCGCAGGTCGAGGTGGGCCGGATCCAGAACTTCGGGTCCTGGTCGCCCTACCTCGTCCAGGAAGGCAAGACCTGCCTGGGCCTGGAATTCTTCGTCAATGTCGGTGACGACACCTGGAACCGGTCGGACGAGGATCTGGTCGCCCAGGCGACCCGCGAACTCAACGAGCTCGGGCTGGTCACCCCGGAAAAGGTCGAGCGCGGCTTCGTGGTCCGGATGCCGAAGGCGTACCCGTTCTACGATGCGAACTACAAGGCGAACGTCGACATCATGCGCGAATGGTTGCGGGAGAACACCCCGAACCTGTATCCGGTCGGCCGGAACGGAATGCACCGGTACAACAACCAGGACCACTCGATGCTGACCGCCCAGCTCACCGTCCAGAACATGATCGACGGAACCCGGCACGACGTCTGGGACGTCAACGTCGAAGAGGACTACCACGAGGAAGCGGCTTCCAAGTAGGTCGCCGGCCGTCGCCGGGCCACCCGCCCGGCCCGGCGACGGCCCCGCGCGGGTCGCACCCGCACGTCGGCACCCGCGGTATCCAGCGCACAGGGGGCGAACGGTGCACACCGTCGGGATCGTGCTGCACCCGCTGCGGGACTCGGCCGAGGCGGTGGCCGCGATCACCGCCTGGTCCGCCGACCACCACGTCACGGTGCTCGGGATCGACACCGAGGTCGGGCGCCTGCAGTGCGACGCGGTCCCGGTGGCGGCCGCCGAGCTCGGCCGGCGCTGCGATCTGCTCGTCAGCCTGGGTGGGGACGGCACGATGCTGCGGTCGATGCGACTGTCGGACGGGGGCCGGGCGCCGGTCCTCGGGGTGAACCTGGGCAAGCTGGGTTTCCTGGCCGAGGTGGACGTCCCCGACCTGCCCGACGCGCTGTCGGCGATCGCGCAGGACCACTACACGGTCGAACCGCGGCTGGCGGTCGACGCCGGGTTCGGCGGCCGAACGGTGACGGCGTTCAACGACGTCGCGGTGGTACGGGTGCCCGGGGCCGGGGGGAGCGCCGGGGTGGCGCTGCGGGTGGACGGCCGGCCGTTCGTCGCCTACGCGGCCGACGCCGTGGTGGTCGCGACCCCGACCGGATCCACCGCCTACAGCTTCTCGGCGGGTGGTCCGATCGTCAGTCCGTCCGTCGAGGCGTTGCTGGTCACCCCGGCCGCGCCCCACTCGGCTTTCAACCGGGGCCTGGTGCTGTCGGTGAACGACGCGCTGAGCCTGGACGTGCTGCCGAGCAGCGGCCGGCTGGCGGTCGAGGTCGACGGTCAGGTGGCCGGGTATGTCGAAGCGGGCGACAGCATCGCGCTGCGGGCCCGACCCGGCGCCGCCCACGTGGTGCGCCTGGGCCGGACCACGTTTTACGAACGGGCCCGCCGGAAGCTGCGCCTCATGGGCTCGGCCGAGGTCGAACCGGCCGTCGCCGCCGCCCGTCCCGAACCGTCCTGACGGATGGGGCCGCCGGGCCCGGACGAGTCTTCGGTCCGACCGGCCCGCCGCACCCCACGGTTCGGAAAGAATAGGGCGGTGCTTGAACGCATCATGCCGACCGCCGTGGCCGTGGCCGAGGAGTTCGGCGACCCGCCGGCAGCCACCTTGTTTCCCGCCGAGGCGGCCCTCATCACCCGGGCGGTCGACAAACGGCGCCGCGAGTTCACGACGGCCCGTTACTGCGCCCGCCGGGCACTCGCCGCGTTGGGGCACCCGCCCGCGCCGATCCTGCGGGGCGACCGGGGGGCACCGGAGTGGCCGGCCGGCATCATCGGCAGCCTGACCCACTGCGACGGCTACCGGGCCGCCGCGCTGACCCACGCGACGGACCTGGCCTCGATCGGGATCGACGCCGAGCCCCACGCCCCCCTGCCGGGCGGGGTGCTGGACTCGATCGCCCGGCCGGAGGAACAGCGGTGGCTGGCCGCCGCCCGGGCCGCCGACCCGACCGTGTGCTGGGACCGGCTGGTGTTCTGCGCGAAGGAAGCCGTCTACAAGACGTGGTTCCCGCTGACCGGTCGCTGGTTGGGCTTCGAGGACGCCTCCGTCACCATCGACCCGGGCACCACCACCTTCCGGGCCCGGCTGATGGTGCCCGGACCGGTGGTGGCCGACGTCCAGCTCGACGGGTTCACCGGTCGCTGGGTGGTGGAGCGGGGTCTGATCGTCACCGCCATCGCGCTCGCCCACCCGGCCGGCGGGTGACCAGAACCCGCCAGCGGAAACTCCGGGTCGGGGGCGGCCCGTAACGGGGGAACGGGCCGCCCCCGGACTCGGAGCGAACATCATCATCGCATACCGCGACCCGTCGGTCATGGGTCATTGGTCGCCTGGTGGGCGCGCCTGGGCAGAACGCGGTCGGCCGCCGCCGCGGGTTCCGTGGGACGGGGCGTCCGCTGGCGACGGGCCTTAGGGTCGTCGCATGCCGAGCGAACGGATCCTGGTCACCGGAAGCGCCGGGCATCTGGGGGAGGCGCTGGTCCGGGTGCTGCGGGCCGCCGGGCGGGAGGTCATCGGCCTCGACCTCGTGGCCGGACCGTTCACCGACGCGGTCGGATCGATCACCGACCGGGATTTCGTCCGCGGCCGGCTGGCCGGGGTGACCGCCGTCCTGCACACCGCGACCCTGCACAAGCCCCACGTCGGATCGCATCCCCGGTCGGCGTTCGTCGACACCAACGTCGCCGGCACCCTGATCGTGCTCGAAGAGGCGGTCGCGGCCGGCGTCCAACGGTGCGTCTTCACCAGTACGACCAGTACGTTCGGTCGGGCGCTGGCGCCCGGGCCGGGGGAGCCGGCCGCCTGGATCACCGAGGACGTGGTGCCGGTCCCGCGCAACATCTACGGCGCGACCAAGACCGCGGCCGAGGACCTCTGCGCGTTGATCCACCGTGACCACGGACTACCGGTGATCGTGCTGCGGACCGCCCGTTTCTTTCCGGAGGCGGACGACCGGGCCGAGGTCCGCGCCGCGTTCGTCGACCAGCTGGCCGCGGGCGCCGATCCGCGCAGCCCGCTGGCCCGCGCGGTCGGGGCCAAGGGCTACCACGCCGTCTCGACCGGCCCTTACACCGGGCGCTGACTGGGCGGGACGGCTTCGTCGGTGAGTTCCTGGCGCCCCGGCTGCAGCCCGATCAGGGCGACGACCGCCCGCGACGGCCATGACCATCGCCATGACCTGCAGCACGGTCCGGGTCGCAGACGCGAAGTCCAGCGCCGTCGGGGGGTCAGCGCCGTCCGGAGGTCCGGCGGCGCGACGACCGGGCGGCCCACAGGGGGCTCAACAGCACGATGAGACCGGCCGCCACGCCGACCTGGAGAATGTGGCGGATCCAGTCGATCCCGCCGGTGTGGGCCACCCCGATGGCGCTCGCGATCACGTTACCGATGACCGCGCCGAGGATACCGAAGACGATCGTCAGCCAGATCGGAATGTCCTGCCGACCCCGCAGAACCAGCCGGGCGAGCGCGCCGATAATGAGTCCCGCGATGATGATCCAGATGATTTGAAACATGTTCGGCGACCTGGTCCTCGGTAGGGACGGATGTCTCGTCGAGAATACGGCGGCCGCGGGTCGCCGGGCGGTCACTCCGGCCGGCCCGGCCGGATGAGGGCATATGTCGGGTCCGGTCGGGTACGCCGTCGGGCATGGCCGGGACCGTGACGTTCGCCCTGATCGGAGCCCCGTCCAGCGCGGGCGCCCATCATGCCGGACTCGAGCGGACCCCGGCCGCCCTCCGCGCCCGGGGCCTGGTCGAACGCCTGCGGGCCGCCGGGGTGGACCTCGTCGATACCGGCGACCGGCCGACCCGCGAGTTCGCCCCCGACCACGACCATCCGACCGCCCGCGGGGCCGAGGGCGTCGTCGGCGTGCTGCGGGACATCGCGGCCGCGGTGGCCCGGGCCCGCGGTCAGGGGCTCGTCCCGCTGGTCGTGGGGGGCGACTGCACCGTCACGCTCGGGGTGACGGCCGCCGTGGCCGCGACGAGTGCCGCCCCGGGACTGCTGTACCTGGACGGCGACGCGGATCTGGCCACCCCGGCCACGACGTCCAGCGGCATCCTGGACGCCATGGTCATCGCCCACCTGATCGGCGAGGCCGACTCACCGGTCACCGCCGCGCTCGCCGACCTCCGGTCCGGCGGGCCGGGCCCGACGGCGGCCGACGATGCCGTGAACGGCGGTCCGGTGATCGGTGACGAGCGGATCGCGATGCTCGGCTACAACCCGGACGACCCTGACTCGTTCGACGCCACGGTGCTGGCCCGCCACCCCGAGCTGTTCCACGAGCCGGGCCCCCGGCTCGCCCACCGCCCGGTGGCCGTGGCCCGGGCCGCGCGCGACCGGGTCGAGGCGACCGCGGACGCGGTGGTGGTCCACTTCGACGTCGACGCGGTCGATTCGGCCGACCTGCCGCTGGCCGATTTCCCCCACTACGGGGTGGGCGTACCGCTGGCCACCGCCCAGGTCGTGTTCACCGAGCTGCTGGCCACGCCGACCCTGGCCGCGGTGGTGCTGACCGAGGTGAATACGACCTACGACGCCTCGGGCCGGGAACTCGACCGCTATCTCGCCGCGGTCTGCGCGGCCCTGGGGGCGGGCGCCCCGAGCGCGGGCTAACCGGAACCGGCCTCATCGGTCGGGCGATCCGCGCCGCCGGGCCGTCTCGCGGTCACCCGGCGCCACGAGGCTGCCCGCCACGACCCGGCCCGGTGTCCCCACTGCTTCGAGACCCGGCGGAGCAGGATCAGGCCCAGCAGGAGCAGGACCCAGGGTCCCTGCCCGTGCAGCACATAGCCGGCCGGGATGCACAACAGATATACCGCGAGACTCAGGGAGAGCTGCCGGCCGGCGACGCGGTCGCCGGCCGGGTCGGCGGCCCGGCCGGCCAGGCCCAGCCGGCGCACGTCGTGCCGCAGCTGCAGCAGCATCACGACGGCCAGGGCGTTCACGATCCCGTACAGAGCCAACGCGAACGGGACCCGGCCGCCGTACCGGCCGAGCCGGCCGGCCGGGAAGGGTAGCGCCGCCACCAGGATCAGCAGGAACATCGTGTCGCGGTACAGCCGGGGATGGTCGGTCACGACCGACCGCAGGAGCCGCCGGTGGCGTGACCAGTAGTTCGCGACCGCGAAGAACGCGGCGATGTAGGCCCAGTAGTTCGCCGAGTTCTGGGCCAGGGCGTGCCGCAGCGCGGCGTCACTGGGGTGGTTGAGGTCCGGAACCCGCAGGTCGAGGGCCAGCAGGGTCATCGCGATGGCGAAGACGCCGTCGGACAGGGCGAACAGGCGGCCCAGGGAGTTGTCCGCGACCGGTCGGGTGCCGTGATCGTCTTCGGCTCCCTCGGCCCGGGACGGTGGCGGCGATCCGGATGGCGGGTTCGCGCCGCGGCCCATCATTGCCCAAACCTACCGATAGCGGCGCTGGCGCCGCGGGCGCTCCGGCCGGCGGAACGCCCGCTCGCGCCCTGCTATCGTTTCGGGCCGTGACCACCTCGCGGACCTTGTCCTGGCGCCCCACGAGGCGGCGTTCCACCAGGTAGCAGGTCCGGAAGCCGCTGGGATGAGGCGGCTTCGGCGATGATCGTGGGACGTGTGGTCGCGCTCCTCCCGGCTTTGATGAGCCAGGAAGGCACCCATGTCCGACACCCCGCCGCCGCCTACCCCGCTGCCCGGTACGCCGCCGTCGCCCGAGTCCCGGCGCACCTACCGGTACGCGGCGACCTGTGCGTGGTCGGGCTCGACCGGATCGGGCTACGACCACTACCGCCGTGATCACGACGGTCGCTGCCCGCCCGCCCCGGCCACCGTCGGGCTGTCCGGTGACCCGGCCTTCGGTGGTGACCGGACCCGTCTGAATCCCGAGCAACTGCTGGTCCTGTCGGCCGCGTCCTGCCAGCTGCTGTCGTTTCTGGCCCTGGCCGCGCGGGGCCGGTTGGACGTCCGGGCCTACACCGACGACGCCGAGGCGGTGATGGTGGAGGACGGGAGGGGCGGCGGCCGGTTCGCCGCGATCACGCTACGGCCCCGGATCACCGTCGTCACCGGGCCCGGTGACGCGGCCCCCGCGACCGAGCACCGGGTCCGCCGGCTGGTGCGGCTGGCCCACGAGCAGTGCTACATCGCGAGCAGCCTGCGCTGTCCGGTCACGGTCGAACCCCGGCTGACCATGGTCGGCGCGTACGCCTTCTCCGACGGTCGGACGGCCGTCCGACGCCTCGCGCTGCTGGCCGCCGTCTTCGATCCGCTGTCCCGGTCGTTCGTCGCCCGCCACGCACCGGCCGGCCTCCGGCTGGCCGTGGACCTGGGCTGTGGACCCGGGTACTCCACCGCCATGCTGGCCGAGGCGGCGCGACCGGGCCGGGTGGTCGGTCTGGACGCCTCGCCGGCCTTCCTCGAGGTCGCCCGGGAATCCGAGCCGGCCGGCGTCCAACCGACCGGCCCCGGCCCAGCGGTCGAGTTCGCGGAGCACGACCTGCGCCGGGTCCCGTTCCCGGCGCTGGCCGGTCAGCCCGATCTGGCCTACGCCCGGTTCCTGCTGGCCCACCTGACCGATCTACCCGGCACCATCGCCGCCTGGTGCGGGCAGCTGGCCCCCGGTGGGCGGCTGCTGATCGAGGAGACCGAGGCGATCGAGACCGACTCCCCACCGCTGCGCGCCTATCTCGACCACGCCGAACGTCTGCTGGCCGGGCGGGCCACCGCGCTGTACGCGGGACCGGTCCTCGATCAGCTGCTCGCCCAGGGGTCTGCGCCGGGTGAGGTGGTCTCCAACGCGACCGCCCGCCTGCCGGTCCCGGCGCCCCGGGCCGCGGCGATGTTCGCGCTGAATCTCTCGGTATGGCGGTCGGATCCGCTGCTCGTCGACGAGCAGGAAGCCTTGGACGGGGTGGCCGCCGACCTGGAGCGGCTGAGCGCCGGTGCGTCGGGCGCGGCCACGATCACCTGGACCATGCGGCAGGTCGTCCTGACCCGTGGGTGGGTGGGTGAAACCGGCGGGGGGCGGCCGGTCTGACCTACCGTGGCCGCGTGATTGAGCGCTCACGGGGCCGGGTGGCCGGCCTCCTCCCGGCCGCCGCCCTGGCCGTGCTGGCCGTGGTCGTCACGGCGTGCGGCACCTCCGGCCCGGTCACCTCCGGTCCGGTCACCTCCGGCCCGGCGCCGGCGTCCGGTTCGACGCCGAGCCGGTCGGCCACTGCGCAGCCGTCGACCGACCCCGGGACGCCGTGGCGACCGACGCCCGGCGAGGACTGGCAGTGGCAGTTGTCGGGGTCGGTCGACCTGTCGGTGGCCGCGCCCGTCTACGACATCGACGGGCAGGAGAACTCGGCCACCACGGTGGCCCGGCTCCACCAGCTGGGTCGCCACGCCATCTGCTACGTGTCGGTGGGCTCCTGGGAGAAGTCGCGGCCGGATGCCGGCGCCTTCCCCAGGGCCGTGATCGGCAAGACCCTCGACGGCTGGCCGGACGAGTCCTGGTTCGACATCCGTCAGATCGATCAACTGTCCGGGCCGCTCGGTCGCCGCTTCGACGACTGCCGGGCCAAGGGTTTCGACGCGGTCGAGCCGGACAACGTCGACGGCTACCAGAACTCCACCGGCTTCCCGCTGACCGCGGCCGATCAGCTCCGGTTCAACCGGTGGGTGGCGGGCGCCGTCCATGCCCGGGGGATGGGCGTCGCGCTGAAGAACGACACCGACCAGGTCGGCGCGCTGGTCGGCTCGTTCGATTTCGCGGTGGTCGAGGAATGCCTGGAGTACGACGAGTGCGCCGCCGATCAGCCGTTCCTGACGGCCGGCAAGGCCGTCCTGCATACCGAGTACACCGACAGCTGGCCGGACGGCAGGGCGTGCTCGTATCCAGGGTTCTCCTCCATCCGGAAACGGCGCGCCCTCGACGCCTGGCGCGGAGCGTGCTGACCGCCGCTCAGCAGACGGCGCGGTAGGGCAACGTCGGGACGTAGCGGTCCCATTCGGTGCGGGTGATGCGACGGTCGGGCGCCCGGCACGCCTCGCCGGCCAATCGGACCGGATCGAGGTCCCAGACCCGCAGCGAACCGTCGTCGTAGCCGCTCAGCAGCCGGCCCGGGGCGCCGGCCAGGCTGAGGTCCTGGGTCCAGTTGAGGTGGTTGATCGCCGGGACGATCTGGTCCGGTATCGCCAGGGTCGTGGTCCGCCGGGGTCGGGTGGGGTCGGTGACGTCCCAGCCGTGGATCGAGGTGTCGTCGCCGGCGGTGTAGACGGTCCGGCCGTCGGCGGTGAACGCGACGCCGTAGACGTTGTGCCGGTCGGCGGCGATGATGCCGATCTGTCGGGCCCGGGCCGGAGCCGTGACGTCCCAGAACCGGACGGTGCCGTCGTAGCCGGCGGTGGCGAGGACCCGGCCGTCCGGTCGGAACGCCACCGACCAGACAAAGTCGGTGTGGCCGGTCAGGACCGACACCAGCACCGCTCGGCGCGGGTCGCTGACGTTCCACAGTTCGACGGTCGAGTCCTTGCTCGTGGCGGCCAGGGTCCGGCCGTCCGGGCTGAACGCGACATCCATGACCTCGTCGGTGTGGCCGATCAGGGTGGCGACCAGTGCCGGGTGGGTCGGATCGGCGATGTCCCACAGCTTGGTGACGTCGTCCGCGCCGCCCGACGCCAGCAGCCGGCCGTCGGGACTGAACACGAGCCGCCGGACGCCCCCCCGGTGGGCACTGAACTCCTTGGCCAGGGTCGGGTGGGTGGGCGTGGCGACGTCCCAGATCCGGATCGTGCCGTCGGTGTTCCCGCTGGCCAGCAGCCGGCCGTCGGGGCTGAAGGCGAGACCGGCGAACCATCCGCCCCGGGCCCCGGTCAGCGTGGCCAACGGGGTCGGGCCGGCGGCGGCCGCCACGTTCCAGAGCCGGACCGTGCCGTCGGAGCTGCCGCTCGCCCCGAGCCGCCCGTCCACGGTGCCCGCCACGGCCAGGACCGACGACGAGTGCCCGACCACCGCCCGGCTGAACGGGGCCGCGAACGACGTGAGCAGACCCGGGGCGGTGGCCGGGCCCGGCGCGATCCGGTAGGCGGCCAGGTTGAGGCGGGCGGCGAGGCCGGGGTCGTTGGCCCCGAGTGACCCCGCGGCCGCGTCGACCTGCGCGGCGACCCGGGCGGCGGTCGCCCCGTCGGTCGGGGTCCCGCCACCCCGGAGCGCGACCAGCGGCACGGTGACGCCGATCAGGACCGCCGCGATCACCCCACCGGCGATCAGGATCCCGCCCCGCCGTCCGCCCGGTGGGCGCCGTCGGGGTCGGGTCGGACCGTCGGTCGGTGCCGCCGGCGGCTCGGCCGGAGGCGGCACCGAGCCGGCCGCCGGGCGGTCCGCCGTCGAACCACCGGGCGGGAGCATGGTGATCAGGTCGGGCCCGGCCCCGGCCGCCGGTGCGGCGTTCAGCCGTGGGGCGGGCGACAACTCCCGCCGGACCCGGGACGGCGGTGGAGTGGGGGCCGGCCGCGATCCGGGCGGCGGAGTCACCGGGGACGGCCCCGGCGTGCGACCTGGTACCGGGGTCGGGGCCGGTGGGGGAGTCGGGGCCGGTGGGGTCGGCAGCGGGTCGAGCACGCCGGGCCGGGCGGCCGACTGGCTGACCTGGGTGACCTCGGGGTCGTGCGACTCGGTACCCAGGCTCACCAACATGATGAGCAGTTCGTCCGCGGTCGGCCGGTCGGCCGGATCCTTGCTCATGGCCTGCCGGACCAGCGGCAGGAGGGGGCCGTCGAGGCCCTGCAGGGACGGCTCGTGGTGGACGACCCGGTAGAGCAACGCGTGCGAGGTGCCGTCCCCGAACGGCAGCCGGCCGGTGCCGGCGAAGGCAACCAGGCCGCCCCAGGCGAAGATGTCGGCCGCCTCGGTGACCAGCGTGCCGTCGGCCTGCTCGGGGGACATGAAGGCCGGCGTACCCGGGCTGCGCAAACTCAGGTTGATGGTCGTCGTGACCTCGGCCGCGCGGGCGATACCGAAGTCGATGACCCGCGGTCCGAGGTCCGACAGCAGCACATTGGACGGCTTGAGGTCGCGGTGGATCAGCCCGGCGCGGTGGATGGCGGCCAACGCGGCCGCGACGCTGACCGCCACCCGCTCGAGGTCCCCGGGCGGTAAGGGACCGCCGTCGGTGACCGCCTGGCTCAGCGTCGGCCCGGCGATGTACTCGGTGACCAGGTAGGGCGGGTCGCCGTCGCCGACCTCGATGACCTCGGCGGTGCAGAACCGCGCCACCCGCCGGGCCAGGGTGGCCTCCCGCCGGAACTGCGATCGGAACTCGGGCAGCTGCGCGTACTCGGGCCGGATGGCCTTGACGGCGACCCGGCGGCCGCCGCCTCCTCGTCCGAGGTACACGGTGCCCATGCCGCCGCTGCCCAGCCGGCCGAGTAGCTCGTAGGAGCCGAGCCAGGTCGGATCGCCGGGGGCGAGCGGCATCATCGGCCGGGCCGTGGCCGCGCGACCCCCGCCGGCCTGCTCCGGACCTTCGTGCACGACTCCCCGTCCCCGGGAACGGCCGCCGGACCCGCGGTCTCGGCGACCGGTCCCCTCCGGCTGCTGTTGCCCGGACCCAACGATAGCGACGGTGCGGAAAGGGTCGGACCGGGACGTCGGATCCGCCACCGCCGCGGCCGGCTGTGGCCGGCCACCGCCGCCGGGCATTCCCGGTGGGAATGCATCCGGGTCGGACAGCGGGGGGCAGGGTAGGGCCGGTTCTCAGCGGAACGCCCGGTGCTTTGGGCAGATGCGCCGGGTGAGGTGCCCGAGGGTGCCTGGCCGGTTGACACCCTGTTGGAGATCACGATATTGAGAAATGCCCCGGAGTTGCGTAGGAGAGGCGAAATAGAACCATCGGGTAATTCCCGACCAGGGTTTTACGGTCGCCTCTTCGGTGCCATCGAACCATTCGACCTCACCGACCCGGGCCGGGTCGGTTCGCGTCAATTGAAGCGCACCCGGCCGTGGCCCGGAATCGTCATTGCATCGGTCCGGTCCGGCCGCCGCGTCCCATTCCCCGGGATGACTCTGGAGTCGCCATGTCCAAGAAGCCTGCCACCAAAGCGGAAACCGCTGCCGGTCTCACCCGCCGGAGCCTGGTCGCAGGGGCGGCGGTGGTCGGTGCCGCCGCGACCGGCGGGATCGGTTCGGCGGGGGAGTGACTGCCCTGCGCCTGGCCAACGCCGGAGTGTCGCAGCTGTTCCTCGGTGTCGCCCCGAAGGCCGGGCTGACGACCTTCCGCGTTCCGCTGCCGGTCGACTGGAATTTCGCCCGGGGGGAAGTGAACGGTACGTACACGCCCACCTCTACCACCGAGGACATCGACTTCGGGGTCAACAACGACGGCAAGCACTCGATCGACGTCACCTACCTGAAGGCCGCTGAGGCGACCGGGCGGGTAAACCCCGCACGTCGTCCTCCCCGACGCGGTGGGCACCCAGTGGGGCGACAACGGTGACCGGATCTGGAAATGGATCGGGATGAACGGCGATGCCGCACGCGGGTTCA
Organism: Frankia alni; assembly: GCA_026225295.1. Lineage (GTDB taxonomy): Bacteria > Actinomycetota > Actinomycetes > Frankiales > Frankiaceae > JAMFSN01. The sequence goes on from JAMFSN010000116.1 coordinate 56,890, forward strand.
CCAGAACTGACAAACGGCATCAAGATGATGACGGTCATCGCCCGGGAGGGCCGATCCCAGCCCGAGGCAGTAGCTCGCGTCGCCCGAGACAACCAGGTATTCGCGAACCGCCCACACCCGGCCGGTATCGCGGCGCGCGCAGTCGAGCTGGGCGCCGGGCCGGTCCGCCACGGTCGTTTCGTTGAGGTGGAACTCGCCGAAACCCGCGTCGGTCAGCGAAACCGTGCGGCCCGGCTGGGGAGGGCCGAAGGAGGTTGGGCGGTGGAGCAACGCCACGGTCATGGCGCCGGAACGGCCCGGCGACTGTCAAGGCCGGGCGTCCCCCGACCCGGAAGGTCGGTCAGAACCGCAGCAGGGCGGCTTCGGTGGTCAGCCCCGGGCCGAACGCGATCATCACCGCGTGTTCGCCGGGCCGGGGCCGGGACCGGGTGACGAGCCGTTCGAGGACGAGCAGCACGGTGGCTGACGAGCAGTTGCCGTAGTCGCGCAGGATCTCCCGGGCCGGGCGCAGCTGGTCGTCGGACAGGCCGAGCGCGGCGCCGACCTGGTCGACGATGCGGGGGCCGCCGGGGTGGACGGCCCAGTGCGGGACGTCGGCAACCGTCAGACCGGCGTCGGCCAGCAGCTTCTCGACGAAGGGCGGGGTCGTCCCGGCCAGCAGGGCCGGGATCTTCGGCGACAGGCTCAGGTGCAGGCCCGCGCCGCGGAACCGGATGGCCATGTGGTCAGTGGTGCCGGGAGTGATCTCGCTCCGGGTGGCCACCACGGTGGCCCCGAGCGGCGTCGCCGCTGACGTCGCCCCGGCCGGAGTGGCCGGGCTGTCGAGGGTCGCGGCCGTGCCGACCAGGACGGTGGCGCTGGCGTCACCGAACAGCCCGTGCACGACCGCCTGCTCGATGGTCGCGTCCGGTCGGTGGTGCAGCGACGTCAGCTCGGTGCAGGTGAGCAGGACGAGTTCGTCGGGGCGGGCGGCCAGGGCGTCGAGAGCCGCGCGGAGCGCGACCAACGCGGCGAAGCACCCCATGTGCCCGATGAAGATCCGCCGCACGTCCGGGCGCAGGCTGAGTTCCTGGGCCAGCTGGGTCTCGGGTCCGGGACAGGTGTACCCGGTCGTGCTGGCCATGATGACGGTCCCGACGCGGGCCGGGTCAACCTCGCCGAGCGCGGCCGGAATGGTGCGTCGACCCAGGTCGAGGGCCTCCCGTTCCCAGGCGTCCATCCGGTCCCCCAGGGCCGGGAAGCCGTTCCGGTAGGCCAGGCGGGGATCCCAGGTGAAATGACGGCGCTCCACCCGGCTCGCGTCCACGAACAGCCGGCGCGCGTCCGGCAGGCCGGAATAGATGTGGCTGAAGAAGTCGTCCCACACCTCGTTCTGCGGTATGACCGTGGCCGGCGCCGCGGAACTGACCGTGAACAGCACCGGTTGCATGTTGGGCCCCGCCCTCGCCGCCGTGACGTCAGCACGAGACGACGGCGTCCCCCGTTCGGAGCCCGCCACCAGAAGCTCCGGGACGTGACAATAAGGCGCCCAGTGCCGCCGACAGGCCGCTGACGTCGGAATTTAACCTGGCCGTACCGCCCGTGTCCCGCCGGCGACCGTTTCGAGTCCACCGGCGCCGGCGTGGACCACTCGTCGCGACCAGCATTCTTTTGCTGATACCAGGCGGCGGTCGCCCCACGCTCGGGACGACCGCCGCCGGGCCGATCAGTGCGTCAACCGATCAGCGCCTCAACCGGTCGGAACGTCGGCGCTCGTTACGGCCCGGGGTTCGGCCAGGGGCCAACCGCCGGCCGCGAGCCGGGCACTGACCCGGGCGAGGTCGGCGTCCAGCGGAGTCTCGTGGGTGACGGCCGAGATCGCGGCCCGCAGGGCCCGGGCCGACACGGGGTCGCCGCTGGCGGCCAGCAGATCGGTCACCTCGGCGACCTCCGGGTCGGTGAGCCTGCGGTGCAGCAGGGCGAGCAACGGCAGGTAGTCGTGCTCCGGTACCCCTTCGGGATAGCCGGCCCGCAACCACTGGACGATCGAGGTCAACACGGGAGGCAGTGCCATGGCTTCAGTGCCCTTCCACGACGGCGGCGACGGGCGACGCCGTCCCACCAGTATTCCCGGCATGGGCGGTCCGGACCGTCACGTTCCGGCCACGATGAAGTAAATGCCCCAGCCGACCGCGGCGAGGACGATCGCGAAGCAGAGGCCGGCGGCGGCGATGCCGACCGGGTTGCCCCCGAACACCTGGTCGCTGTCGACTCCGGCCGGCTGCGGTGACCGGCCGCCGGGCAGGCTCAGCGCGCGCAGTCCGACCGCGAACAGGGCCGGCAGCCCGGCACCACAGATGAGCCCGATGACAACAATCTTCCATAGGGCGTACAGATCGATCCAGGAATTCACGACCGCGCTCCTTCTTGAGGTGTCCGGTGGGACGCGGATCAGGCCGCGACGGGAACTTCGTCCTGGGACGGGGTTCCGGCCGAGCCCGTCCATTCGTCGTTGACGTTGTCCTGGCTGACCGGCGACTTACGGGACCGCAGGTAGAGCGCGGTGGCCATGGCCACCAGGATCACAAACACCACGACGACGCCGGCCGTGCCGCCGATCCCCGCCGCGACCCCGTAGCAACCCGCGCCGACCAGGCCGGCCGACGGCAGGGTGAACAGCCAGGCCGTGGCCATCCGGGCCGCGACATTCCAGCGGACCTCGGCGCCGCGCTTACCCAACCCGGTGCCCAGGATGGAACCGGTCGCCACGTGCGTCGTCGACAGCGAGTAACCGAAGTGACTGGAGAGCAGGATTGTGGCCGCCGAAGCGGACTCGGCCGCCATTCCCTGCGGGGCCTCGATTTCGACCAGGCCCTTGCCGAGGGTCCGGATCACCCGCCAGCCGCCCAGATACGTTCCCAGACTGATGGCCATCGCGCAGGTCAGGATCACCCAGAACGGCGCCTTGGAGCCGGCCGGCACCGAGCCGTTGGCAATCAGCGCCAGGGTGATGATGCCCATGGTCTTCTGCGCGTCGTTGGTGCCGTGGGCCAGTGACACCATGGACGCGGAACCGATCTGCCCGATCCGGAATCCGTGGCTCCGGGCTTTGTCCGGCACATTGCGCGAGATGCGGTAGATCAGATAGGTCCCGGTCGTGGCGATCAGCCCGGCAATGATGGGCGACAGCCCGGCCGGGATGATCACCTTGGAGAAAAGCCCATGCCATTTCACGCCGTGGCTGCCGGCGGCGGCCAGGGTCGAGCCGACCACCCCACCGATCAACGCGTGGGACGAACTCGAGGGAATTCCCAGGTACCAGGTGGCCAGATTCCACGTGATCCCGCCGACCAGACCGGCGAAGACCACGGTCAACGTGACCAGATGGGTGTTCACCAGACCGCTGGCGATGGTGGCGGCCACGCTCAGCGACAGGAACGCGCCAACCAGGTTCAACACCCCGGACAATGCGACGGCAACTTTCGGTCGTAGGGCACCGGTCGCGATCGATGTCGCCATCGCGTTCGCGGTGTCGTGAAATCCATTAGTGAAGTCGAAGGCAAGCGCGGTCACAACCACCAGAACCAACACACCATTACTCACAGCACGGGTGTAACCGGGGCCAACCAGCGGTGTCGAGCCGTATGGATGACAAACCGCGCAACCGTCCGCGGCGGTCCATCGCGTGTTTACGGGGCGTTCACCTCGTATCCGTGCCGTATCGAGTCCCTTACCGAATGTGTGCGGTCCCCCGGTTCGGGTGGCGGTCGCCACTCCCGCTGAGCGGTCGGGGTGCCGGGGCCGTCCGGCTGGCATCATTCGTCCGGGACCCGCACTTTCCCGCGGAGGGCAGAACGGTGACGGTCGGACTGGATCGGGTCGGCGCGGTCGGACGGATCACGATCGACCGCCACGAACGCCGCAACGCGCTGGACATCGAGCATTGCGACGCCGTGGGGGCCGCGGTGGTCGAAGCCCTCGCGGCCGGCGCCCGCAGCCTGCTGGTGACCGGCGCGGGCAGCAGCTTCTGCTCCGGGGCCGACCTCACCGCGGTGTACGGCGAGCCGTTCCGAGCGGCGCTGTACGGGATGATCAGCGCTCTGGCCGACGCGCCGGTTCCGGTCGTCGCCGCGGTCAACGGGCCGGCCATGGGGGCCGGCACCCAGTTGGCCATCGCCTGCGACCTGCGGGTTGCCGCCCCGACGGCCCAGTTCGCGATCCCCACCGCCCGGACCGGCCTGGCCGTCGACCCCTGGACGGTCCAGCGCCTGGCCACCCTGGCCGGGGGCGGACCGGCGCGGGCCCTGCTGCTGGGGGGGCGACAGCCTGACCGCCGAACGGGCTTACGGCTGCGGTCTGGCCGACCGGTTGGGCAGCGTCACCGACGCGCTGGCCTGGGCGCAGGAGATCGCGACACTCGCCCCGCTGAGCCTGGCCTACTCCAAGAAGGCCCTGGATCAGGTCGGGCCGGCCGCGGCGGCCGCCCCGGAGGTGACGGCGGCGTTCGACGCCTGCTGGACCAGTGCCGACCTGAAGGAAGCCCGGCAGGCCCGGGCCGAGAAGCGCCGCCCGGTCTTCCAGGGCCGCTGACCTTCTGGGGCCGCTGACGGAAGCGGCCCGGCGCGACTGTCATCGTCGGTGCGCCCCCGGAGGCACGCTGACGGGCCCAGCCCACGGTCGCCCGGCCGGGGCGGATGCTCCGTGGACAGAGGTCATCGTTGACGGGCCGCTCGGCGTGCGCTCACCCGTTCCGCTCGGACGAGTAACCTGCGGCGGCTGGGTCAGCGGGCTGCCGGGCGTCCGCTGGCACCACCGGTTGGTCTCCCACGCCTGCGTCCCGGTCGTCGTCGGCGCTCTTGTCATCGTCTACGGGCCACCTGACGCGCGCCGACCCGGCCAGCCCTGACCAGTAACCGACGGTGGCCGGGTCAACGGACCGCGGGACGTGCGCCGCCCCGGCCAGCTCGGACTAGTGACCAGAAATGGCTGGGCCAACGGACGCCAGACGCGCACCCGGTCAAGGCGCAGTTCTGAGCGACCGTCAGCGCAACTGAACAGGCCCAGCCCGCTGACGATGCCAACGTCCGATCTCCGGGGAGCCGGCGTCCCGGCCCCGCGATCGTCATAGTCAGCGGGGGGCCGGAGGCGCGCTGACGGGCCCAGTCCGCGGGTCGCCCGGCTCGGTCGGATGCTCCGTGGACAGACGTCATCGTCGACGGGCTCGCCAGTGCGCGCTGACCCGACCAATGCGAGGTGGGCCGCGGACTGAGAGCGGTCCGGCCGGCGGCCCACCTACCATGGACCGTGCCCGAACCCACTCGACAAGATCGGACCGCGGTGCCCAACGGTTCGCCCGTCGCCACGAGTCCGCGTCTGCTCGACCTGCTGACCCTCGAGAAGATCGACCGAGATCTCTACCGGTCCCAGGTCGTGTTCCAGGACGTGCACATCCTCTACGGCGGTCAGGTCGCCGCGCAGGCCCTGCTCGCGGCCGGTCTGACGGTCCCGGACGGCCGGGCCCCGCACTCGCTGCACGGCTACTTCCTGCGCAGCGGGGACGCCGCCCGGCCGACGGTTTTCCGGGTCGACCGGGACCGCGACGGCCGGTCGTTCTCGGCCCGGCGGGTGGTGGCGGTGCAGGACGGCGAGGTGATCCTGAACATGGCCGCCTCGTTCCACCGGTCCGAGGAGGGCCTCGACCGCCAGGTCGAGGTCGCGCCGACCGGCCCGCCCCCCGAGCAGCTGCCCCCGTTGCGCCTGCCCCGCCTGTTCGGGGTGGAGGGCCGGCGGCCCACCCAACCGGACGAGACCGTGACCTCGCCGACCCGGTTGTGGATGCGGGCCACCGAACACCTGCCCGACGATCCGATGCTGCGGGCCTGCGTGCTCACCTACCTGTCGGACCTGTCGACCGGACTCGGCTCGCTGCGGACGCCCGGCGCCGCGCCGGGTTCGACCATCGATCACGCGGTCTGGTTCCACCGGGCGGCCCGGCCGGAGCAGTGGATGCTGATGGACCTGCGGCCGGGCTCGGTCGCGGGCGGCCGGGGTTGGTACACCGGGTCGATCTTCGACGCGGACGGCGTTCTGGTGGCCAGCCTGACCCAGGAGCTGCTGTTCCGCGCGCCCCGCCAGCCGGCCCGGCCGTCGGCCTGGGAGTGATCGCCGGGCCGCGGGCCATGATTGACCGGGCGGCCCGGACCCGCCTTAGCATGGCGGCATGAGCCCGACCGTCGCCCGCGACCTCACCATCGACCGGCAGGCGCTGCTGGACTTTGTCGGCCGCGCCACCACGGCATCCTGCTGACCACCCGGCGGGGCGGCGGGCCGCAGATGTCCCCGGTCACGATGGGGGTCGACGGGGCCGGGGACATCCTGGTCCCGACGTATCCGGAGCGAGCCAAGGCCCGCAACGCCCGGCGGAACCCCCGGGCGGCCGTCTGCGTGCTGTCGGACTCGTTCAACGGCGACTGGGTGCAGGTCGACGGCGCGGTCACCGCGGTGGATCAGCCGGCCGCGATCGATGACCTGGTCAGCTACTACCGCTCGATCAGCGGTGAACACCCCGACTGGGCCGAGTACCGCGAGGCGATGGTCCGGCAGGGCAAGGTGCTGCTGCGGCTCACGGTCGAGCGCTGGGGCCCGATCAGCCGGGGCGGTTTCCCGGAACGCCTGGTCGACCCGACGTCCTGACCGGTCGCGGTGCCCGTTCGTCGTCCGGCCGGGCCTCGAACAACTGCGCCTCGAACAGCCGGGCCTCGAAGTGGCGGCACCCGTCGGGCGCGGAGTCCCGGTGATGGGCGAGCACGTGCTCCAGATATTCGCGGGCCTCGGTGAGCCGATCGGCCTGGGTTCGCAGGTCCGCGATCCGTTCTTCGACGATCCCGGTCCAGCCCCGGGTCGCGGCCGGTCCGGCCAGGATGCCGCCGATCTCGTCGAGACTCATGAGCCCGCATCGTTGCCAGTACCGGATGACGGCCAACCGACGGATCTCGTCCGGCCCGTACCAGCGCCGGCCGGACCGCCGGGACGCCGGCGCGACCAGCCCCCGCTGCTCGTAGTAGCGGATCGCGGAGGCCGGTAGCCCGAGCCGACGGGCGACGGTCTCGATCGGCTCGAGGTCCGCGTCGTCGGCGCCCGCTCCGGTCCCGCCCGGCTCGTCCCCGTGGGCCTCGGTGCGCATGTGACGAACTATCGCGCGCCGGACCCTTGCGTTCAAGCCGGCTTGAACCGGCAGCCTGGCCAATGTCCATCACGCCGGGCGACCCGGCGTCGCACCGGTGCTGGTGGCCGAGCCGAGGAGCGTTGAGCCGATGTCCCGACGACCACGCGCCCAGGCCGCTGGGTCGGGCCGTCGCCTGCTGGTCGACCTGACCCCGCTGCGGGCTTCCCGGGACGTCCGGGCCCTGGTCGCCGGGCAGGCCGGGTCGGTCCTGGGTTCCCAGATGACGGCGGTGGCCGTCCCCTACGAGGTGTACCGGCTGACCGGCTCGTCGTTCGCGGTCGGCCTGGTTTCCCTGAGCGTGCTCGGCCCGTTGCTGCTGGGCTCGCTGGTGGGCGGGGCGGTGGTCGACGTCGTCGATCGTCGTCGCCTGCTCGTCGTGCTCCAGACGACGATGGCGGTGCTCGCCGCCGGTCTGGCGCTCAACGAGGCGTCGGGGCCCTCGCTATGGCCCCTGTTCGTGGGGCCGGCCCTCATCGGGGGCCTCAGCACGTTCGAGGACTCGGGCCTGGGCGCCGTGATCCCGAGCCTCGTGCGCCCCTCGCAGGTTCCGGCGGTCAACGCGGTGTTCCAGGCACTGTTCCAGTTCGGCCTGGTGGCCGGGCCCGCAATCGCCGGCCTGCTGGTCGCCGGGGCTGGGACCCGGTGGGTCTTCGGGATCGACGCGGCCTCCTTTGCCCTGGCCGCTGTCGCCACCCTCGGGATCGCCGCACCGGCTCCGGTCGGCGGTGGCCCGCCGCCCGGGCTGGGCTCGATCGCGGCCGGGTTCCGCTTCCTGCGCGGCCGGCAGTCTCTGCAGGGCGCGCTGCTGATCGATCTCAACGCCACCGTGCTCGGGCTGCCCCGCGCGCTGTTCCCGGCCCTGGCCGCCACGGTCTTCGGTGGCGGGCCGGCCACGCTCGGCCTCCTGTACGCGGCCCCGGGGGTGGGAGCCCTGGGTGGCGCACTGGCCAGCGGCTGGGTCACCCGGGTCGAACGCCAGGGGCGGGCGGTCATCATCGCGGTCGTGGTCTGGGGACTGGCGATTACCGGATTCGGATGCGGTCCTCCGCTCGGCGTCGCCCTGGTCCTGTTGGCCGTGGCCGGCTGGGCGGACGTGGTGTCGGCGGTCTTCCGGAGTTCCATCATCCAGCTCGGCGTACCCGACGAGCTGCGGGGACGCCTGACCGGGTTGCAGACCGCCGTCGTCACCGGCGGCCCGCGGCTCGGCGATCTGGAGGCCGGCGCGGTAGCGGCCGGTCTCGGCGATCTCGGGTCGGTGGTCTCCGGTGGTATCGGCTGCGTGCTCGGCGCGGTGCTGCTGGCCCGCCTCCGACCCGGGTTCCGCGCGCAGACCCGACCCGTCCCTTCCGACGACCCCACGCCGCAGGCGACGGCACCGCTCTGAAGCCCGCCCGGCCCGGGTCGCTATCCCGCTCGGGCCGCTCCCGCGGCGGCGGCGCGACGGCCGGGGGCTACCGTTGGCGGTCATGCCATACACCCCAGTTCCGCGGACCGGCCGGGGTCGCCGACCCGCCGCCGTGTCCCTGCGGGCGTCGCTCGAGCCGGCTCCGGCGGCGTTGGAGGCAGCCGGGGTCTACACCGGCGTCGGCTTCGAAGGCGCGCAGTTCGCCTCCCAACGGGCCGACGGGGCCGAGTTCGACGGCTGCCGGATCGCGGCCTGCGACTTCAGCGGCGTCCGGCTGACCCGGTCGATGCTCACCAACGTCGCCGTCGAGCGGTCGAACCTGTCCAATGTGCGGGCCACCGGCTCGTCGATGATCCGGGTGGACATCAACGCCAGCCGGCTGACCGGCCTGATCTGGTCAAATGGGCGTCTGCGGGACGTGACCGTGCGCGACGGCAAGGTGGATCTCGCGAATTTCCGGTCGACGTCGATGAACAACGTCCGGTTCGAGGGCTGCAACCTGCGGCAGACCGATTTCCAGAACGCCGACCTGCGCGGGGCCGTGTTCGAGAACTGCGACCTGACCAGCGTGCAGTTCTCCGGCGCCACTATGGAGGGCACCCGGCTGGTGAACTGCACGCTGGTCGCCGTGAACGGGGTGACCAGCCTGGCCGGCGCCGCGGTGACCGCCCGCGACCTGGGCGCGCTGGCCTACTCACTGGCCGGGGCGCTGGGCATCGACGTCGTCGACGCCGGCTGAGTCACGGGCCCCGCCGCCGACGTGGCCGTCCCGACCGTCGCGGCGCCCAGGCTGGTCGGGCGGTCGGCGCGGTAACGCCAGTACGCCGGGAAGGCCAGCACGGTCGCGAGGACGGCGGCCACGGTCAGGATGCCGCCGCCGGTGATGGCCCAGGTCGTGCCGAGGGCGGCACCGGCCGCACCGTGCAGGGCGTAGCCGAGTTGGGGCCCACCGCCGGCGACGATCACGTCGAGGCCCTGCATCCGACCGCGCACGTCGTCGGTGACCGCCTCCTGGAGGACGGTCTTGCGGAACACGCTCAGCACGATGAGCGCGGCGCCGGCGAGGACCAGGAACAGGACCGCCAGGGCCAGGCTGCGGGCCAACCCGAACGCGGCGACGGCCAGGCCCCAGGCGCACACCGCCGTGGTGACCGCAGCGCCCTGACGACGAATTCCGGTGAACGTTCCGGACAGGGCCACCGCGCCCAGCGCGCCGACGGGTATCGCCGCGTAAAGCAGGCCGATCGCGGGACCGCCGCCCCGTGGACCACCGAACGTCTCCTGGGCCACCTGCGGGAGGAGCGCCGCGGGGTTCCCGAGCACCATGGCGATGAGATCCGCGAGGTAGGTGACCAGCAGGATCCGGCTCCGGCGCAGGTAGCCCAGCCCGGCGACGATCTGCCGGACGCCGGCCCGGTCGACCCCTTCGTGCAGCGGGGGCAGCGCCGGCAGTTTCGCCACCGCCCACAACGTCGCGCTCAGCGTGACCGCGTCGATGAGGTAAAGAGTTCCGAATCCGGCGATCGGGAGGAGAACCCCGGCCAGCAAGGGCCCGACGATTCCGCCCAGGTAGAGGACGGATGACTGCAGCGCATTGGCGGCGGCCAGAAGCTCGGGCGGGACCAACCGGGGGACGACCGCGCCCCGCACAGCCGTGTTCGCGCCGAACAGGCCCTGCTGGACGGCCACCAGAGCGAGCAGCACGGCGACCGAATGCAGTCCCATGGCGGCCTGGACGCACAGCGCGGTCGACGTGAGCGCCATACCGCCGTTGGTGACCAGCAGCATCCGGCGCCGGTCGACGACGTCCGCGACCGCCCCGCCCCAGAGCCCGGAGATCACCAGGGGGAGCAGGCCGGCCAGCCCGGCCAGCCCGACGTAGGTCGAGGACCGGGTGATGCTGTAAATCTGCAACGGCACGGCGACCGCGGTCAGGGCGCTGCCCACCGACGTCACGGCGGTCGACCCCCACAGCCGGCCGTATGGCCGGACCCGCAACGGCCGCAGGTCGGCGACCAGCCTGGTCGGCACGGCCGGGCGGCTCCGACGCAGTTACCCGCGACCCAGCGCCGCCGCGCCGCCCGGGCCCGGCTCCCGTTCCGCCGGGGTGGCCTCGGACGGCTGGGGCTGTCCGATCCCGGCCCGCAGCGACTCGAAGATGGCCAGGCCCTGCCCGACCAGGCCGGTGGCGATCTCGCCGATGCCGTCCGCGCCGTTGAGCACCGTGACGTTCGCGCCGGCCAGCCCGCCGGCCGCCTGCTTGACGATCTCGGGCATCTGGTCGATCAGCATCCGGTCGAGCGCGACCCGGTTGTGCGACGCCGCCGCCTCGGCCTGGATCTTCATCTTCTCGGCGTCCGCGACGGCCAGGATCCGGACCCGCTCGGCCTCCGCCTCGGCCGGCTTGACGACCTCGGCGACCAGCTGCTGCTGGCGCAGCTCGGCGGCCCGCTGGGCGAGCTCGGTCTGGGCGGCCAGCACGCTGCGCTGGGCCTGGGCGGACGCCAACGGTCCGGCCTGGGCCGCCTCGGCCTGGACCTTGTCGACCTCGGCCCGGTACTGGGCCTGGACGACGGAGGTCTGCCGGGCGTACTCGGCCTGCTTGCGCTGCGACTCCTGCTCGGCCTCGGCGGCGGCCTGGTTGGCCCGGGCCTGCGCGATCTGGGCCTGACGCTGGATCGCGGCGTTGTGCGGCGCGGCAATGGCCGCGATGTACCCGAGCTTGCCGTCGTCGATCGACTGGATCTGCAGCGCGTCGACGGTCAGCCCGATGCGGGCCATCTCCTCCTTGGAGCCGTCCAGCACCTCGGTGGCGAGCTTCTGCCGTTCCTGGATGATCTGCTCGACTGTCATCGACCCGATGATCGAGCGCAGGTGGCCGGCGAAGATCCGCCCGGCCAGCACCGACATCTGATCCTGGTCGGACAGGAAGCGTTGACCCGCGTTGACGATGCTCTCGCTGTCGTTGCCGACCTTGAACGCGATCACCGCGCGCACGTTGAGCGCGATGCCCTGGTGGGTCACGCAGGTCTCGGAGACCTCGGCCTCACACATCGACAGTTTCAGGAACCGGACCTTGCGGATGAACGGCATCACGAAGCCGCCGTGGCCGGTGACGACGCGGAACGGCGTCTCGCCGCGGTTCTTGCCACCGGAGATCAACATCGCTTCGTCGGGCGCTGGTACTCGGTAGCCGAGCATGACGTTCCCCCTCGATTAGAGACCGTCTCGATTAGAGACCTGTTTCGAGAGCAATAGTGGACTCTGTCCAGGGCACGACCACAACCGTCCTCGGGCCCCGGGTATCGATCACCAGGACGGGGGCCCCTTTGGGCAGGGGTTCGTCCGACCAGGCGAGGAAGGTCTCGACGCCACCCCGGACGCGGACAGCCACCTCGCCGGCGCCGGCCTCGCCCCGGGTCGGCACGACCACGTGACCGACCCGGCCGACCACCAGCGAATCAACCATCGCCCGCCTCCCGAACGTTCCGCTTCACATCTTTCTCCTACCGTCCGTGCGGCACGATCGGATTCGGCCAGGAACGGGATCGGCGGTCCTGTTCCCCCGTTGATCCGTCGTGGATGATCCGTCGTCCGGTCGCCCCGGATCCGAACCGAAGGCATGCTCGTCCCGATGATGTTCGCCGTCCCGATGATGTTCGCGCCCGGCCGGTCGGTTTCCCGGCCCTGGTCGATGATCGTCCTGGCCGCCGCCCTGACGGTAGCGACCGCCGGCTGCGCCTCAGGCCACGGCCCGGCGTCCCCCGCCTCCGCGACCGGTGGGAGTGGGGTGCGCCCGTCCGCCGCCGGGGTGAGGAACGTCCGGGCGGCCGGCGACGCGCCGCGGGACCGGGGGAACGGCGGGACCGCGGGCGGAACGACCGGCGGATCGGTGGTCACGTCGGGAGACGCCACCCCGGGGGTGACCATCCGGCTCGTGTCGCCCCGCGCCCCGTCGCCGACGATCGGGCGGCCGGGGTGGCCGAACGTGGTGGCCGTGGCGCCCCGGGTCCGGCCCAACGGGCAGCTGTTCCTCTTCCTGCCCGGCACCGCCGCGCCGCCCGGCGACTACCGCCTGGTGGTCGCCCAGGCCGCCCTGCTCGGCTACCGGGCGATCGGGCTGACCTATCCGAACCAGCGGTCGGTCGGCGACCGCTGCCAGGCCGATCCGGCCTGCTACGGGCCGGTGCGCCAGAACATCCTGACCGGCCAGTCGACCTCCAGCCGGATCGCGACGCGCCCCGCGAACGCCATCGAACACCGGCTCGGCGTGCTGCTGAGCTACCTGGCCGCCCGCTACCCGGACGAGGGCTGGCAGCGCTTTGTGGCCGCCGACGCGCCGATCTGGTCCCGGATGGTGGTCGCCGGCCATTCCCAGGGCGGCGGCGAGGCCGCCTACATCGGGAAGGTGCGTCGGGTGTCGGGGGTCGTGATGTTCTCGGCCCCGGTGGACGCCACCACCGGACCGGTGGCCCGGCCCGCGACCTGGCTCAGCCGGCCAGGTCTCACCCCGCTCGACCGTTACCGGGGGCTGGCCGACCCGGACGACGGCTACTACGCCCGCATCCGGGCCAGCTGGACCGGGCTCGGCCTGGACCGGTTCGGTCAGCCGGTGACGGTGACCGGGGCGGTCCCGCTCGGCGGCCCGGCCGAGCTGATCATCGCCCCGACGCCCGGAACCCCTCCGCTCGCGGCCCACAACGCCACCGTCGCCGACCTCGCGGTAACCCGGTGCCCGGGGGGCGCGCCACTGCTGGCCCCGGTCTGGCGCCACCTCCTGCGGTCCGCCGGCGGCCTGGCCCCGGATACCGCCGGGACCGAACCGCCGGGCTGCCCGGCCTGACGTGTCGACCTGGACGCGCCGGGCCGGACGGGGCGCGGGCGGCTGGAACCGCCGCCGGCTCCGTAGACTTCCGGTCACCTGTTACCGGCTGACGAGGACGTTTCCGCGTGCGCGTGCTGTTGTTGGAAGGCATCCATCCCGATGCGGTCACGATCCTGGAGGCCGCCGGGGCGACCGTCGAGACCGTCGGTCGGGCCCTCGACGAGCCGGCCCTCATCGCCGCCCTCGACGGCGTCCAGCTCCTCGGGATCCGGTCGAAGACCGAAGTGACCGAGGCCGTGCTGGCCGAGGCCCACGACCTGCTGGCCATCGGTGCGTTCTCGATCGGGACCAACCAGATCGACCTGGACGCGGCCGGGGCCCGGGGCATCGCGGTGTTCAACGCGCCGTTCTCCAACACCCGCAGCGTGGTCGACCTGGCGCTGGCCGAGATCATCGCGATGACCCGCCGACTGACCCAGAAAAACGCCGACATGCACGCCGGGGTCTGGGACAAGTCGGCCGAGGGCGCTCACGAGATCCGCGGCCGCAATCTCGGGATCGTGGGCTACGGCAACATCGGCGCCCAACTGTCGGTGCTGGCCGAGTCGTTGGGGATGCGGGTCCTGTTCTACGACACCGAGGACAAGCTGGCCCTGGGCAACGCCCGCCGGTGTGACACCCTTGATGACCTGCTCGAGACCGCCGACGTCGTCACGCTGCACGTCGACGGGCGCCGGGGCAACAGCGGGATGTTCGGGGCGGCCCAGTTCGCCCGGATGCGGCCCGGCGCCATCTTCCTGAACCTGTCGCGCGGGTTCGTGGTCGACCATCGGGCTTTGCGGGAGCACATCGTGACCGGGCACCTGAGCGGCGCGGCGGTCGACGTCTTCCCGCACGAGCCGGCCGGGCGCGGCGACGAGTTCGTCTCCGAGTTGCGGGGCCTGCCCAACGTCATCCTCACCCCGCACATCGGGGGGTCCACCGAGGAGGCTCAGCACGGCATCGGCCGGTACGTGGCCGGCAAGCTGCGCGACTACTGCCGGCACGGCAGCACCGCCATGAGCGTGAACCTGCCGCACCTGGCCCTGCCGGCCCGGCCCGGCGGCCGGCGCATCGCCCACCTGCACCGCAACGTGCCCGGGGTCCTCGCGAAGATCAACAGCCTGCTGGCCGAGCACAAGGTCAACATCGACCGGCAACTGCTCGAGACCCGGGGGGAGTACGGCTACGTGCTGACCGATGTGGGCGTCGACTACCCGCCCGAGGTCATCGGTTCGCTGGCCGGCATGGAGGAGACCGTGCGGGTCAGGCTGGTCGGATGAGCGGTTCCCCGAGCCGCGAAGGATGTCCGGTGAGCGATCCGGCCGGCTCCCTCGAGGACGAGCTGCGCGCGGTCGTCACCGACGCGCACCTGCTGACCGACCCGTCCGTGGTCGCGTCCTACGAGACCGACTGGACCGGTCGTTTCCACGGCCGGGCCCGCTGCGTCGTGCGCCCCGTCGACACCGGGCAGGTGGCCGGCGTGCTGACCGCGGCGGCCCGCGAAAAGGCGGGAGTCAGCATCCAGGGCGGGAACACGGGCCTGGTCGGCGGGAGCGTCCCGGCCGACGGCACCATCCTGCTGAGCACGGCCCGCCTGACCTCGCTGGAGCCCGTCGACGTGGTGGCCGGGCAGGTCACCGTGGGCGCCGGGGTGACCCTGTCGGCCCTGCAGCGCCACGTGCGGCCGGCCGGGTTCGACTTCGGCGTCGACTTCGCGGCCCGTGAGTCGTGCACGCTGGGGGGAATGGTGGCGACCAACGCCGGCGGCGAGCGGGTCCTGCGGTACGGCACCACCCGGAGCCAGGTGCTCGGGGTCGAAGCGGTGCTCGCCGACGGGTCGGTCATCAGCCGGCTGGGTGGGCTGCCCAAGGACAACACCGGGTACGACGTCGCGTCGCTGCTGGCCGGCAGTGAAGGCACCCTCGGCGTCCTGACCCGACTGCGGCTGCGGCTGGTGCCCCTGCTGACCGGCCGCGCGGTCGCCCTGGTCGCGGTGGACGACACCGCCGGCGCGCTCACGCTGGTGCGGCACGTCCGCGACCGGCTGGCCTCGCTCGAGGCGGCCGAGCTGTTCTTCGCCGACGGCCTGGCCCTGGTCCGGGGAGCCACCGGGATGTCGGACCCGTTCCCCGAACCGCATCCGGCCTACGTCGTGCTGGAATGCGCCGGCCGGACCGAACCGCTCGACGACCTGCTCGAAGCCCTCGCGGCCTGCGAGGCGGTCCGGGACGCGACGGTGGCCACCGACGTCCGGGGTCGGCACACCCTGTGGGCGTACCGGGAGTCGCACACCGAGTCGATCAATGCCGCCGGGGTACCGGTCAAGCTCGACGTGGCGGTGCCCCTGACCAGCCTGCCGGCCGTCGTCGCCGATCTGCCGGCCACGATCGCCGGGGCCTCCCCGACCGCCCGGATGATCCTGTTCGGCCACGTCAACGAAGGCAACCTGCACGTCAACGTGCTCGACGCCGGACGCGACGCGGAGGCCGTCACCGACGCCGTCCTGCGCCTGGTGGCGTCCCACGGCGGGAGTATCAGCGCCGAGCACGGGATCGGGCGGGCCAAGCGGCCGTGGCTGTCGCTGTCGCGGTCGACCGCCGAAATCGCCATGATGCGGGCCATCCGCTACGGCCTCGACCCGGCCGGGCGGCTCAACCCCGGCGTCCTGTTCGACCCGGCCTGATCTCGGTCGGCCCGGCCGGTATGGGCGGAGACGGTCGGCCCGAAGGGGGGTTTCGGGCCGACCGCCGGTCGGGACCTCGTTACGCGGTCTGGCCCGCTGCCCTCAGCTGGGCCAGTTCCTCGGTGACCAGGCGTTCGTGCTCCTCGTTGTCCAGCCGGGCCTTCTTCGGGCTCCAGCGGCCGGTCATCAGGAAAGTGAACGGGATGAACAGCAGCTGGCAGGCGAAGCAGATCCACCACCAGATCCGCCACTGGCGCGGCGCATCCTTCGCGGCCTTCTGAACCGACGGCGCGTTGTTCTGCAGGTAGATCAGGTCCGCCTTCGGAACCTTGCTGACCGCAACCAGCCGGGTCAGGGCGACCGGCGGGGTCACGTGCTGCCCGGCGGCGATCTCGGTGAGCGCCTTGGCTACCGCGGCGTTGTCGGGCGGGGTCCTGGCGATTCCGGTCTTCGTGACCGGGTCCACCGTCGCGAGGGTCGCGATCTCCGGCGCGTACCTGGCGGCCAGCGTCTGGACCTGCGTGCCCTTGGCGACCAGGGTGTTGGTCGCAGGCATGATCGTGGCCAGCGCGACCAAGGCGACGGCGATGACGATCCGGATGACCCAGCCCCAGATGGCGAGGCCCGTGGCGATGGCCGCCGGGTTGTAATCCTCGACCGTCTCGGTGAACGACGCCATCCAGGGCGCGTAGGCCATGCCACCGCCGACGGAGGTGATCAGGAAGATGACCGCGAAGGTGTGGTAACCCGTGCCGGTGTCGCTGGCTTTGACCGCGAAGGCGGCCGTGCCCGCCGCGCTGATCAGCGCGCCGAGGACCATGAACGGCTTACGGACCTTCAACCGGTCGGAAATGATTCCGACGGTGACCAGCGCCACGGCGTTGGCGATCCAGTACCAGTTGGCCAGACTGTTGGCCCGCCCCTCGGAGTACCCGAAGTTGGTCGCGAAGTACACGACCAGGAAGCCGACCAGCGTGAAGTAGAGCAGCAGGAAGATGCTGATCGCGAACGCGGAACCGACGACGTTGACGTGCAGCAACTGCCGCAGCGACGGCCGGGCCAGATCCTTCTCCGGGTCCAGGCCGCGGGCCTTGGCCTCCACCAGCGTCCGGTCGCGCATGCTGACCATGAGCTGGCCGCGTAGCGCCGGCGACAGTTCGCGCAGGCCGACCAGGGCGATGACGAAGACGACCAGGCCGGCGGCGCCGGCGTACCGGAACTGGGTCTGCCAAGCCGGATGCGACGCCAAGGTGTGGCTCGACACCTCCGTGACGACCAGGCTGCCGATCACCGGTCCGAGCGTCCAGAAACCCATGGCCGACGCGCGGCCCAGCTGCGGGGAGAAGTCCCGCACGAGGGCCGGCGTGGCGACCAGAATAATGCCTTCCACGGCGCTGATCAGGCTCAGCAGTACCATATAGGCCCATTTGTCGCCGGCGTTCGGGATTCCGAAAAAGACGAGCAGGCCGGTAGTCAGCAGACCGTAGGTGACCAGGTTGGCCCGCCCGTACCGGTCGGCCAGACCGGCGAACAGGGAACCGAACGCGCCGACCGCGCCACCCGCGACCGAGACGTAGATAAAGAACGTGAGCGACATGTTGTAGTGCCGCAGGACCGACGTCGCGACCGCGCCCTGGATGTAGAGCTGGTAATACAGGACGATCGCGGTGACCACCACGATGGCCAGGCAAAGACTGCGCGGGCCGGTGTCCGGATAATGGGCCAGTTCACGGTCCCACAGCCCGCGCAGGGGCGAGCGCCTAGGTAATGTCGGGGGCCCCGCTGTTTCGCGGCTGCCGTCGGTCGACGTCTGACTCACGGGTGCGTTCCTTTCCTTCGCGCGAGGACAGCGCCGCGCGGCCGGCTTCGTGCCGCTGGGGGGACCTCACTCGAGCCCCGGCCGGCATGAACGGACGTTCACTTGGCAGGGAAGGATGGGCGCGCCCCGGCCGGACGTCAAGTGACCTCCTCCCCGACGCGCTGACCAGCGAGGCAGCGGTCGGCTGGCCCTGACCGGGCCCCCCGCGTGGGACCGGGTCGGCGACCAGGCGTGACCCGGCCACCGGGGCCTGGCTTGACATCCGCGTCGGGCGAGGTGGAGATTGCCCGTGGGCACGTGTGAACGTTTGTTCATGGTCGCGAAGGATCGTGCCGCCCGGCGCGCCCGCCGCTGGCCAACCGGATTGTCGCTTCCCTTTACAGTAGAAGCGAGGCGGACGGGAATGGTGGGCCGGATGCAGCACGACCCGGGGGCCGAAGCTCCGGCGGTATCAGAGTCGGCCGCGAGGTTGCTCGATGGGGCGTTGGAGCTGTTCTTCGAACAGGGTGCCCGAGCGACAACCGTCCGCCAGATCACCAGTTCGTGCGGGCTCACGCCCGGCGCGTTCTACAACCACTTCGAGTCCAAGGAAGAGCTGCTCTACCAGCTCATCCGGACCAGTCACGACCGGTTGGAGCGCAGCGTCTCGGTCGCCCAGGCGGCCGCGGACGGGGAACCGGCCGCCGAGCTGGACGCCATCATCCGGGTTTACGTCGAACGGCACGCCCGGCGCCGCAAGAGCGCGCGGATCGCCACCCGCGACTACATCGTCCTGACCGGCGACCTGTACGAGGAGATCGTCGCCGTGCGGCGCCGCCTTCGCGAGCGACTGATCGACGTCGTCCAGGCCGGGCAACGTCAGGGCGTCTTCCGGCTCGCGACGGGTGTGGACGCCGCGCCCACCCTGACGGCGGTGGCCCTGCTGGACATGTGCATCCAGGTGGCGGAGTGGTACCACGAGGGCCATGGGATGAGCCCGGAGGATCTGGCCAGCCACTACATCCGGCTGGCGCGGCGCATGGTCGGGGTTGCCGAGCAGGATGACGAGCCCGCCGCCGGGCCCGGCCCGTCGGCCCGGCGCGGCGCCCCCGTGAACGGCCACCGCAATGGTGACGCGGACCCCTCGGCGCACATCAGGGAGCGGCTCGCCGAGTAGGCGGTTACCAGCGCGATACATTCCGGTGTCTGTTTCCCGGGCCATTATCAACGGACTCACGACTCGCCGGTGGACAATCCGCTCGGTAGTTCAGCCCCCGCCCAGGTCATTACACCAAAGTGCCGAGATGTTTCCGACGCTTTACCGGCCCACGCTCCTTCTCTATGGTCTGCGATGAGGAGGGGCGATGCACCGGACCAACGGAGGTTGGGCATGGTAAGAATTCCCAGGGTCGCCAGCAGCTATCGGCGAATGCGCGGCCAGACCCTCGGGATCGGCGTTCTCGCCGTTTCGCTGACGGCGGGCGTCGCGGGTTTCGCGGCAGCTCCGGCCGCCGCGGCGACCACCAGCTGCACGAGTTACCAGCTGGTGATGTCTCGGGGTACCGGCGAGCCGCAAGGCAATGAATTCCTGGTTCTCGGGCCCACGGCCACAAAGGTCCAGGCCGCAACTCCCGGCGGCTCGGTCTACAACGTCGTCTATCCGGCCGGCGTTGACTATATCAATGGTCCGGTCCAGGGCGGCAACGACATTAAGAAGCACCTCGCGGCGCAGGTCGCGGCGTGCCCGAACCAGCGCTTCGTCCTGGGCGGCTACTCCGAAGGGGCCATGACGATCTTCAGTGCTCTGAAGACCCTCCCGGCCACGACCAAGCCGAAGATCTCGGCGATCGTGCTGTTCGGTGACCCGTACTACCAGTCGAACAAGTCCTGGGACGCGGCCGGCAACGCCAAGGGCAACTTCAGCGGGGTTGCGGCCCTGCTGGGCGCGGGAAGCCCATTCCCGTCGTACGCGAGCCTGATTCAGGACTACTGCGCTCCGAGCGACCTGGTGTGTGGCAGTGGGGCCAGCATCGTCGGGCACCTCAGCTACAGCTCGAAGGTCACGGCCGCGGCGACCTTCATCGAGGGCAAGCTGTCCGGCCAGACCGCGACCGCGGCGGTGGCTCCGGCGACAACGGCCGCCGTGGCCGCCGCACCGAGCGCTGCTTCGGCGGCCACGGCGAAGAACGCTGGCTCCGGCTTTGACTTCTCGTCGCTGCTGACGGCACTGTTCGGCGCGAGCAACCTGAAGTTGGGCAGCCTGTTCGGCTGAGCCAACCGCTCGTCCTGAGGGGCGTGGGCCACCGGACGGTGGTCGACGCCCCTTCGGGCGTCCGGAGCACCGGCGGGCCCGCGCCACAGGGTCGACCAGCCGCGATGTTCTACACTACGTAGTTGTGACTGGTGCGCCCCGGACGCCAGGAAACCGACCCTTCAGGCGCGGATCTTCACCGCGCCGTACCGTCCGGCGGGTCATCGCCCGGTGCGCCGCCCGGTACGCGGCCCGGTGCGCGGTGACGGTGGCCGCCGCCGGGGTGGCGGTGATCTCCACGGCCGGCGCGGCCTCGGCCCACACGGTCTCCGGAGCTGGGGCCTCGAACTACCGGACGTCGCTGACCTCGCTCACCCCGACCGTGCCCGGCCTGACGCTGACCGTGGTCGAGAACGGCAGCCGCCTGCGACTGACCAACGCGACCCGCACCGACGTGGTCGTTCTGGGCTACCAGGGGGAGCCGTACCTGCGGGTCGGACCGGACGGCGTGTTCACCAACACCCGCTCGACGGCCACCTACCTCAACGCGACCCGGTCGGGCGGCACCGCCGTCCCGGCCACGGCCAACGACCAGGCCCGGCCGGTCTGGCGGCGGACCGCCGCCGCGCCCCGGGCCGGGACTCCGGCCACGGCTGTCTGGCACGACCACCGCACGCACTGGATGTCCCCGGCCCGGCCGCCGGCCGTCGCCGCCGACCCCGGGGCACGCCGCCAGATCTTCACCTGGCAGGTCTCGTTCCGGTACGGCACCCGACCGGTCACCGCTCGCGGCGACCTGGAGTGGATCCCGGGGCCGGCGCCGGCTCCCTGGGTCGCGCTGGCCCTCGCCACCGCGGCGGTGACCATCGGCCTGGCCGTCGGCCGGCGGGCGTTCCGCCCCGGCCTCGCGGCGGCCCTGTTCGTCCTGACCGTGGCCGACGCGACCCATTCGGCCGGCATCGCGGCCGATCGCGCCGGTCCGACCGGCGCCCGGTGGGCCGGCTTCGTCACCGGCAACAGCATCCAGCTCGTCGCCTGGGCGATCGGGCTGGTGACCGTGATCGCGCTGGTCCGCCGCGGGATCGGTGCGCTGTGGGTGGCCGGCATGGTCGGTGCGGTCCTCGCGCTGGCCGACGGGTTGCCCGACGCCGGGGTCCTGTACCACTCGTCCGCGCCGTTCGCCTGGTCGCTGTCGATCGCCCGGACGTTGACCGCGCTGACGGTCGGACTCGGGTTCGGTCTGCTGGCCGCCGCCGCCGTCGCGCTGCGGCGCCACGACCGACCGGAGCGCCACCCGGAGCCGGTCGCCGACGGGCCGGTCGCGGACCTTCCGGTGGCCCCGTGAAGGGCCGTCGGGCGTTGATCGTGGTCGGCCTGGCCGTCGCCGCCGTGATCGGGCTGGCCGGGCCGGCGTCGGCCCACGCCGTCCTCCAGCAGACGGTTCCCGAGGCCGGCGGCACCATCAGCTCCGCACCCCGCCAGGTGGTCCTCGATTTCGACGAAACGGTCGGGATCGACGCCGGCTCGGTGCAGGTCCTCGACGCGGCCGGGCACCGGGTCGACGACGGCGGGAGCCGCCACGGCCGCGCCGGATCCTTCGTGGTGGTCGGCCTGCGGTCGGGTCTGGCGAACGGAACCTACGTGGTGAGCTGGCGGGCGACCTCGGCCGACAGCCATCCGGTGGCCGGAGCGTTCACGTTCGGGGTCGGGGTCCGGCCGGATGTCACCGCCGCGGCCCGGATCGGTGACCGGAGCGGTTCGGCGGCGGTCGGGTGGGCGGACGGGATCGCCCGGTTCGTCGCCGAACTGGGCCTGGTGCTGGCCCTGGGCGGCGGCGCGTTCCTGGTCGGCCTGTGGCCGGCCGGTCTGGGCCGACGGGGACCCCGGCTGGTACTGATCACCGGCGGGACGCTCACGATCGTCGCGGCGGTCGCCCTGCTCGGGCTCGAAGGCCCGTACGGCGCCGGGCTCGGCCTGGCCGCGGCGGGCCGGTGGTCGCTGCTGTCCCAGACCTTGCGCACCCGCTACGGCCACCTCGCGCTGCTCCGGATCCTGCTCGTCGGCCTGGCGGCGCCCCTGCTCCGGCTGGTCGCGGAAGCCGCCGCGACCGACCGGCCCCCCAGCCCCACCGGGCCCGGCACCGGGATCCGGCGCCCCGCCCCGGACCGGTGGGCGACCGCCGCGCTGGCGGTGATCGGGATCGCGGCGGCGGCGACGCTCGCGGACGCGGGCCACGCCGGAACCGGCGGCGGGGCGGCGCTCGCCACCACGAGCCTCACCCTGCACATCACGGCGATCTGCGTCTGGCTCGGCGGGCTGGTGGTGCTGGGCGGATTCCTGCTGCGCCGCGACGACGCCCCGGTGCTGGCCCGACTGATGCCGCGCTGGTCGCGGGTGGCGATCGTCGCGGTGACGGTGGTCGCCGGCACGGGGCTGTACCAGGCGGGGCGGGAGATCGGCCCGCTCGGTGCGGTCACCGGGACCGGTTACGGACAGCTGGTGGCGCTCAAGGTGGTCCTGTTCGCGGCCATGCTGGGCTGCGGGGCGCTGGCCAACCGGTGGGTCGCGCAACGTCGTCGCCGGCCGGTCGGCGACGGTCCGCGCGAGGTGGGGCTCCTGCGCCGACTGGTCGCCGTCGAAGCGGCCGTCGGCGCGATCGTCCTGCTGGTCACGGCCGTGCTGGTCAACGAACAGCCCGGGCGCACCTCCTACGCGCCGACGGTCGCGCGGACCATCACGACCGGTCCGCTGACGGCCCAGATCGATATCTCACCGACCCGGCGGGGCCCGGAGACCGTCCACGTCTACGTGTTCGACCAGCAGGGCCGGCCACGCGCCGTCCAACAGGTGACCGGCCAGATTTCGCTGCCCGGCCGGGGCGTCGGACCGCTGGCCGTCCCGTTCATCGCCGGTGGGCCGGCCCACGCCATCGCCGACGCTCTCGATGTGCCGTTCCCGGGGGAGTGGCAGCTCGCCGTCACGATCCGGGTGGACGACTTCGACCAGTACCCGGCGGTGGTGAACTACCGGGTCCGGTAGGACCAGAACCCGGCCCGGTGCGACGCGGTCCGACGCGAGAAACGTGGCCGGGCCGAGGTCCATCCGCCGTAGGCTGATCCCATGCCGGGCGGGGATCGCGGACGGACCGCGCCGCGATGACCGACCGGCAGCGTGACTGGGTGGACTGGCACGCGCCCTACGACGACCCGGAGTCGCCGCTGGCCCGGCGTCTGCTCCTCGTGCAGGCCGGCATCGCCGAGGGTCTGGCCGCGGCGCCGCCCGGCCCGGTCCGGGTGATCAGCGTCTGCGCGGGCCAGGGGCGCGACCTGCTGGGCGTGCTGCCGGACCATCCCCGGCGCGACGACGTGACCGCCCGCCTGGTCGAGTTGGACCCGCGCAACGCCCAGGTCGCCCGGGACGCGGTTGCGGCCGCCGGTGTGGCCGGGGTCGAGGTCGTCACCGGCGATGCCGCGGCGACCGACGCCTACACCAATGCGACGCCGGCCAACCTGGTGGTGGCGGCCGGCATCTTCGGGAACGTCCCGGACGCCGACATCCGGCGGACGATCGAGCTGCTCCCGACCCTGTGCGCCCCGGGTGCGGTGGTGGTCTGGACGCGGAACCGCCGGCCACCCGATCGCACCCCGGCCATCCGGGAGTGGTTCACCGGCGCCGGTTTCGGCGAACTGTGGTTCTCCGGGCCGGTCGGCGACACCTGGATCGGAGCCGGGGCGGTCCGCCTCGAGCGGGATCCACCGCCGTTCCGGCCCGGCCTGACCATGTTCCGCTTCGTTGCCACGGCCCGGGACGCAACGCCCCGCGGCTATCGCTGAGGCCCGGGGACCGGACCGGGGCCGGGGCGGTGTGAGTGTCCTGGTGTGACGCCCGTCACGGGCACCGAGCACCTGCCGGTCGAGGTCCGGCCGGTGGTGTTCACGGCCGGCTACGGACTCGCGGAACCGGACCTGGCTTGAGCGACGGGGCGGTCGAGGACCTGCTGCGCCACAGCGGGCCGCGGGTCCTCGGCGCCCTGCTCCGCCGGCACGGCCACCATCGGCGAGGCCGCCGGGCTGCTCGCGCGCACCATCGCGACCGCTCCGCTCGGGCCGTACCAGCTCCAGGCGGCCATCGCGGCCGGGCACGCCGAAGCGGCCCGCGACGCCGACGCCGACTGGCGTCAGATCGTCATCCTGTACGACCTGCTCGAACGACGATCGGACAATCCGGTCGTCACCCTCCACCGGGCGGTCGCGGTCGGCCTGGCCGACGGCCCGGCGGCCGGTCTCGCGGTCCTCGACTCGGTGGCCGCGGACCCCCGGCTGAGGCGCAGCCACCGACCGGACGCCGCCCGCGCCCATCTCCTCGAGCGGCTCGGCGGCCGCCCCGGGGCCCACGAGCACTACCGCCGGGCCGCCCGGGCCGCCCTCAACCAGCGCGAACGGTGATACCTGGAAGAGCGGGCCGCAGCCACCGGACCGACCGGCGGTCAGCCCGGTTCCGGGACGAAGGCCGGCAGCCCGTCGATGCTGGCCGCGTTCTTCCGGGCCCGGTAGTGCCGCAGCTTCTCGGGGCCCCGCCGTTCGTTCGACCGGTCGAGGACGTCGCGTTCCTCGACCATCGCCAGGCGGGGCACCGAATACCCGCAGGAGTCCGAGATCCGCTCGAGCTCGACGACGACGACGGCCCGGGGCCCCGCGTGCCGGTCGGGGAACCGGCCGGCCAGCTCGGCGAAGCCGGGGTCGGTGGCGGCGACCACATGTCCCTGCCCGTAGAGCCGCACGATCTTCGGTGGCCCGTCGAAGGCGCAGAACATGACGGTGATCCGGCCGTTCTCCCGAAGATGGGCGGCCGTCTCGCAGCCGCTGCCGGTCAGGTCGAGATAGGCGACCGAGGTCGGAGAGACCACGACGAAGGTGTCGGCGTAGCCCTTGGGGGAGACGTTGACGTGACCGCCCGGGCCACTGGGCGCCGTGGCCACGAAAAAAACGGGCTGTCGGCCGATGAAGGCGCCCAGCCGGTCGTCGAGTTCGGTGTAGGTCTGGCCCATCCGGCCCACCTCCGGGGTTGTTTATTGTCGCACGTCTGGAATGGGCGCCGGCACCGCCCCGACCCCGGCCGCATACTGACGAAATCACCCGGTGTCATCTGTCGGATACCCGACAGATGTGGGCCAGTGTTGTGATGAGGGTGGTTGTCACCGCTAGGCGGTCAAACGCTATGTTGCGCCTACACAAAGTATCCGCATCGGGCGCAAAGCGCCCAGTCCTGCCCGGGCGCCCGATGTCCCCTCGATCAGCAAGTGGGCAGGAGCGGGGGAACCACACGTTCCGCCGGGCGGGGATCCCTCCGATCCACGCCCTGGGGTGAAGTCGCACGGCGGGTGACCGCCGGTTGACCGGGCCACCCAGCCCGAACCCGACAGCTCACCTCGCAGGCGCACGGGAAGGACGTCAGTTGCCTCGTCGTCCCGCTTCGGGATTCCCCGACGACCGCGGTTACCCGGTCGTCGGTGGAAATACCGCCGACCCCACCCGGTCCGGCGGCAATCACGACGAGCTGACCCGTTACGACCGCCCGACCGGCTACGAAGCGCCGGCCGGTTACCCGGCCCCCACCCGCTACCCGGTCCGGTCCGGGTACGAGACGCCCGCCGGTCACCCGGCCCGCGGCGCCTACCCGGCGCCGGCCGCGCCCGTGGCGGCGCCCGGCGACGGGGACACCCAGCACATCCAGCGTCCGTCGGCCCGGCCCGGCCCGGCCGCCCGGGACACCTACCCCGCCGCACCGTCCTACCTCAACGGTTCGTCCCCCGCCACGTCGTCCTACCCGGCCCGGGACGGTTCCGTTTCCGGCGCGACCCGGTACGGCAGCGCGGTCTACGCCCGGCCCGGCCCGGCCACCCCGGCCATGGACCCCCGGGCCCGGCCCGACCGCCCGGCCCGGCCGCAGCCGTCCCATGAGTACCCGTCCCACGAGCACCCCAGCCACGAGCGCCCGGCCCACGACCATCGGCGCGGGAACGCGGCGGGCCGGGCCCGCCCGGTCGGTGGGAGCGCGACCGGTCCCCTTGATGCGCCCGGCCACGATGAGCTGCCCGCCGAGCCCCCGGCCACCGGGGCCCACCGGCGCTCCCGGGACGGGCTGAAGGCCAGCCGCGACAGTCTCAAGGGGCTGGTGAGCCGGGGCGGTGGCGAACCCGGCCGACGGGCCACCCGCCGGCTGTCCACCCCGTCGCGCCGCACGATGACGATTGCCGCGGTCACCACCGGCACCATCGCGGCGTCCACCGCCGCCTTCGCGGGCGTCACCCCCGGCGGCGGCGCCGACGGCGGGTCCGAGGCGTCCCTCATCGGTAACAGCAGCAGCAGCTCGGGCGCCCCCCTGCTGCTCAACATCGCGCAGTCGGTCGCCGACACCGAAGCGGTCGCCACGGCGGTGTCGATCACGCCGGACCACGCCAGCGTCGCCCCCAACGCGCCGGTCATGCTGAGCGTCCGGGCGGTCCAGTCCGGCGGTGCGCCCCTGGCCGACCAGCCCGTCCGGGTGGTGGTGGCGATCGGCACCACCTGGCGGACGACCGCCGTCCTGCGGACCGACGCCAGCGGTCGCGCCTCGATTCCGGCCCACCTGCTGACCACCACCAAGGTCTCGGTGATCTTCGACGGCACCGGGGCCCTGCGCCCGGCGCTGGCCAGCGCGACCACCGTCAACGTGGTCGTCCCGCAACAGCCGACCACCGGCGGCGGCGGGGGCGGGGGCATCAACCCGGCCGACGTCGGCCTGACCAACGCCCCGGGCAGCACCATCGGCTCGAAGGCCGTGTACCTGGCCTCGCTGCAGAGGGGCAAGCCCTACGTCTGGGGCGCGACCGGGCCCTACTCCTTCGACTGCTCCGGGCTCGTGCAGTACGTCTACAAGCAGCTCGGCCGGTACCTGCCGCGGACCGCGGAGTCGCAGTACGAGTCGACCACCCGGATCGCCCAGTCGGCGAAGCAGCCCGGGGACCTGATCTTCTTCGGTTCGCCGGGGGACATCTACCACGTGGCGATTTACGCGGGCAACGGCTACATCTGGCAGGCTCCGCAGACCGGTGAGACCGTGCAGCTCGTCCCGATCTGGAGTTCCAGCTACTACGTGGGTCGCGTCCTGTAGGTCCCGTCCGGTCCGCTAGCGTCAGGGCCGTGACGGCGTCGGTGGTCCCGAGCGATCGGGTCCTGACCGTCCCCAACCTGCTCTCGGCGCTGCGTCTGGTCGGCGTCCCGATCTTCCTGTGGCTGGTCCTCGGTCCCCACGACGACGGCATCGCGTTCGCGATCCTGGCCTTCGCCGGGGTGAGCGACTACCTGGACGGCAAGCTGGCCCGGGCCCTGAACCAGACCAGCCGCCTCGGGGTGGTGCTCGACCCGCTCGCCGACCGGCTCTACATTCTCGCGACGATCATCGCGTTGACGGTCCGCGACATCGTGCCCTGGTGGTTCGCGGTCGTGCTGCTCAGCCGGGACGTGATCCTGCTCGGCATCCCGCCGGTCCTGCGCCGGTTGGGGTACGGCCCGACCCTGCCGGTCCACTTCATCGGCAAGGCCGCCACGTTCAACCTGCTGTACGCGTTTCCGCTGCTGCTGCTGTCGGACGGCGATTCGTGGCTGGCCACCGCCGCCCGGCCGGCCGGGTGGGCGTTCGCGATCTGGGGTACGGCCCTGTACTGGTGGTCGGGAATCCTGTATTGGGTGCAGATTGTCGGACTTGCCCGTCAGGGCTCCCCAGCGCGGAGGTGACGTCGGATGAGGGCAGTCGTGATGGCGGGTGGCGGGGGCACCCGTTTACGGCCGATGACGGCGAACCTGCCCAAGCCCCTGCTGCCGGTGGTCAACCGGCCGATCATGGAACACGTGCTGCGGCTGCTCAAGCGGCACGGCTTCGACGAGACGGTCGTGACCGTGCAGTTCCTGGCCGCGATGGTCCGGACGTACTTCGGCGACGGCGACGACCTCGGCATGCACCTGGACTACGCCACCGAACCGACCCCGCTGGGGACCGCCGGCAGCGTCAAGAACGCCCAGGACGCCCTGCGGGACGATCCGTTCCTGGTCATCAGCGGCGACGCCCTGACCGACATCGACCTCAGCGGCCTGGTTGATTTCCACCGCCGGCACGGCGCGCTGGTCACGGTGGCCCTGAAATCGGTCCCGAACCCGTTGGAGTTCGGCATCGTGATCACCGACGGGGACGGCCGGATCGAACGTTTCCTCGAGAAACCGACCTGGGGCCAGGTCTTCTCCGACACGGTGAACACCGGCATCTACATCATGGAGCCCGAGGTCCTGGCGTCGGTTCCGGCCGGGGTCCCGGTCGACTGGTCCCAGGACGTGTTCCCGGCCCTGGTCGAGGCGGGCGCCCCGGTGTACGGCTGCGTGGTCGACGGCTACTGGGAGGACGTCGGCACGATCGACACCTTCCGGCGGGCCCAGGCCGACGTGCTCAACCGGCGGGTCGACATCGAGATCGGCGGGTTCGAGGTCTCACCCGGGGTGTGGATCGGCGAGGAGGCCGACGTCCACCCGGACGCGGTGCTCAAGGGTCCGCTGGTCGTGGGCGACTACGCGCGGGTCGAGGCGGGCGCCGAACTGCGCGAGTTCACCGTTCTGGGCAACAACGTCGTCGTGAAGCAGGGCGCGTTCGTCCACCGGGCCGTGATCGCCGACAACGTCCTGATCGGGCCCCGGGCCAACCTGCGCGGCTGCGTGATCGGGCGGGGCAGCGACGTCCTGCGGGCGGCCCGCGTCGAAGAGGGCGCGGTGGTCGGCGACGAGTGCGTCATCGAGGAGGAGGCCTACCTCGCCCACGACGTGAAGGTCTACCCGTTCAAGACGATCGAAGCGGGCGCGGTGGTCAACACCAGCGTGATCTGGGAATCGCGCGGGCAGCGCTCGCTGTTCGGGCCGCGCGGGGTCAGCGGCCTGGTCAACGTCGAGATCACCCCGGAACGCGCGGTCCGGCTGGCCAGCGCGTTCGCCACCACCCTGCGCAAGGGCTCGGTCGTGACCACCGCCCGGGACAGCTCCCGGGCCGCCCGGGCCCTCAAACGGGCCGTGATCAGCGCCCTGAACGCCAGCGCCCTCGACATCCGCGACCTCGAGGTGGCCCCGATGCCGGTCACCCGGTTCGACGTCCGGTCGTCCGGCGCCGCCGGGGGGATCATGCTGCGGACCACCCCGGGCGACGCGGAGAGCATCGACATCGTCTTCCTCGATGCGGAAGGGGCGGATCTCTCGCCGGCCGCCCAACGCAAGCTCGACCGGGTCTTCTCCCGCCAGGAGTTCCGGCGGGCCTTCCCGGGCGAGATTGGCGAACTGCGGTTCCCCGGCCGGATGGCCGAGAGCTACACGCTCGACCTGCTCGACCGGGTCGACGTCACCGGGCTGGCCGGATCTGATCTCAAGGTGGTGGTCGACCCGGCCGGCGGCGCCGCGTCCCAGGTGCTCCCGAGCCTGCTCGGTCGGCTGGGGGTCGACGCGCTGACCATCAACGGCCGGCTGGACGAGAGCGCGGCGGCCCTGGGCCCGGCCGACCGGACCCGGGCCCTGGACCGCCTCGGCGCCCTGGTGGCCAGCTCCCGGGCGTCGTTCGGGGTCCGGTTCGACCACGACGCCGAGCGGCTGTCGATCGTGGACGAGCGGGGCGCGCTGATCGACGACGACCGGGCCCTGCTGGTGTTCCTCGACCTGATCGCGGCCGAGAACCGGGGCCGGCAGGTTGCCCTGCCGGTCACCGTGACCCGGGTCGCCGAACAGGTCACCGGTTTCCACGGCCTGGCCGTCCGGCGGACCTCCACCTCGCCCTCCGACCTGGCCCGGGCGGCGGCCGAGCCCGAGGTGGTCTTCGCGGCCGACGGGCGGGGCGGCTTCGTGGTGGGGGAGTTCGCGCCGGCCATCGACGCGCTGGCCGCCTTCGTCCGGCTGTTGGGGCTGGTCGCCCGCACGAAGCTGACGCTGTCGGCGATCGACGCCCGGATCCCGGCCGCGACCGTCGTCCGGCGTTCGGTTCCGACGCCCTGGGCGGACAAGGGGGCGGTCATGCGGCGGGTCGTCGAGGCGGTCGACCGCGACGGCGGATACCTGGTCGACACCACCGACGGCGTCCGGGTCGTCGGCCCGGACGACTCCTGGGTGCTGGTCCTGCCGGATCCGGCCGAACCGGTCACCCACCTGTGGGCCGAAGGGCCCGACCCGGCGGCGTCGGCGGGGTTGCTCCAGCGCTGGGCGGCCGTCGTGGAACCGGCCTGAGCCCTTTTTCTTTCCGAAGGGACAGCCTTTTCCTTCCGAAGGGACAGAACAGCCGGCCGACGCGGCAGAATGCGGCGGGTGTCCACCCCGTCCCTCGCGCTGTCGGTGCTCGACGACCTGGCCCGGGACGCGTTGGACCCCGCCTACACCGCCGCCGCCGCGCGCCGGGCGGCCCTGACCGACCCGGGCACCGTCGACCCGGATGCCACTGAGCCGGATGCCACTGAGCCGGATGCCACTGAGCCGGATGCCACTGAGCCGGATGCCGTCGAGCCGGATGCCACTGAGCCGGGCGGTCGCCGGCGGGCCTGGGCGGTCTGGCTGGTACTGGGCGTTCTGGGGGTCGCGATGGCGTTCGCCGTCCACCGCCAGAGCGTGCAGGCCCCCGCGGTGGAACGGGCCCGGACCGCGCTGATCGCCGATGTCCGGTCCCGGACGGCCGCCGACCGGGCGCTGGCCGCCCGCATCGACGGGCTGCGGGCCGAAACGGCGCGACAGCGGGCGGTGGCGCTGGGCCGCTCCCGCTCGGGGGCCGCCCTCAATGCGCGGATCGCCGGCCTCGAGACCGCCGCGGGCGACACCGCGGTGCACGGGGCCGGGGTGACGCTGCGGTTGGCCGACGCCCCGGCCGATCCGCCGGCCGGCGCGGGTCCGGCCGGCGCCGGCAGCGCGCCGGCCGACATCCTCGCCCCGGTGGCCGGTCGCATCCTCGACCGGGATGTCGCCGACGCCGCCAACGCGCTGTGGGCGGCCGGGGCCCGGGCCGTCTCGGTCGGGGGGGTCCGGCTCACCGCGACCACCGCCATCCGGACCGCCGGCGACACGATTCTGGTTGGCTTCACCCCGTTGCAGTCCCCGTACGATCTGGTGGCCGTGGGCGACCCCGGCCGGTTGGCGGCCGGTGTCACCGGCTCGGCCGCCGGTCGGCGGCTCGCCGGCTACCACACCACCTTCGGTATCGGCTTCAGCGTCGCCCGCGGCCCGGCCCTCACGGTGCCGGCGGCGACGGTGACCATGCCCCGACTGGCCCGGGAGTCCGCACGGTGATCGTTTCATGATCGGAGCCCTGGCGCTGGCTGTGGGCCTGGCGGTGGGTGTCGTACTGAACCCGACCGCTCCCTCCTGGCTCGACCCGTACCTGCCGATCGCGGTGGTCGCCGCGCTCGACGCGGTGTTCGGCGGCCTGCGGGCGGCGCTCGAGAAGGTCTTCGACGACAAGGTGTTCGTCGTCTCCTTCATCTCCAACGTCCTGGTCGCCGCGCTGGTGGTGTTCATCGGCGACAAGCTCGGGGTGGGCGGCCAGCTGTCCACGGCGGTCGTCGTGGTGTTCGGTATCCGGATCTTCGCCAACGCCGCGGCCATCCGCCGCCAGGTGTTCAAGGCGTGAGAGCGGTCCGCCGGCCGGAGCTGGGGAGCCTGCGGCGGCCCGGCCGCGCGCGGGTCGCGGTGTGGGTGCTGCTGGCGGTGCTGGGCTTCGGAATCACGGTGAGCGTGCGCGCCCACAGCGGCGCGGCCGGGCTGAGCAACGCCCGCCCGGACGATCTGGTCGGCATCCTCGACGATCTCGACGCGAAGGGGCGCCGGCTGCAGAGCGAGGCCGACAGCCTCCAGGAGACCCGCGACCGTCTGAACGGGTCGGACAGCGGCGCCGAAGCCTTGGCCGAGGCGCGGAGCAGGGCCGAGGGTCTGGCGATCCTCGCGGGCACGGTGGGCGCCCAGGGACCCGGCATCGAGGTCACGATCGACGACTCCGGCGGGCGGGTCGGGGCGGACGTCCTGGTTGATGCGATCCAGGAGCTGCGGGACGCTGGCGCCGAGGCCCTGCAGGTGGGTGCCGTCCGGGTGGTCGCCTCGACCGCGGTGGTCGACCCGACCGGCGGCGGCATCGCCGTGGACGGGCACCACCTCGGCCCGCCGTACCGCATTCTGGCGATCGGGGACGCCCACACTCTGGCCCAGGCGATGCAGATCCCCGGCGGCGTACTGGATACGGTGGCGTCTCGCGACGGTGCCGTCGCGAGCGTGGCCACGCCCGCCCTGGTCCGGATCACGGCCGTCCGTCCTTGACCAACGATGACCTGACTAACTACGTGGAGGTGATCCGCGGTGTACCCCGAGGATCTGAAATACACCGCGGATCACGAGTGGATCCGCGCCGGCGACACGGTCCGGGTGGGCATCACCGCCTACGCCCAGGAGGCGCTCGGCGACATCGTGTTCGTGTCGCTGCCCGAGGTCGGGTCGCGGGTCGGGGTCGGCGACGCCTTCGGCGAGGTCGAGTCGACCAAGAGCGTCTCGGATGTCTACGCGCCGGTCACCGGCGAGGTCGTCACCCGCAACGACGCCCTGTCGGTCACCCCCGAGCTGCTCAACTCCGACCCGTACGGCGACGGCTGGCTGGTGGAGATCCGGCCCGAGGACCCCGCCGCCTACGGGGCGCTCCTGGACTCCGCGGCCTACGCCGCGCTCGTGGAGAGCAGCTGATCCGACCGGCGACCCACCGCGTCGATCAAGATCGACGCGGCGTGGCCTCGTTCACCGCCCGGCCCGCGATGCACTAGCCTCACTGTGCACGAAGGGATGGCCGAAACAAGCCTGCGGGCCCTGAGCAGCCGGGGCCCTGAGCAGCCGGGCGCGGCGCCAGCCGCGCCGGCGGGAAGTAGCGCGTGACTGTGTTCTGCACGAGGTGCGGCCAGAACAACCCGTCGGACGCGCTGTACTGCGCGCGGTGCGGGTCGCCCCTGGTCCGGCCGGGGGAGCCGATCGCGCCGGAGCACCCCACCGACACGTCCACCCAGACGTCGACGTTGAACCTCAACGCGCTGTCGGGCATCGAGGGCGATCACGTCGACGAGTCGACGGAACGGGAGGCGGCGGCAGCCGTCGACGCGCTGCCCCCCGGGTCGGCACTGCTGGTCGTCAAGCGCGGCCCGAATGCGGGCAGCCGGTTCCTGCTCGACGCGGAGCTGACCACCGCCGGTCGGCATCCCGAAAGCGACATTTTTCTGGACGACGTGACGGTCTCGCGGCGGCACGCCGAGTTCCACCGGTCGGCCTATGCCCAGGGATTCACCGTGCGCGACGTCGGCAGCCTCAATGGGACCTACCTGAACCGGGAGCGGATCGACTCGGCCGAGCTTTCCAGCGGTGACGAGGTCCAGGTCGGCAAGTTCCGGCTGGTCTTCCTGACCGGGCCGTACGCGAGTCTGGCGCCCGGCCAGGACGCCGGACCGGGGCGGGCGCCCCGGTGACCACGGTGGACGCGGCCGCCCGCCGGCCGGTCGACGACCCGGACGCGGCGGCGGTCGCCGTCCCGGGACGGGTCATCACGATCGGCGAGGTGCTCGACCGGCTGCGGTCGGATTTTCCCGACGTCACCTTGTCGAAGATCCGATACCTGGAGGCCGAAGGTCTCGTCGAGCCGGCCCGGACGAGTTCCAACTACCGGAAGTACTCGGCCGCCGACGTCGAGCGCCTGCGGTACGTCCTGGCCGCCCAGCGCGACCGGTACCTGCCGCTGCGGGTCATCAAGGAAGAGCTCGCGGCGCTCGACCGGGGCCGAGACCCGGCGGCGCCGGGGCCGCGGTCGGTCGGCGCCGGGGGCCGGACGGCCCGCGACGGCGCCCGTGACCTGTTGGGCGACCCGGAAGGGGTCCGGTTGTCCCGCCGCGAGCTGTTGACCTCCTCCGGGCTCGACGAGGACGGCCTGGGTGAGCTCGAGCGCCACGGCCTGCTCGGCCCGCGCCCGGGCGGCACGTACTACGACGGGGACGCGCTGCTGGTGGCGGCGACCGCGGCCCGGATGGCCCGGTACGGAGTGGAGGCGCGCCATCTGCGGACGTTCCGGGCCGCCGCCGACCGGGAGGCCGGTCTGGTCGAACAGGTCGCCGCGCCCCTGCGGGGCCGCCGGGACGCCGGGGCCAGCCAGAATGCGGCCGAAGTCACCGATGAGCTGGCGGGATTGTGCCTGCGATTGCACGCGGCGTTGCTACGCACCCGGTTGCGGTCCGCCCAGCCGGGGTAACCGCTCCGCTCTCTTCGTGGCCGCCGCGCAGACGTGGGCCGGTCGCGGGGATACTGTCAGATCTGGGGGTTTTCCGTGTCGGAGACCGCCACCGCAGCAGGCCCAGTCCGCTTCGAGGAGGTAGTCGGTGCATCGGCTGGACATCGTCGGCGTGCGCGTCGAGCTGCCCTCGAAGCAGCCGATCGTCCTGCTGAAGGAGGTGGGCGGGGAGCGTTACCTGCCCATCTGGATCGGCGCGGTCGAGGCAACGGCGATCGCCTTCGCTCAGGAGGGCATCACCACGGCCCGCCCGATGACCCACGACCTGATGCGCGACGTGCTGAAGGCGCTGCAGACGGATCTGTCCCGGGTGACCATCACCGACCTGCAGGACGGTGTCTTCTTCGCCACGTTGGTGTTCGGCAACGGCGTTGAGGTGTCGGCCCGCCCCTCCGACGCGATCGCGCTGGCCATGCGGATGGGCGTGCCGGTCTACGGCGAGGAAGCCGTCCTGGCCGAGGCGGGGATCACGGTGCCCGAGGAGCAGGAACAGGAACAGGAGACGGAGCTGGAGAAGTTCCGGGAATTCCTCGACACCATCTCTCCGGAGGACTTTAATACTCCCGGATCATGACACGCCGTCGGTGGACATTGCAGGGGCCGGCTCTGGCTCTTACCGTCAAGGGTCCCACGACGAGCGGACGGCGATGATCGAGCAGGGCGAGCTGTTTCCGGACGACAGTCCGGCGCCTCCCGGTGACGACGTCGGCTATCGGGGACCCACGGCCTGCGCGGCGGCCGGCATCACCTACCGCCAACTCGACTACTGGGCCCGGACGGGACTGGTCGTGCCGAGCGTGCGGGGCGCCTCCGGATCGGGCAGCCAGCGGCTCTATTCGTTCCGCGATGTGCTGGTTCTGCGGGTCGTACGCAAACTGCTCGAGGCGGGGGTATCCCTGCACAACATCCGGGCCGCCGTCGAGCACCTGCGCGGCCGGGGCGTCGACGAGCTCTCGGAGCTGACCTTGATCAGCGACGGCGCCACGGTGTACGAGTGCACGTCCAAGGACGAGGTGTTCGATCTGCTCCAGGGGGGCCAGGGGGTCTTCGCGATCGCCGTCGGACGGGCCCTGGCGGACATGCGCGGCCAGCTCGCCGACCTGCCGTCCGAACGGCCCGGCCACCCCACGGCCAACCATCCCAGCGATGAACTGGCCAAGCTGCGCAAGCGGCGCAGCTCGGCCTGAGCGGCGCCCTCCCGGCCTGAGCGCCGCTCGGGGGTCCGCTACGCTGCGCGGGTGACGTCGGTCCAGGCCTGTCTCAACGGATCCCGCCGGCCCGACGCGCACCCGGCCCTGCCGGTTTCGGCCGCCGCGCTGGCCGCCGACGCCGCCGGCTGTCAGCACGCGGGCGCCTGGTCGGTCCATGTCCACCCGCACTCGCCGGGCGGCTGGCCGAGTCTGGCCGGGCCGGACGTGCTGGCCACGGTGACGGCGATCCGGGCCCGGTGCCCGGCCCTCCCCGTCGGGGTGACCACCCTCGCGGCGGTCGAGCCCGATCCGTCCGAACGGGTCCGCCTGGTGGCCCGGTGGGGCGGTGCCGACCGACCCGACTTCGCCTCGGTCAACTTCGACGAGCCGGGCGCCATCGAGGTGGCCCGGACGCTCATCGACCTCGGCGTGGGCATCGAGGCCGGAATCAGCGACGCGCACGACGCCCGCCGGCTCCTGGATTCCGGGTTGGCCGGGATGTGTGTCCGGGTCCTGCTCGAGCCGCCCGAGCCGGCGCCGGCCGGCGCCCTGGCGACGGCCGCCCAGGCCCGCCGGGTGCTCCTGGAGGGCGGCTGCGGCGCCCCCTTCCTGCTGCACGGGACCGACGGCACCGCCTGGCCGGTCCTGACCGAGGCCCTGCGGCTGGGCCTCGACACCCGGGTCGGACTGGAGGACACGTTGCGGGCCGCGGACGGCGGACCGGTGACCGGCAACGTCGCGTTGGTGGCCGCCGCCACCGGGCTGGCCCGACTCTGACCGGCAGTGGCCGGGCGGCGCCTCGGCCCCGTCCGGCGGTCGTTCCGTCCGATCCAGCGACGGCCCGCGACGCACCGGAGGACCTTTCTCATCGAGATCGCTACCCGGTGCTTTAGGGTCGACACGTGACTGACAGCTCCGCCATCGTCGTTGAGGGCCTACGCAAGCACTACGGCGCCACCAAGGCCCTGGATGGAATCGATCTCCAGGTGGCGGAAGGCACGGTGCAGGGCCTGCTGGGCCCGAACGGGGCGGGTAAGACGACCGTCGTCCGCATCCTGACCACGTTGCTACGGGCCGACAGCGGCACCGCCCGGGTGCTGGGGTTCGACGTGGTCCGGGACGCGCAGAAGCTGCGCGGGGCGATCGGCGTCACCGGGCAGTACGCGGCGGTGGACGAGAAGCTGACCGGCGCCGAGAATCTGGAGATGTTCGGGCGCCTCTACCGGCTGTCCGGCCGGACCGCCCGGGCCCGGGCCGCTGAGCTGCTGGAACGGTTCGAGCTGGCCGACGCGGGCGGGCGGCTGACCCAGACCTACTCGGGCGGCATGCGTCGGCGCCTCGACCTGGCGGCCAGCCTCATCATGCGACCGAGGGTGCTGTTCCTCGACGAACCGAGCACCGGGCTGGACCCCCGCAGCCGGGCCCAGGTCTGGCAGGTGATCGAGGATCTGGTCCGGGAGGGTACGACCGTTCTGCTCACGACCCAGTACCTGGAAGAGGCCGATCAGCTGGCCCACAAGATCACGGTTGTCGACCTCGGCAAGGTCATCGCGGAAGGCACCGCCGATCAGCTCAAGGAGCGCGTCGGGGGAGCCCGACTGGAGGTGATCATCGCCCGTGGTGGTGACCTGTCCGCCGCCGGGGGAGTCCTGGCCCGGTTCGCGAACGGCGAGGTGAACACCGACGGCGACCGCCGCAGCATCAGCGCGCCGGTCGCCGCGGGCGCGGGTGTCCTGCCGGACCTCGTCCGCGCCCTCGACGAGGTGTCGGTCGCCCTCGACGACGTGGCGGTGCACCGCCCGACCCTCGACGACGTGTTCCTCGCGCTGACCGGCCGACCGGCCGAGGCCGACCCGAAGCCCGACCCGGAAGCCGACCACCGCGCGGACCCGTCGGGGCCGGCTGACGGGTTGGATCCTGAGGCATCGGGATCCGGTGGACCGGGGCCGGAGACGGGCCCGGGCGAGCGTGAGTTGGTGGCCGGATGACCGCCCTCGATCTGAGCCCCGTCGCCGGCCGCGGTCGGCTGGGCTGGTCGCTGTCCGACGCCTGGGTGATGTGCCGCCGCAACCTGGTCAAGATCCCGAGGACCCCCGAGCTGCTCGTATTCTCGACCATCCAGCCGGTCATGTTCGTGCTGCTGTTCGTGTATGTCTTCGGTGGATCGATCAACACCGGGTCGATCCCGTACCGGGACTACCTGATGCCGGGGATCTTCGTCCAGACCGTGGTGTTCGGCGCGATGACCACCGGGCTCGGGCTCGCCGAGGACCTCCAGAAGGGGCTGGTCGACCGGTTCCGGGCCCTACCGATGTCCCGGGGAGCCCTGCTGGCCGGCCGGACGCTGGCCGACCTGGTGCGCAACGTGTTCATCGTGGCGGTGATGCTGCTGGTCGGCCTCGCGGTCGGGTTCCGTTTTCACCACACCACCGTGATCGCGGCGCTGGCCGGGTTCGGGGTCCTGCTGTTCTTCGCCTATGCGTTCTCGTGGATCTCAGCGGTGGTGGGCCTGTCGGTCCGCAGCGCGGAGGCCGCCCAGTCGGGCGGATTCATCTGGGTCTTTCCGTTGACGTTCGCCAGTTCCGCGTTCGTACCGGTGGCCAACATGCCGGGCTGGCTGCAGGTGTTCGCCCGCAATCAGCCGGTGACCCAGTGCGTCAACGCCGTACGGGCCCTGCTGATCGGCGGTCCGGTCACCTCGGCCGCCCTCCAGTCGGTGGCCTGGTCGGTCGGCATCCTGATCGTGTTCGTCCCGCTGTCGGTCCGCAGCTACCGGCGGGCCGCCGTCCGCTGAGCGACTGACCAACGGACCAACGCGCCCGGGCCGGGTCAGCTCACTTCTTCGGGTTCGAACAGCCGGAGGTGGTGGGCGATCGCGGCGGCCTCGCCGCGGGTCGCGACCCCCAGCTTGGCCAGGATGTTCGAGACGTGGGTGCTGGCCGTCTTGGCGCTGATGAACAATGTCGAGGCGATCTGCGGATTCGTGCGACCGACCGTGAGGTGCCGCAAAACCTCGACCTCACGGGGGGTGAGTCCGAACCGGCTGGCGTCATCGGCCGGCTCGGTCGCGCTTCCCGCCCCGCCGCCGACCCCGCCCTGGGCGCCCGGGGTGCCGGCCGGGGGTTCGGCCGCGCCCAGCGGCAACCGGCCGCGCCGGGCCAGCGCCTCGACCTCCCGGCCCAGGAGCACCGCGCCGAGCCGTTCGGTCGTTTCGTGCGCGCACCGCAGCGTCCGCTCGGCGGCGTCCCGGTCGCCCACCGCGAGGAGCGCTTCCGCGGAGCGGTAGGAGACGTAGGCCTGTACGTAGGGTTGGCCCTCGGAACTCCAGGCGTGGACCGCCGCCGACCAGGCGGCCGGGCTCGGGCGCCCGTCGGCGCGGGTCAGCTCGGCGGCCAGCAGGACCGTCCAGGCCTCGATCTCGGTGTTTCCGTGGGCGGGGGTCAGGCCGGCCTCGGTGGCCAGCAGATGGGCGGCCTCGAGTGCCGCGTCGAGGGCGTCCCCGTCGCGCCGGGCCCGGGCCCGTTCCGCGGCGTCGCCCGCGGCCCGCATGGCCAGGGCGAGCAGCGGCGCGGCGTAGCGGGACACGTCGTCGAGGTCGTGCTGGCGCAGCGCGGCCAGGGCCCGGCCGGCCACACCGTCCGGCTCACCGCGCCAGATGGCCAGCTCCGCGCCCACCGCCGCGATCGGCAGGGTGTACTGGGCGCCGACGAAGCGGACCGCCAGCAGCTCGTTGGCCTCCTCCAGATCGCGGCGGGCGTCCTCCAGCCGCCCCTTGGCCAGGGACATCTGGGCCCGTAGGGCGTGGATGAAAACGGCGTGGACCCCGACCGGCCCGAGCTGGAACATGTCCGTGACCAGTTCCGCGGCCTCGTCCCAGCGACCGGCCTTGAACAGCGCCTCGTCCACGTTGCCGGCCAGGATCGTCCCGGAATTGCGGGCCAGCCCGATGCGGGCGGCCTGGCGCATGCCGTCCCGACCGACGTCGATGGCCTCCTCGAACCGCCCGGCCGACAGCGCCTGGTCGGATTCGTTGACGTAGGTGGTGACCACCATGTTGTCGTCACCCAGCTCCCGGGCGATCCGCCGGGCCTCGCGCACCATTCCGATATCGGGCGGAGCGGAGCCCCCCGCGCCGCACCCCAGCACGAGCAGCGCCTGGGCTTCGGCGCGGCGGTTGCCGACCTGCCGGGCCAGCGCGAGCGCTTCCTCCGTGACGACCCGGGCCTCCTTGGCCCGGGGCACGAGGGTCAGCGTCTTGCCCAGCGCGGCCAGAACCTGCGCCCGGACCTCGGTGGGCGGCTCGGGCGGCACCAGTCGCATCGCCTCTTCCAGCTCAGCCACGCCATCGGCCAGCGCCAGGTTGCGCAGCAGAGCACTGTGGGCGACCAGAACGAGCGCCGCCCGTAACGGGTCGTTGAGCGCCGTCACCTCCTCGCGGGCCGCGAGCGCGAGTTTCAGCGCGCGGTGCCATTCGCCCGCGACCCGGGCGGTGTCGACCGCAAACTCCAGAACGGCCAGATGATCGAGGCCGGTGGTCGCGACGGCGTCGGGCACCTGGTCCCAGATCTCCAGCGCGCGCTCGAGATGCTGGTGGGCTTCGGCGTAGGCGTAACTTTCGGCCGCTGCCCGGGCCGCCGTCACCAGGGCCGGCAGCGCCTTGGGCAGGTTGTGGGCGGACGACCAGTGGTAGGCGGCCGCCGCGGCGGCCCGGGCTCCGCCGCCGGCCAGCCCCGGATCGGACTCGACCGCTTCGGCGTAGCGGCGGTGCAGA
This sequence comes from Frankia alni, assembly GCA_026225295.1. GTDB lineage: Bacteria > Actinomycetota > Actinomycetes > Frankiales > Frankiaceae > JAMFSN01. The sequence continues at coordinate 97,405 of JAMFSN010000116.1, forward strand.
TCGGCGTGCTCGCCCGGCAGCGCCTCCTCGTGCAGCGCCTCCCGGACCAGGGCGTGCCGGAAGACGTAGGCGTCCACCTCGGTGTCGACCAGCAGCACGTTGCCGGCCACGGCCGGCCGGACCGCGTCCCACAGCTCGTGATCGGGCCATTCGACAATGGCGGCCAGCAGTCGGTGCCCGACCCGCCGGCCCCCGGCGGCGGCGACCCGCAGCAGATCCTGGGTACGCGTCGGCAGGGTTTCGACCCGCGCGACCAGCACGTCGCGCAGGGTGGGACTCAGCCCGTCGAGGCACCCGGTACGGGCGCTGGCCACCAGTTCCTCGACGAAGAAAGCGTTGCCTTCGGTGCGGGAGTAAATGCTCTCCACCGTCCCGGCCGCGGGCGGTTCCCCGAGAATCGCCGCGATCTGCTCGGCCACCTCGCCCCGGACGAAGCGCGCGAGTTCCCGTCGTTCGACCGACCGCAGCCGCTCCAACTCGCCCAGGAACGGGCGCAGCGGGTGACCGCGGTGCATCTCGTCGGACCGGTAGGTGGCCACCAGCACGACGCGGGAGGAGCTGAGGTTGCGGGCCAGGAAGCCGACCAGGTCCCGGGTCGACCGGTCGGCCCAGTGCAGGTCTTCCACGACCAGCAGCACCAGCCGCAGCTCCGACAGACCCTCGAGCAGGGCGAGGACCAGATCGAACAGCCGGCCGATGCCCGGACTCACCCCGTTGTCCCAGCCGGGCGCGGGCCGGGCCGCGTCCGCGAGTTCGGGCAGCAGCCGGGCGAGTTCGCCCCGCCGCCCGCTGACCAGGCGGTCGAGTTCGTCGACGCCGACCTGCCGCACCAGCCTCCGCAGCGCCTCGACGACCGGCGCGAGCGGCAGACCCTCGCCACCCATTTCAACGCAGCCACCGCACAGGACGAGACCGTCCTCAGCGGCGGCCCGGCCGGTCACCTCTTCGAGCAGGCGGGTCTTGCCGACGCCTGCCTCGCCACCGACCAGCACCACGGACGCCGTGCCGGCATCGGCTCGGCGGAAGGCGTCGTCGAACAGCGCGAGTTCGGCGGAGCGCCCGACGAACACGGGACTGCTGACGAGCTTCGGCATGTGTCCCAGTATCGGCGTCCGGTCGGACAGTTTCGAACCATTTTCCGGGGGACCGGAGGTGTGATGGTCCGGGGGACCGGAGGTGTGATGGTCCGGGGGACCGGAGGTGTGGCCGTCGGGGGCACCCCGGGCGCCACGGCCCGAGCCACCCCCGACGTGATCGCTGGCCGGCGCGGTCGCCATCGCCGCTACCGGCGGACGCTCGCGAGGGCGGTCGGCTCGACCGGGTAGACCTCCCCGGGGTTCAGCCCGCCCGGCCGACGAACGGCCGGTGCGGGGACGGTTGACCCGGAGGCCGGCCGGGCCGGCTCCACGGTGTCGACCAGGCGACCCGGCAGGTTACCCAGCCGGCCCGCGGCCGCGGTGATCCGCCGCTGCCGACGTTCCTGCGAACGGCTCGGCGAGTGCTTGGCGACCTCGGCTGCCACCTGTGACTTTTCGGCGTCCCGCCGCCGTCCGTCCATCCGTGCGTGGGCCATCTCGGCCCGCATTGCTGACGAGAACATTGTCGTCACGTCCTTCCGCTCTCGGTCTCCCAAGAATGGATCTCGGACGGGGGGTCCGGCATCGGTCAGGTGCCCGATTCGCGCCGGTCGGACCGCCCTATTCGGGGGCCGTCGACGCCTGACCGGGGCGTCGGAACGCCCGTTCCGGTCCGACCCGGCCTGCCGACGGCCGCTTCCCGTCCGACCCACCCCGGGCGTCGTCCTCAGCGCGTCCCCAGTGGTGGGACGGCCCGGCCGGCTGGACGATCGGCCACAACCGCCGGGGGCCACAACCACCGGGGGAGCGGCCCTCAGGTACGACCTTCCCGGTTCTGGGCCCGACCCATGGCCGGTTCATAGGGCAGCCAGTCGGCCAGCGTGACCGGAAAGCCCCGGCCGCGCAGGCGGGCCACCACTTCCGGGTCGTCGTCCACGACGATGTCGACCGGGCGGACCCGGGACATCCGGACCAGTTCCTGGGTCTTGAAGATGCGGGCCGGGCTGCGGTCGGCGTCCGGGCGCATTCGCAGGTCGTCCGCGGCCAGGCCCTGGGCGGCGAACCACCGCAGGGTCAACGCCCGGGACCGCTCGGGCCGGCCGGTGAGCCACACCAGATCGTGGTCGGCCGCCAGCGTGCGGACCAGCGCGATGCCCTCCGGCAACGGCGGATCATCGGCCGCGGCCCGGAAGAAGCCGTCCCAGTCGGGCGGCTGGCGGCGCAGGAGGTGGAGCCGGTGGCGGACGTCCGCGACCACGCCGTCGATGTCGAAGACCGCGACCGGGCGGGGACCGGAGCCCGACACCCCGGCCGACGCATGGGCCGACGCATGGGGCCCGACCGGCCCCGACGGAGCCTCCGACCGGTCCGATTCCGTCGGTGGCGACCCGTCGTCTGTCACCGGTACAGCCTGCCATGGCCGCCCGACACGCCGAGGGACAAGAGGTGCGCCAGCATCCGACCTGCGGCCTTCGGTACGGTGCGGGCGGAACGCCGGTCACGCGGTCAAAGCCGCCACAGTCGGGCGTTCGGACAGTTACCTTGGAATTACCGGGGGACCCTGGCGGGCCGGCGGCGGTACCCAGCCAGGACGATCCACTGGCCGCAGCGGGAGGTCGCGGTGCCGGGCACACGACGTGCGCGCGCCCTCGTTGCCGGCATTGCGGAGTCGATCGGTGGGGCGCTCACGCTCGCCGACCAGCTCGACGACCTGGCCGACCGGGTCGAGGGGCTCCCGGCCGGCGGCGGCCGGGGAGTCGGAGTCTCGCGGGCCCGTGGGCCGGGTGACCCCCGGTCCGCCGACCACCTCGGCGACGTGACCGGCACCGTCGCCGCGGCCACCGAACTGACCCGCGGCGCAACCCCCGGCCTGGCCGGCGCCCCGTGGACCTCGCCCCGCTGGCCGGACCCGCGGCCGCCGGGCGGGCCGGGCGACGGTGGCCGTCCCGAGTCGGCAGCGGTGATCCCCCCGGCGCTGTGGCGGGTCGGCCGGGTGGTCGTGCCGTCCGTTCCCGGGGCCACCGGCCCCCCCGACCAGCCATCGGGCCGGCTCGCGGTGCCGCTCGCCGTGCCGCTGCTCGACGGGACGAACCTGCTCGTCGAGGTGCCGGCGGCCCGCCGGCCGGAGGGCGTGGGGGTCATCCGCGGCCTGGTCACCCGGCTGCTCGCCGCGGTCCCGGCCGGGATGCTGCGCCTGACCGTCTACGACCCGCACGAACTGGGGGCCGGCATCGCCGGGCTCGCGCCGCTGCGGGCGGCCGGGATCATGGACCCGACCCTCACCACCCGGGCCGCGCTCGAGACCGCCCTGGCCGACCTGTCCGAGGAGGTCGGACGGATCACCGCCGAGCGGCTCGGCGGGCGCTTCGCCTCACTGCGCGACCGGGCCGTCCGCGGCACCGCCCGGGGCGAGCCGTGGCGGGTCGTGGTGCTGCTCGGACGGCCGTCGCTGGCCGACGACGCGGCGCGGGCCCTCGAGGCGATCGCCGCGTCCGGACCGGCCTGCGGAGTCTGCGTGCTGGCCCTCACCGAGACCGACACCCGCCGGGAACCCGGGCAGCGCGCCCCCCGGCGGCTGCCCCGCAGCGAATCGATCACCGCCTCCGCGACCGGCTGGACCTGCTCGCTCACCGGTTCGCTGGCCGTCGAACCCGACCCGCCGCCGCCGGCCGACCTGCCCGCCATCGTCGCCACCGCCGTCGCCGCGGAAGCCGCCCGCACCGCCGCCCGCCCGCTCGACCTGCGGCATCTGCTGCCGGCCCGGCTGTGGTCGGGTGACGCGGCGAACGGCCTGACCGTGGGCGTCGGCACCAGCACTGACGGCCCGGTGACCCTGACGTTCGACGACGACACGGTGCACGGGCTGGTCGGCGGGCAGGCCGGCGCGGGCAAGTCGACCCTGCTGCTCGACGTCGTCTACGGACTGGCCGCGCGCTACCCGCCCGACGAGCTGCGGATGCATCTCCTGGACTTCAAGGAGGGCCTGGAATTCGCACAGTTCGCCCAGGTCGGTCCGGGCCGCCCGGACCGGCCGGCGTTCTACCTGCCGCACGCGGACACCGTCGGGATGGACAGCGACCGGGAATTCGGGGTCGCCGTCCTGCGCGGAGTGCGCAGCCAGATGCAGCGGCGGGCGGTCACGATGCGCGAATACGGCGCCCGCGACCTCGCTGCGATGCGGGCCGCCGACCCGACCCGGGCCTGGCCCCGGGTGCTGGTCGTGATCGACGAGTTCCAGGTGATGTTGTCGCCGCTGGACGCGGTGTCCCGGGAAGGGGTCGGCCACCTGGAGGCGATCGCCCGCCAGGGTCGGGCCTACGGGATCCACCTGTTGCTGGCCAGCCAGACCCTGTCGGGCATCGACGCCCTGGACGGACTGGCCGGTAAGCGGGGATCGATCTTCGGCCAGTTCGCGCTGCGGGTCGCCCTGCGGACCTCGATCGCCGAGTCGCGGGTGCTGCTGTCCACCGCGAACGAGGAGGCCGGCGGACTGGCCGGGGTCGGGCAGGCGATCGTGAACCGACGCAACGGGCATCCGACCGGCAACGAGCGGGTCCGGGTCGCCTACGCCGATCCCGACACGCTGACCGAGGTCCGGGGCGAACTGGCCCGGGCCGCGGCCCGGGAGATCGCGGGCGGCACCCGGGCCGGCTCGGTGATCCGGCCGCCGCGGGTCTTCGTCGGCCACGAACCGGCCATCCTGGACGCCAATCCGCTCTACCGGGCCCTGCTCGACGGCCAGAGCGTCGACCCGGAGCCGGTCGCCCTGCTCGGGGTGCCGCTCGACGTCGAGCCGGCCGCCGTCGGGGTTCGACTGTCGGCCCTGCCGGGTCGCAACCTGGCCGTGCTGGGGCCGGCCCGCCGGGAAGCGGTCGGGGCCCTGCAGGCGGCGGTCGCGTCCGCGGCGGCCGGGCTGGCCCCCGGTCAGCTGCGGGTCGACCTGGTGTGTGCCGACCCGGCGGCCGCCCTGGCCGTGGACGTCCTGGCCGAACGGGTGCACGGCAGCAACCAGGTCGCGGTGGTCAGTCCGGTCGCGGCCCTGCCGGAGCTGCTGCGCGCGTTGGCCGGGACGGTCCGCGACCGCGAGGGCGCCGCGACCGGGCACCCGCTCACCCCGACGGAGGCGCCGACGGGCCCGGACGAGGTAGACGTTGGGGGCGGCGGAGACGGCCGGATCCGGTTCATGGTGATCGTCGCGGCCGACTCGGCGCGGGCCGCCCTGGAGCTCAAGGACCCCGATACCCGCCGATCCGGGCTCGACGACCTGCGCTTCCTGACCCGGCGCGGGCCGTCGGTGGGCGTCCACGTGCTGGCCTGGTGGCGCAGCCCGGGGCGGGTCCTGGACGATCTGGGGCCGGCCCACCGCGACGACCTGGGAGCGTGGGTGGCGGTCGGGGTCCCGGCCAGCGATCTCTACAGCCTGGCCGGCAACCGACCGATCGCGGCCAGCCCGGGCCCGAACCGCGCGGTGCTGTTCGACCGGCATGGGGGAGCGGAGCCGCGCACGATCGTCCCGTTCGCGCCGCTCGAGCCGGGCGGTGGCCAGGCGGCCGTCGGCACCGGCGGCGGGGCCAGGGCCGCGGACCAGGCGAAGCCGTGAGCGGGCCGCGTCCGGGCACCCAGCTGACCGATCCGGCTCCGGACCCGGACCCGGACCCGCGCCGAGGATCGGTTCCCCCGGGTGGCGCCGCGTGGACCGGACCGTCCCAGGAGGTGGCGGTCGGGCCGCCGCCGCTGGTCGGCGCTCCGACCGATATCGCCCAGCGGTACCGGGACCTGGTCGCCAACCTGGACGAGAACCGCCTGCGGGCGATCGGTGACCGGGTCGCCCGGGCCCGGGCCCACCGGGTCGCGGCCGACCGGATCCGGGACCGGGTCGCGGAGGTGTGGAAGGCGATCGCCGACCCGCTGGCCCGCTACGGCCTCACCGACCCGGAGGACACCCTGGAGGCGGCCCGGGAACCGGACGAGGTCGACCCGGCCGCCGCGCCGGCCCGCGCTCACGACCTGTGCATGCGGGCCATGACCCAGACCGCCGAGCTGCGGGCGGTGTCCGGGTCCGGCGGACCGCCACCGGCCCTGGTCACAGCGCTGAGCTGCATCCTGACCGCCGCCGCGGTGGTCGCCGCGCGGATCGCGGTCCGGATCCCGGGAGTCGGCTGCATCGCCGCGGCCGCGCTGGCCGTGGCCCTGGCGGTCGCCCTGGCCAGCAGCGGCGGGTCCCGGGCGGTGGTGCGCGCCGGGCTGCTGGGCGCCGGCCTGGCCGGGATCGCGGTCCTGGCCACCGCGACCGCGCACCCTCCCGATCCCTCCGGGGTGGTGGCCGCCGTCGTCGTGGTCGCCGTCGCCTTCCGCTTCGGTCTCGGCATCGGCGGGCGTCGTGCCAGAACCTGAGGGGCCGGGCGGGCGATGATCGGCGTACGTGGTGCACGGAACGGACACGACGTACCTGGAACCATTCGGTGGAACGTCGGCGAGGAGCGGTTGTGGCCAGCACGATCTCGGACGTCAAGTCCCAGTTGGACGAGGCGTTCCTGCGCACAGAAGATGTCAACGGACGACTGGCGGGAGCGCTGGTCACGATCGAGGAAGCCCAGGCGATCGTGATGGCCGCCACCGACGGCAGCAGCCACAGTTCCGTGGAGCAGCTCACCGCCGCCCTCGGTCACACCCGGGAGCGGATCGAGGAGGCCATCAGCGCCCTCAACTCGGCGGTCGAAGAAGTGCGCGGTTACAGCGCCGGGCTGTGACCGCTTCCACTCCGCATCGGCCGGGTGGGGGTTTCCCAGGTGTTTGCCGGTGTTTCGCGGGCCGGGCCGGCCGGGGTCGACCCCACAAATGCTGCGTTGGCCTTTCGGGCTGACTAGAGTTGGCAAATGTCCAGAGTAAATGTCCAGGCGCAGCAGTCGGGGCGTTCCGGGGCGACGAGGAGGTCGGCGAAAGCGTGGCGGAGACCCTGTTCGACCTGCCGTTGGTGTTGTTGTCCAACCGGGGGCCGTTGACCTTCGACCGCGACTCCTCGGGGCGCACCGTGAGCCGCGGTTCGGGTGGGCTGGTGTCGGCGCTGGCCGGGCTGGCCGAGCATCTCGACGACCACGTCTGGGTCTGCGGCGCGGCCTCCGAGGAGGACGCGGCGGTCGCCCGGGAGAACACCGACGGCCGGGTCGCCGTCCAGATGCACCCGTTTCCGCATGTCGTGGAGGGCGATCCGGACGGACCGGCGTTGCGGGTCCGGATCGTGGAGACCGATCCGGCCGCCTACGCGGACTTCTACGGGGTCTGGTCGAACCCCATCCTGTGGTTCATCCAGCACGGCCTCTACGGGCGGACCCTCTCCCCGGTGCTCACCCAGTCCGACCACACCGCATTCGAAAGCGGTTATGCGGCGGTGAACCTGGCGTATGCCGACGCGGTGGTCGACGAGGTGCGGGCCCGCGGCGGGAAGGCCGTCGTACTCCTTCAGGACTATCATTTCTATCTCGTCGCCGAACATGTGCGGCGGCAGTGCCCGGATGTTGTTCTTACCCACTTCATTCATATTCCGTGGCCGAGCGCGGACGATTGGCGGATTCTTCCCCCCGCCATTCGGGAGCGACTTCTCTACGGTCTGCTGGGCAGCGATGTGGTCGGTTTCCACACTCGTCGGTACGCCACCCATTTCGTCCAGTCGGTCCAGGAACTGCTGGGCCTGCCGGTCGACCTGGACGAGCTGACCATCACGGTCGGCGACCGCACCGTCCGGGCCCGCTACTACCCGATTTCGGTGGATCCCGCGGCCCTCGACTCGGTGGCCGGCAGTGCCGAGGTGGTCGAATACGCGGCCACGCTCGAGCAGTTCTTCCGGGACGAGGGCCGGCAGCTGGTCGTGCGGGTCGACCGGACCGATCCCAGCAAGAATGTCGTGCGGGGTTTCCTGGCTTTCGGGGCGCTGCTCGACCAGCATCCGGAGCTGGTCGGTCGGGTCGGGTTCCTCGCGCTGCTGCAGCCCTCCCGGACCGACGTGACGGAGTACGCCGACTACATCGCGTTGGTCGGCGCGGTCGTGGCCGAGATCAACGCCCGGCACACCAAGGACGGCCGGCAGCCGATCGACCTGCGGATGGTCGAGGACTTCCCGCTCGCGGTGGCCGCCTACAAGGTCTGTGACGTCCTGATGGTGTCGGCCATCGCCGACGGCATGAACCTGGTGGCCAAAGAGGTCGCGGTCGTCAACCAGCGGGACGGGGTGCTGGCCCTGTCGGAGAACGTCGGCGCCCACGAGGAACTCGGCGAGTTCGCCGTGACCCTGCACCCGTTCGACATCCAGCAGATGGCCGAGGCGCTGTACGAGGCGCTCACGATGCCGGCCCCCGACCGGCACCGGCGGATGCAGGCCGCCGGGGAGCAGGTCCGGACCTACGACGTCGCCCGGTGGCTCAACGATCAGATAGATGATCTGCGCCGACTTGCCGGTTTCGTCTGACCGTCTCGATGATCTGGGCGTAGGGCCCGACGATCAGCAGCTCGTCGTCGGCCCGCAGCCGGGTGTGCCGGGTCGGGTGGTAGTTCGCTCCGACGGCCAGCACCCGGGTACCGGTGGACAGCTCGACCAGGCTCGGTCCGTCGAGCCCCCCGCCTGCCGTGACGTGCATGCGGGCCACGATGAACGGGGTGTTCTCGACGTAGAAGGTGCTCACCACCTCGTAGTCGAGGGCGGCCCCGAGGAACCACGGGGTGGCCAGCGCGGCGTCGCTGCGGGCCGTGTGGATCGCGAACCGCCGTTCGACCTCGGCGGCCAGGTGGGTGTCGAAGACCCGCAGGACGACCCGCAGCTCCCGCAGCTTCTCCGCCCGGGGTCGGGTGTAGCTGCGCCCGCCCCCGCCCGACCGGGCCGCAGCGGCCCGCGCGGCATCGGCGTAGGTGGCCCGGGCCGACAGCACGGTCTCCAGATTCGCCACGTCATCGCTGGTCAGAGCAGCCAACGTGGCCGACCGGTCGAGTCCGGCCTCCAGCAGCGTGGACGGCACGGTCGCGTCGCCGAGGATGACCGGGACCCCCCGCTCGCGGGCCGCCGACAGGAACCGGTTGTTCTCGTCCCGTTCGATGACCACCACCTCGCGCCCGGCCGCGAGCAGGCCGTCCACGGTGGCCAGGCCGACCGCGCCCAGCCCGCACACGATGACGTGGTCGTGGACGGCCGCCGTCCGACCGCGTCCCAGGGCCCGCTCGAGCCGCCGGCTGATGATGACGTTGGTGATGAAGGCGTACACGACCGCGATGGACAACGCGCCGGCCAGCATCAGCCCGATCCCGAAGATCTGCAGCCAGTGGTCGGCGAAGCCGAAGTTGTAGTCGCCGTAGCCGACGGTGACCATGGTTTCGACCGTGAGGTAGAGACCGTCCAGCAGGTCGAATTTCGCCGGTGCCCCGGGGTTGTTGCTCCGGTAGGTCGCGGTCAGGACGACCGTGCTGGTGACGATGATGGTCACGACGGCCAGCAGGGCGAGCCGGAACGGTCGGTCCAGCTCGTCGCCGACCGCGCCCAGCAGGTCCCGCAGCCACGCCCCGGGGCTACGCCGCCGCCGGGGGGGTGGCTGGAGCCGTTCCCCGTCGGATTTCGAGTTCAGGTCGGCCAGGGTCGCGCTGTCCTGTTCGCCCGCGACGACCACCCGGTTGTCGGCGAAGTCGGCGGGCCGGCCCAGCAGCGCGACGGTGTCGCCGGGGGCCAGCGGGGTGTCCCGACCGGGGCAGACCTCGGCCAGACGCTCCTCCCGGCGCCGCAGCGCCACCGGGGTGAGGCTGCCGAACAGCTGCCGGAACGTGCCCGGCGACGGGATCCGGGCATCGACGACCTCGAAGACCTCGCCGTTCATCCGGAAGGCGTGCATGACGTCGGAGCGCAGGCAGGCCTCCACGAAACCGGGGCCGGCCTTGCCGGCCAGGCTCAGGACCCGCACCGAGGGGAGCGCTCCGGCCAACTGCTCGGCCAGCTGGGGGTTGGCCGAGCGGACGATCAGCCGCAGGTCCGGTGCGAGCTCGGCGACCAGCAGCGCGGTCTCCAGGTTGACCAGGTCGATGTCATGGCAGGCGATGACCGCGACGGCCCGCTCCAGGCCGGCGTCGGTCAACGCCTCGGCGCTGTGGGGGGCCTCCCGCAGGACCCGGATGCCCCACCGCTCGACCCGGCGGCCGAGCGCCGGCGCGATCCGGTCGTCGACCACCACCGAGGCCACTCCGGCCGCGTGCAACTGCTCGACCAGGCGAAACCCAAGGTGGCTCAGCCCGCAAACGATCACATGACCCGATGGCTCGTCCACTCCGGTGAGTCTGCCGCGCCTCGCGGGTAAGCTCTGCGTCAAGGATGTCAGCGACGTGTAACAAGCGGCTGGAGGTCAGAACGTGGCGAGTCAAAGCGGACGCCGGGTGGCAACTCCGGCTGCGCATCACCGGGCGAGCAAGGGCTCCTGGCTCTCGGTGTACCTGATCATCGCCGGGTTCATCGTGGGCGCATTCGCCCTCATCGACCACAACCTGGTGCTCTGGGTCGTTACGGGCGTCCTGCTGGTCCTCGGGGCGATTTTCGCGATCGCCACCGGCCTCATGGAGCAGGCCTACTAGCTGACGGACGGGTCGGGCGGGTGAGTGCCCGGACGCGGTGAAGCGCCGGCCCGGCGGCCCGTTCGAGGGCCCGGGTCGGCCCTCAGAACGTGGTGAACGAGGCCAGGTGGGTCGTTCCCGGGCCGAGGTCCACCCAGCGGTGGGCGCCCGTCTCCAGAACGGCCAGGGCAGCGGTCGGGAAGGTCGGCACCTCGTCCCGCTGAGCGGGATCGAGCAGCGCGACGGCCAAGGTGTGGATGCCCGGATTGTGGCCGACCAGCAGCACACTGGGCAGGCCGTCGTCGAGTTCGCGCAGGCGGGTCAGCAGCTCGGCCGGCTCGGCCAGGTAGAGCCGGTCCTCGGTCAGGACCGGCACGGTCGCCGGGAGCGCGGCGGCGATCCCGGCCACGGTCTGGCGGGTGCGGAGCGCGGACGAGCACAGCACGAGGTCCGGGGCGAGCTGGTGCTCGCGCAGGTGGTCGGCCAGCGCCGCGCAGGCCCGGTGACCCCGGCCGGCCAACGGACGGTGTTCATCGGCGGTCGTGCCCGAATGCTCGGATTTCGCGTGGCGCAGCAGAAAAATGCGCCGTAGGTAGGTCACCCGGGAATCGTGCCACTGCCCGGGGCGGCGCGTGCAGCCCATCCGGGCGTGCGGCGGAGCTGGCCACGGGTTGACCGCTCGGGCCGTTCAGCCCGCCCGGACGAGAGCTGTCGCCGGACAGCGGCGCCGAACGGGTCCGACCGGCTGCTCCGGGCAGCCGGTCGGACGTACCGCCGTGGTTCGGTGGGACGGATGGTTCGGTGGGACGGATGGTTCGGTGGGACGGATCCCGGTCAGGCGACCGGCAGGCCGGGCAACAGACGGTCGGCGAGCGCCAGAGCACCCTCGGGGGTCATCTGACCGCGCGGAACCAGGTGGGCCCGCTCGTCAGAAGTGAGTCCGCCCCAGACGCCGTGTTCCTCCTGGCGGAAGATCGCGGTGGCCAGACACGGCCGGCGGACCGGGCAGTCGGCACAGATGCGCCGGGCCCGTGCTTCCGCGGCGGCCCGGGCCTTGGTGTTGCGGCCGTCCGGCGGGAAGAAAGCATCCGGGTCGCCGTCGCGGCAGAGCGACTCCTGCCGCCAATACGCGGGCCAGCCTTCACCGAAGGGCTGCGGCGGAAGATCCCGCCCCGGAAGGACGGGTACTCCCGCGCTCATCGAACTCCTCCGAAAACGGTGCGGCGACTGCCGGAAGAAGGGGTGGGACCCGCGGACGGCGAGATGTTACCTGCGGGTAGAAAAATGGGGTGACTCGACATGAAATCTCCTGCGGGAGCACATGAGCGGTGGACACGGGCGGGTCGGCCCTGCTGCCGGGGGCCGGGCGCGTAAAAAACGCGCTCGGACGACCGGTTGACGGCCGGCTGAGACGTCGGGTCCCCACGCAACCCGAATACGCACTCATTTCCCTTTGTTCCGGGCGCCGACCGGACCTGAGGAAACGAACCCGTCTCGTCTCGTTAACCGGAAACGTAGCTGCCTCTCGACCGGATAGCAAGGGTTCCGGAACGGATGAGTCCATGTTCCACACCTTGTGTCCATCGAGGCTCCGCGGGGAAGATCAACGCCCGAAGGGCCCGTGCAGCAGGCACTTCGACGCGCCGAGGGGGAGGCCGGCCGGCGCGCGGCGCGCCCGATGCCGAGCGTCCCGCCCCGGTGGGTGATGTGGCCCACAGGTCAGGCGTGACCCACGCCCCGCTGACGACCCTCCCGGACCGTTCCGCGGGGGTGGGCGGACTCAGTTGGGCTGCTGGTCGCCGTTACCTGTCGGAAGCCCGGCGTCTTTCCAGGCCTGATATCCACCGATGACATCGGTGGCCCGGTGCAGACCGAGCGAGCGCAGCGCCGCCGCGGCCAGGCTGGAGGTGTAGCCCTCGGAGCACAGCACTATCACCCGCAGGTCATCGCCGGTGGCGATCGGCAGCCGGGCGTCGCTGGTGGGGTCGAACCGCCACTCCAGCACGTTGCGCTCGACCACCAGGGCGGCCGGCACCGATCCCTCGTCGGCCCGCTGGGCGGCCGGTCGGATGTCGACCAGGACCGCCCCGCCCACCACCTCGGCCGCCGCCCGGTCGGGGGCCAGGCGGTCGAGACCGGCCCGGGCCTCGGCCAGCAGTGCGTCGATCCGACTGGTGGTCACGACACCATCATGGCCCCGGCGGCCACCGCGGGGCCCCGGTCAACGGCCCGGACGAGAGCGTCGGGCCCGGTCGACCGGTCGGGACCAGCCTGTCCGGCGGACGGCTCCGGAGCCAGGCGCATCGGGAGCCCGGGCGGGGAGTAGGCGTGGATGCTGGTTGCCGGGCCGCCCCCCGCCCCGGAGACCTGGTGGATGTGGTGGGCGGGGAAACCGAGGGTACGGCCGGTCGGGTGCCAGCGCTGGAAGGTCGGCGACCACTCGGGCGAGTAGCCCTCCTCGGCCAGCGTTCCGTCCACCACCGTCATTGCCCCCAGGGCACCGCCGTGGTCGTGGACCGGCGTGCTCTGGCCGGGGGTCCAGCCGATCAGCCACACCTCGACCACGCCGGACAGCACCAGGCGGGTGTACCAGCGGCCGGTCGGATCGTGGCGGACCAGTGGCCGCCACAGCTCGCGAGCGGTAGCCAGGCGGCTGGTCAGGGCGGTGAGCGCCCCCATGGGCAGGGTCCGCTGCCCGTCGTCCAGCAGCGCGTCCGGCACCAGTTCGGCCAGCCGCGCGGGAGTCGCGGCGGTCAGGAACGCGGGGTGAAGAAGGGGCACGGCGGTCTCCGACGACGATGTCGTGTGCGGGCGGCGCGAGAGCGTGCTCGGACGTGACCGGGGCCCGGCTGGAGGTCGTGCGCGCGGGCGGCTGGGCGCCCCGCGCCGATGGTCACGTCCGCGTCAACAGGCGCTGGTCACGCCCCGGGTCAGGTCGGTCACGCGGTCCGCGTGCAGGTGGACGCCCGTCGAGAGACCCACCGGTGAGCCGTCCATCATCCGCACGCCGCGATGGTAGCGGCTCCCGCCCAGGCTTGTCACCTTAGTCGATCGGGAATGTTCGACAAGGGTGGATTTCGGTCGGCAATCGGAACGACATCACCGGATGACGAGATCACGGTATCTTTCCAGGACCCTGTCCCGGGAGGTGCCCGCGTGGGCCAGCCGACCGGCCTGCCGCCGGCCGCCCGAACGGCGGATCCGCCGCTTCCCGCGGCGTTCGTCGACCCGCGTCCGGAGGCCGACCGCCGCCCGGGTCCGACCAGCGGCCCGGACGCCGGGGCCGGCCCGGATGATCTGCTCGACCTGCTGCGACGGTCCGGCGGCGAACACGACTCCCGCTCACCGATCCGCGATCTGCTCGACGCCGTCTCGACCACCGTCGACGAGGCGGACCTGGCCGTGGTGCTGCGTCAGATCGTCAGCGCCGGCTGCGCATTGGTCGGGGCCGGCCGGGGAGCCCTCGCGGTCGAGGGCCCGGACGGCCGGACGGCCCGGTTCGTGACGGTCGGGCTCGACCCCGAAGCCGCCGCCGCGCTGGGTCCACGGGTCACCGACCCCGGGCTCCACCGGATGGAGCAGCCCGCGCCGGGCTGTCCGACGCCCGGGCGACCCGGGTCCGGTCGGGCGGCGGGCCGGCCGGTCACCGGACGCCCCCTGCCGCCCGGCCATCCGCCGGTCACAACCTTCCTGCTCGCCCCGGTCACCGCCCACGGTCGCCCGTCCGGTTCCCTCTACCTGGGGGACAAGCGGGCCGGCGGGCCGTTCACCGCGGACGACGAGGCAACCGCGCGGGCCCTGGCGGCGATCGCCGCCTTCGCCATCGACAACGTCGCCCGCTACGAGGAGACCCGCCGCCGGCAGGCGTGGTTGGCGGCCGGCGCCGAGATCACCACGGCGCTGCTGTCGGTCGATTCCCCGGGCGACGCGCTGGCCCTGGTGGCCCGCCGGGCCCGCCAGGTCGTGGGGGCCGACCTGGCCGCGATCGTGGTGCCGCTCCCCGCCGACCCGGGCACGCTGGTGATCTCCGTCGCCGACGGAACGAGCGCGGACGCGCTGCGCGGGTTGCGGATCCCGGCCGTCGGATCGCGGTACGCGCAGATCCTGGACACCGGCCGGGCGGCGTTCATCCCGGCCGCCGACGGGCCCGATGCTCCGTTGTTCGGCGGCGCGACCGGCGCGGTCCGGATCGGTCCGGCGATGGTGCTGCCGTTGGTCGCCGCGGGCCGGTGCGGGGGAGCGCTGGTGGTCGGATCGCACCGCGGCCGGCCCCCGTTCGCCTCCCTCGACCTGGAGATGGCGGGCGCGTTCGCCGGCCACGCGGCTCTCGCGCTGCACCTGTCGCGGGCCCAGCGGGAACGCGAGCGGCTGGCCGTCTTCGAGGACCGCGACCGGATCGCCCGTGACCTGCACGACGTCGTCATCCAGCGAGTCTTCGCGACCGGCCTGCAGCTGTCGGCCGTGGTGCGCTCGGTGGACGGCGAAGCGGCCGGGCGGATCTCCTCCGCCATTGCCGAGCTCGACCGCACGATGGACGACGTCCGGCGGGCGATCTTCTCCTTGAAGACCCAGACCGGCGACGGGCCGGGTCTGAGCGAGCAGATCGTCGACATCGCCGCCCGGACCACCGACTGGCTGGGCGTCGCACCCGACGTCCGGCTGGAGGGACCCGTCGACCTGGGGGTCCCGGAATCCGTCCGGGCCCACCTCATCGCGGCGTTGCGCGAGACCCTGTCCAACATCGCCCGGCACGCCCGGGCGACCCGGATCGGGGTGCTCGTGCGGGTCACCCACGACCGGGTGCTCATCGAGGTGCGCGACAACGGCTGCGGGCCGGGCGGCGGATCCCGGACCAGCGGACTGGCCAACCTGCGGCGACGGGCTGCCGATCTCCGCGGGCAGATGGAGTACGGGCCGGGCCTCGACGGGACCGGTACCACGGTCACGTGGTGGGTCCCGATCAGCTGACCCGGCCCCGCCGCGGCGGGGTCAGGCCCGCAGTTTGGTGGCGAACACCGCCGCCTGGGTACGGCTCTCCAGACCCAGCTTGGCCAGCAGGCTCGACACGTAATTCTTGACGGTCTTCTCGGCCAGGTACATCTTGCCGGCGATCTGCCGGTTGGTCAGTCCGTCGGCGATCAACGCGAGGATGCGCCGTTCCTGGTCGGTGAGGTCGGACAACGCCTCCAACCCGGACAGCTGGGCGGGTCGCTCCGCACCGTTCGGGCTCCGGGGCCGCGTGGACGGCTCGGTGCGGTCGTCCATCAACGACTCGCCGGCCGCGATCCGCCGCAGGGCATCGACGAGCGCCGTGCCCCGGATGTGCTTGATGAGATAGCCCGCCGCCCCCGCGCGCCGGGCGGTCGCGAACGCCTCGTCGTCCTCGAAGGACGTGAGGATCAGGCACGCGATGGACGGATCGGTGGCCCGCACGGTGCGGCATACCTCGATGCCGGTTCCATCCGGCAGCCGGGCGTCGAGCACCGCGACGGTGGGCCGCAGGCGCAGGATGCCGGCCAGCCCGTCCCGCGCTTCAGCCGCCTCACCCACCACCACGATCCCGGGTTCGCTGGTCAGCACGTCCCGCAGTCCGCGCCGGACCAGCTCGTGGTCGTCGAGGAGGAACACCCGGATCGGCGCGGCGGCCGGGGAGGCAGGCACCGTCCCCGGGTCTTCGATCGGGCGAGCGGGAACCGCGGCCGGCTGCGCTTCGATCACCCTCCAGAGCATAGCGGTCACGGTTTCGCGCGGGTGGCCATGTCGGACGCGGCGATCACCGCCGCGAGCGCCCCGCAGCCGGCCACCACGACGAAGCCGGCCCGGGGGGTGGCCGCGTCGATGAGCCGTCCGGCCAGCGGCGAGCCGATCGCCACGCCGGTGGCGATCGCGGTGACCAGCCAGGCGAAGCCCTCGGTGCGGGCGGCCGGGGGCACCAGCCGTTCGATCAGGCCGTACCCGTTGATGAGGGCCGGCGCGATGGCCAGGCCGGAGACCACGGCCAGGGGCATCATCACCAGCACCCCGGGGGCCAGCAGCGGGAGACAGAGCCCGAGGGCCAGGCACCCGGCGGTCAGGCGGAAGCGCACCTCGAGGACCCGGCGGTGCGACCGGGCTCCGTAGGCCAGGCCGCCGGCACCCGAGCCGAGCGCCACCAGACCCAGCAGCGCCCCGCCGAGGGCGCCCGCGCCGTGGGCCCGGCTGAACGCGACCATCGACACGTCGAGGCCGCCGAACGCGGCGCCGGTGGCCAGGAACGTGAGGACCAATCGGCGGGTGGCCGGTTCCCGCAGCATCCGGATCCGGGTGCCCCCGCCACCCCGGGTCGGACCGGGGTCGGTCGAGTGCTGACGGACCAGGGCCACCACCCCGACGGCGCCGAAGCTGGCCGAAGCGGCCAGCCCGGCCACCGGGGACACGGTCGCGGCCAGCACGGTGATGATCGTCGGTCCGAGGATGAAGACCAGCTCGTCGATGGCGGATTCGAGCGCGAGCGCGGACCCGAGCAGCGGATCATCGCCCAGCTGGGCGGTCCACCGGGACCGCACGCAGGCGCCGACCGGCGGCATGGCCGCGCCGCAGGCCGCCGCGGCGAGGAACCACAGCGGCTCGGGGGCACCGGCCCGCACCGCGCCGATCAGCCCGACGATCGCGGCGAGGTGCACCGTCAGGCAGGTGAGCAGGACCCGGGCCTGGCCGAGCCGGTCGAGCGCCCGGCCGACCAGGGGCGCCCCGACCGCTTCGGACAGCGCCGCGCCGGCGGCGACCGCCCCGGCGATGCCGTAGGAGCCGGTCCGCGCCTGGACCAGCAGGATCGTGCCGATGCCGACCATCGCGATCGGTAGTCGACCGACGAACGCCGCGACGACGAAGCCGGGCGCGCCGGGCGTGGCCAGCGCCCGTCGATAAGGGGAGGTCATGAGGTACACCGAGCATCACCCGGGACGAACCTGGGGCGCCACCGATTTTTCGTCCGGCCCGGGGACCACCGGCCGGGCGGACCCGCGCCGGGCGTCAGTCCTGGCCCGGTCCGGGTCGGCTCCGAAAGACGTCGCCCCGGGGCGCGGAGTGGCGGCCGGCGGCGGTCGTCGGGCGCGCGGGGAGCCGGATATGCCGGATCCACGGGTGGGACGGCGGGCCCGGGTGATGGTCGGGCCCGGCGGCCCGCAGTCGCTTCACGAACGGCAGGGTCAGCAGCAGCCCGAACAGGAACCCGGCGACGTGCGCGCCGTACGCGACGCTGCCCCCGTCGGCCACCCCCACCCCGGACACGTACAGGTACTGCAGCAGAAACCAGGACCCGAGCACGATCCAGGCCGGCAGCCAGAACGGCAGGAAGAACAGGAACGTCAGAACGCCGATGACCTTGGCGCGGGGGAAGATGACCATGTAGGAACCCAGGACTCCGGCGATCGCCCCGGACGCGCCGATCAACGTCGTGGGGGAATGGCCTTCGAACAACGCGAACGAGTACGTCGCGACATAGCCGCACAGCAGATAGAAGCCGAGATAACGCAGCCGGCCCATCCGGTCTTCGATGTTGTTGCCGAACACCCCGAGAAACAACATGTTGCCCAGCAGATGCAGCCAGCTACCGTGCAGAAACATCGACGTCAGCACCGAGAGAAACGGGATCTTGGTGAAGGACGGGGGTTCCTGGGCCACGCAGGCAAGCTGCCCGGTGGCGGTCGGGACGACCTGACCGGAGGGCACGACCTGCGTGGCCTGGTTGGACAGCAGCTCCTTCGGGATCGCCGCCCAGTGGTCGAAGAAGCGCTGCTGCTCGCACACCGTCCGGGGTTTCGCGGTCTGGATCCCACCGATGGACGAGACGACCGGCTCGAAGAATACGAAGACCACCACATTCACCGCGATGAGCGCCCAGGTGACGTACGGCCGCCTGGCCAGCGGGTTGATGTCGTGAATGGGCAGGACCACAGATACATCCTGCCCTGTCCCACCGGTCGGGTCGCGGCACGGGTGGCCGGCGGGCCGGGTCGCGACGACGTCGACCGCGGCGGCCCCGCGGCGTGCGGCCCCGCGCCGGGTGACCGGTCCACATAACGTGAGCCGGTGGACGCATCGCGGGACCTGCTGGCCGACGATCGGGCCTTCGTCTGGCACCCCTATTCGTCGGTGCGGGACCCGCTGCCGGTCTACCCGGTCGCTTCGGCGGCGGGCAATCGGCTGACCCTGACCGACGGGCGCGAACTCATCGACGGCATGTCGTCGTGGTGGGCGGCGATCCACGGCTACGCCCACCCGGTGCTCGACGAGGCCGTACGCGACCAGCTCGGCCGGATGGCCCACGTGATGTTCGGGGGCCTCACCCACGAGCCGGCCGTCACTTTGGCCCGGAGCCTGGTCGAGCTCACCCCCGCTCCGTTGACCAAGGTCTTTTTCAGCGACTCGGGCTCGGTGGCGGTCGAGGTGGCGATCAAGATGGCGCTGCAGTACTGGCAGGGCCGCGGCCGACCGGCCCGCAACCGGCTGCTGACCGTGCGGCGGGGCTATCACGGCGACACGTCCGGCGCGATGGCCGTGTGCGATCCCGAGACCGGGATGCATCACCTGTTCGCGGGCCTGCTGCCCCGGCAGATCTTCGCTCCCCGGCCGACGCCCGGCTTCGGCGCGACGTTCACCGACGCCGACATCGCCGGCCTCGCCGACCTGCTCGAACGGCACCGCGACGAGCTGGCGGCGGTCATCTGCGAACCGGTGGTCCAGGGGACCGGCGCGATGAACTTCTACGCCCCGGCCTGGCTGAGCCGGCTGCGGGAGCTGTGCGACGCCCACGACGTCCTGCTCATCGCGGACGAGATCGCCACCGGATTCGGCCGGTCGGGGGAGCTGTTCGGCTGCGACCACGCGGGCGTGAGCCCCGACATCATGTGCGTCGGCAAGGCGATGACCGGCGGCTACCTGTCGATGGCCGCGACGTTGTGCACCGCGGCGGTGGCCGACGGAATCTGCGCTTCGGAGGCCGGCGCGTTCATGCACGGCCCGACCTTCATGGCCAATCCACTGGCCGCCGCGGTCGCCGAGGCCAACATCGGGCTGCTGCGGTCCGGCGCCTGGCGCGACGATGTGGCCCGGCTGGCCCGCGGCCTGGCCGCGGGACTGGCCCCGGCCCGGGACCGGCCCGGGGTGGCCGACGTCCGGGTGCTGGGCGCGATCGGGGTGATCGAGACCCACGAGCCCGTGGATATGCGGGTGATCCAACCTCTGCTGGTCGAACTCGGGGTGTGGGTCCGGCCCTTCGGCCGCCTGGTGTACGCGATGCCGCCGTACCTCACCGGGGACGATGACCTGGCCGTCCTGACCGCGGCGATGGTCGAGGCGGTCGCCCGCACCACCTGAACAACCACCCCGTCCCACCCACCGTCACCGTCCCGTGGCTGGAGTGGCTGGAGTGGCGGGGTCAGCGGGCGGTCGGGCGCGCGCCGGGGCTGCCGGCTCGGCTAAGTGACCGGCGAACCGGGCCGTTCTCGTCACTCCTGGGTCGGAGAGTGACGAACTGGTTGCGGAAAGGCACACGAAGTTCGTACTCTTCGTTCACATCGCAACACTGTGGGTAGCGGTCAGATCGGGTCCAAGCCCCCCGCCGGGATCTGGTCGGCCGCGCCGGGACGAAGGGCTACGTCCAGATGATGCTGCGCATTGCCGTTCCCCCTCTCTTACGCCGGGTGACGTTTCGGGTGCGGATGGCGCGGACCGGAGTCACGGCCCGATGGCGGATCACCCGCGAACTGCCCCCGCAGGCCGTCGGGTACGTCGTCGGGGTCGATGTCGCCTTCCTGGGGGCCACCGGGATCGCCGCGGTGGTGGCGGTGAAGGCCGGGATCCGGACGACCGATGTGCTCACCTTCGTGGCCTTCGGCGGACTCGGTTGGGTCGCCCGGCGGTTGGCCCCCCGGGTCGGGGCCGCCCGGGGCCGCGCGGACCAGCCACAACGTGACCTGCTGTCGGCATGGACCCTCCCCGTGGCTCTCCTGCTGCCCCCGCTGTACGCCGCGGTCCTGCACCTGCCGCTCTACCTACGGCCGTACGGGGACGCGCGCAACGCGCCGCTACACAAGCAGTTCTTCAACGCGGCCGCGCTCGGGTTGTCCGGATTATGTGCATCTGTTACCCACGCGGCGCTCGCTCCCGTGCACGGAACGTACACGACGGTGACGTTCTCGAGCTCATACGTGCAGGTCATGGCCCTGTTCGGCGCGTCGGCGGCCTACCATCTGGTCAATCGATTGATCATGTTCGGAGTTATGCGATGCGTCGCCCCGACGACCGCGCCTCAGGCGTTCGGCGGCCGGGACGCCTGGACGGTCGACGTCACCGAGATGTGCTCCGGGATCGCCGTCGCGGTGCTCTGGGCGACCAGCCCGCTGCTGATGTTGGCCGCCCTACCGCCGGTGGTCTCCCTGCAGCGCAGCATCCTGCACGCCGATCTGCTGCATGCCGCGCGCACCGACGCCAAGACCAGCCTGGCCAACCCGGCCCACTGGCGGGAAGTCGCCGAACAGGAGATACGGCGGGCCCGAAGGTGCGCGGAACCGGTCTCGGTCCTCCTCGTCGACATCGACCATTTCAAGGACGTCAATGACCGCCACGGGCATCTGGTCGGGGACGAGGTGCTCGTCACGGTGGCCGACGTGCTGCGCAGTTCGGCCCGGCCGCACGACCTGGTCGGCCGGTTCGGGGGCGAGGAATTCGTGGTTCTGCTGGCCGGGGCCGATCTGGACGGCGCGGCCCGGGCCGCCGAACGCATCCGGGGACACGTCGCCGCCCAGTACTGCCACATCGCGGGGATCGCGCCGCTGGCGGTGACGGTGTCGGTCGGGGTCGCGACGGCCACCGGTTCCACCAGTGACCTGCCCGGTCTCCTGGAAGATGCCGACGCGGCGCTGTACCGGGCCAAGCGGGAAGGGCGTAACCGGGTGCGATTGGCCGGCGCCGACGGTCAGCTCACCGGCGGCGCGGCGGCCTGGACGGTCTGACGCAGCAGCAGCATCGTGGTTACCGGCCCGACCCCGCCCGGTACCGGCGTCAACGCGCCCGCCACCGGCTCGACGGCGGCCGCGTCGACGTCTCCGAGCACCCCGGTCTCGGTGTAGTTGGTGCCGACGTCGATGACGACCGCCCCGGGCCGGACGAAGCTCGCGTCCACCAGGCCCGCCCGGCCGACCGCCGCGACCAGCACGTCGGCCGACCGGGCGACGTCGGCCAGGTCGAGGGTGCGTGAGTGGCAGACGGTGACCGTGGCGTCCTCGGCCAGCAGCAGCAGCGCCGCCGGCTTGCCGACCACCGGGCTACGGCCCAGCACCACCGCGCGGGCCCCGGCCAGCTTCACGTCGGCCCGCCGCAGAATCTCCAGCACGGCCGCGGCGGTGGCCGGCGCGAAGGCCGGCAGCCCGAGCGCCAGGCGACCCAGGCTTTCCGGGTTCATCCCATCGACGTCCTTGCCGACCGGGATGTGGGCCCCGGCGTCGGTCGCGCTCGTCCCGGCCGGCAGGGGCGTCTGCACGAGGATGCCGTGCACCGTGTCGTCCGCGGCGAGCTGGTCGATCAGGCTGGTCAGGGTGCCGGGCGGCGGTTCGTGCACGTCGCAGCGCACCCCGACCTTCGCCGCGTTGCGCTCGATCACCCTGACGTAGGAGCGGGCGGCACCGTCGTCGGTCGGAACGACGACGGCCAGCGTCGGCTCGACGCCGGCCGCCCGCAGGCGGTCGACGTCGGCGACGACCGTGGCGCTGATGTCCGCGGCCATGGCCCGGCCGTCGAGCCGGGTCATGACCCGATCCTCTGCTCGACCGTGCGCACGATGCCGGCGGCCACGTCGTCCGCGGCCCGGTGGACGTCGAGGGCGGCGGCGGTCGCGGCCCGCAGCTCCGGATCGGTCATCGAGGCGAGGTTGATCCGGACGTTGATCACGGCGCTCTGGAGGGCGGCGCGGGCGCTGGCCGCCGCGACCGCGACATCGGACAGCACGTTGACGTTGGAGCCGTCGAGGATCTCCCCGCTCATGCGGACCACCGCGGCGGCCAGCTCGGCGGTCCGCAGCGGCACGTCCGCCGCTCCGACCAACGCCTTCTGGATGGCGGCGGTGCGGGCGGCCCGGTCGGCATCGGTCTGCTTGGGAAGCTGGTAGGCGTCGGTGACGGCCGCGAAGGCGGCCGCGTCGTCATCGGCGAGGGTCAGCGCCCGGTGCCGGGCCCCCTCCGCCTCGCCGCGGACCCGGATCATCGTCGCCTCGTGCTCGGCGTAGCGGGGCTTGCCGATCGTCAGGTTGCACACCATGCTGACCAACGCCGCGCCGAGCGCCGCGTTCAGGGCCGCCGCGGCACCGCCGCCCGGGGCCGGGGCCGCCGAAGCGAGCGCGGTGAGGAAACCGTCCAGCGTGCCGTCCTCGTCCATACGTTCCTTCCACCCGCCGCCATACGTCTGTTCCCACCTGCCGCCCCGGGCCGACGTTAGCAAGATTTACCAGCCCCGGCCGTCGCGCGGCGGGCGGGGACCATCGTGGGCTTCGACCCCGGGGCGCGCGGGACCGGGGCGCGGCGGGAGCGGGGCCGGCCGGCGACGATCAGGCTGGCCGGCGTCCGCCGGGCCACCCACACGATCGCGCCCGAGATCGGCAGCGTGACGACCACCGCCAGGACCGTCGACAGCGGGGCGGCCAGCCCCGGCAGGACCCGCAGCACCTCGTTCAGGACCGCCGGGTGGACCAGGTAGACGCCGAAGGAGATCTCCGAGGCGAGCACGACGAACGCGTCCCCCCGGCCCCCGGGCCGGCGGCGGCGGGCCCACATCGAGCCGACCGCGTACAGCCCCACCACCATCGCCGGCGCCCACACGATCATGACCGGCTGGAACACCCCGGACGCCGTGAATGGGGCCTGACCGGCCCGGATGAGCAGCGCGTAGGACAGCGTGGCGATCGCCCCGCCGCCGGCGGCGACAGCCAGCGCCCGACCCGGTCGGTCACCGACCCGGGCCTGGAAGCCGCGCAGGTGGACGGCCGCGAGCGCGCCGATGATGACCCACAGCTGGTAGGTCAGGAGCAGCACGTGGGCGTGGGTGCGGGCCACGCCCCACAGCCCGGGGCGGGGCGGTCCGTACTGGATTTCGACCAGGAGCGCGGTCTGGAGGGCGACGCTCGCCGCCAGCAGCAGCCCGTGATGCCCCTCGGTGCGGCGCACCAGCTTCAGGATGACCGGGAAGAACAGGTAGACCTGCAGGGTCACCAGCAGGAAGTACAGGTGGTAGTAGGCGTCCCCGGTGATCAGCAACCAGCCGAGCCGACCGGCCGCGTCGAGCTGGCCGTCGTCCCGGGCGACCTGGCGGAGCTGACCCACGCCGTAGAACACCGACCAGGCCACGTAGGGCACGCCGACCAGCAGGAACCGTCGCCGCCAGAAGGTCGTGGCCACCGGCGGCCGCCGGTAGTAGGTGTGGAACAGCACGAACGCGGTCAGGAAGAAGAACGCCTCGCGGGTGAAGTGCAGCAGGTTCAGCGTGCCGTTGGCGGTCAGGCTGGTGGCGCTGGTCGTCGCGCCGGTGGCGTGGACGAAGACGACGGCCACGAACGTCAGCATCCGGAACAGGTCGATCTGGTACAGGTGCCCGCTGGTCAGGGACCGGGTGGCGGCCGCGGCCGGCTGGCCGGGCCGCGGGTCGACCGTCGAAGGGACCGTCACGCCGCGGCCGGGCCGGGCCGGGCGGCGGCCGCGCGGCGCAGGACCTTCCCCGTCGGTCCGGTCGGCAGGGCGTCGACCACCTCGATGGCCACCGGCCGCTTGAAGCGGTCCAGCCGCGCCGCGCAGACCGCCACCAGCTCGGCCACCAGCGGCGGACGGGTCGGCTCGCCCCGATCCCGAGCGGCGCCGACCGCCGGGCGGCTCCCGGCCGGTTGGACCGGTGTCGGTCGGACCGGTGTCGGTCGGATCAGGGCCACCGGGATCTCACCCAGGACCGGATCGGGGCGCCCGATCACGATCGCGTCGGCGACCCCCGGATGCTCGAGCAGAACTTCCTCGATTTCCCGCGGGAAGATCTTCTCCCCACCCCGGTTGATCACGTCGTCCGCCCGGCCGGCCAGGTAGAGATAGCCGTCGGCGTCGCGGCGACCGAGATCCCCGGTGTCGAGCCAGCCGTCGGCATCGAACCGGTCGGCGCACCGGCCGCCGACGTAGCTCCCGACGATGCCGCCGCCCCGGATCTGGATCCGGCCGACCGCCCCGGCCGCCAGCTCCTGGCCGTCCGGGCCCAGCACCCGCAGCTGCGCGCCGACCGGCAGACCGACGGAGCCGGGACGGCGCTCGCCGACCAGCGGGTTGGCGGTGATCTGGCTCGCGGCCTCAGTCATGCCGTAGGTCTCCAGGACCCGCAGGCCGGTGACGCTTTCGAACCGCCGCAGGACCGGTACCGGGAGCGGCGCGGACGCCGACCGGACGAACCGCACGTTCGCCACCCCGGCGGCGGCCGGCCGCTCCGGTGCGGCGGCGCCCGGCGTATCGGCGGCGGCCGGGTGGTCGGCGGCCAGGATGGCGAGAATCGCCGGCACCGCGTTGACCCAGGTGATGCCGGCGGCGCCCAGCAGATCCCAGAACCCCCGCCGGTGGAACCGGTCGTCCAGCACCAGGCCGGCGCCGGCCGCGAGCGTCGACAGCAGCCCGACGACTTCGGCGTTCACGTGGAACAAGGGAAGCGGGTTGTAGCCGTTGTCGGCCGCGGTCAGTCGGTGGTGACGCGCCACGGCGGCCGCCGTGTGCACCAGGTGGCCCTCGGTGAGCAGGATCTGTTTCGGGGTCCCCGTGGTACCGGAGCTGGACAGCAGCACACCGCCGGTCGGCCGGCCCTCGCCCGCCCGCCGATCGGGGACGACCGGCTCCGGCGGCCCGGCGGTCGGACATCGGGGCGACAGCCGCCGCAGCGCGCGGTCGGCCGGCAGGTCATGGTCGGCGATGGCCGCCGTCGGCGCCGCCCGGTCGAGCGCCCGGGCCAGTTCCACGGTCGGCGCCGACGGGCTGAGCGGTACCGCGACCCGACCGCCGGCCACGATGCCGAGGTAGGCCAGGGCGAAGTCGAGCGGGTCGGCGACGACCAGGGCCACCCGCTCGCCGGGACCGACCCGGGCCCGGGTCAGTGCGCCGCGCCACCGCCCGACGGCCGCCGCGAGTTCGCCGTACGTCACGGTCCGCGGTCCGCGCGCCTCCCGCAGGTACATCCGTCCGGGGGAGTTCCGGGCCCGTTCATCGACCCAGTTGCTGAGGGAGTCCACGGGCCGTCACGCTGGTCGGGCCGGGTAAGAACGGCCTGCGGGAACGATGAGAATTCGATGAAAACCCCCGGCGCCGCGGGTGCCCGGCCCGCTGGGAATGCAGGTCCGGGTCTTACCGGTGGCCAAGCCCGGCTTAACGCCCGGTTCATGCGCCCGTACCAAGGTCAGCTGTGAGCCGGGCGCCCCCGCGACCGGCCGGGTCCCCCGACCGCACGTCAAGGAGGCTCGATGCTTTCGAACGCCCTCTCCCTACCGCCCCGCGATGCCAAGCCCCGCGATCGTGGCCTCACGATGGTCATCGACAGCGGCCTGCCGACCAGCTATTTCTCCGACGCGCTGACCAGCGTCGCCGAACATGTGGATCTGGTGAAGTTCGGGTGGGGGACCAGCCTGGTGACGCCCGGGCTACCGGCCAAGATCGAAACCCTCCGGGCCCTCGGCATTGACTTCTTCTTCGGCGGCACCCTGTTCGAAAAGCACATCGCCCAGGGCCGGTTCGACGACTACCGCGAGCTGTGCCGCCGCGTCGGATGCACCCACGTCGAGGTGTCGGACGGCACGATCGACCTGGCCAGCAATGACAAGGGCGCGTACATCCGCAAACTGGCCGACGACTTCACGGTCCTGTCCGAGGTGGGCTACAAGGACGGGGACCGCAGCGAGCGGCTCTCGCCGTCGCGATGGGTGGAGTTCATCGAGTCCGACCTCGAGGCCGGCGCCAGTCTGGTGATCACCGAGGCCCGGGAGAGCGGCACGAGCGGCATCTGCCGCCCGGACGGGCGCCTGCGGATCGGCCTGATCGAGGACATCCTCACCTCCGGCATCCCGGTCGACCGCCTGCTCTTCGAAGCACCCGGCAAGACGCTGCAGTCCCACTTCATCGGGCGGGTCGGACCGTGGGCCAACCTCGGCAACATCGCGATCACCGACGTCATCGGCCTGGAGACACTGCGCCTGGGTCTGCGGTCGGACACCTTCACCTGCTTCGACGAGCACCCGGTCACCCCGGCCGCGGCGCCGGACGCCGGTCAGCCCCGCGTCCGGGCCGCCTAGGACGGCGCCCGGTGCGCACCGGTCAGGACGCTTTCCACCTGGCGATCCCGGCCCGGGATCTGGACGCCGCTTACGACTTCTACGTGACCGGCCTGGGCTGCAAGCTGGCCCGTCGCTACCCCGACCGGATCACCCTGGACTTCTTCGGCGACCAGGTCGTCTGCCATCTCGACCCCGACCACGACCCGGGCGAGCCACGGCTGTATCCGCGCCATTTCGGCGTCACCTTTCAGGCCGCGGAAGACTTCCACAACCTTCTGCGGCTCATCGAGCTGCGCAAGCTGCCGGTATTCCAGGGCGAGTCGCCGCGGTTCGCCGGTCTGGTCGAAGAACACCGGACCGTGGTCCTGCGCGACCCGTCCGGCAACCTGCTGGAGTTCAAGCACTACCGCGATCCACGGATGATGTACTAGCCGCGATGAGGGAAGCAGAGGCCCTGTTCGCCGCCGGCACCGTCGCGGCCGACGTACTCGGGCGGGACGAAACAGCCCGGCAGTGGGACCAACCGAGCTGCCTGACCGGCTACACGGTCGGCGGCCTGGTCGGCCACCTGCTGGCCGCCGTCCGGCGGGCCGGCGACCTGCTCACCGAGGCGGCGCCCGGGGCCGGGGCCCCGGTCCTCGACCTGGCCGGCTTCTACGGACCGAACCGGGCCGGCCGACGTCCCGAGTCCGAACCCGACGGAGCAGGGCTGCACGAACTGCTGCGGACGGTCGGCGAGCAGGAGGGATCCGGCGGCCCGGCCGCGGTCGCGGCCGGCTTCCGGTCCGCGCTGGCCGCGCTGGCCGCCCGCCTGCCCGGCGTTCCCCCCGACCGGTTGGTGCCGGTACTCACCGTGCCCGGCGCCTACACGACCCTCGCTGCCTACCTGGCCTCGCGGGTCGTGGAACTGGTTGTCCACACCGACGATCTGGTGGTCAGCGTCGGACTGGAACCGGTCGGGCTGCCACCCGAAGCTGCGCCGGTGTTCTTCGAGACGATGGTGACGCTGGCCCGGGCCCGGTCCGGGGACGTGTCGGTGATCCGCGCGTTCACCCGGACCGGCCGGGCCCCGGCGGACGTGCTGCGCGTCCTGTAGCAGGCCGCGGGCCCGGCCCCCGATCATGGAACGTCACACGATCGGCGGTGTCCCGCCCGCGGCCGACCACAATGACGGCATGACCGCTCCGACCCCACCGCCCGCCACTCCGGCCGACGCGCCGCCGCCCCAGGTCTGGCCGACCCTGCGGGCCCGCGACGCCCGTGCCCTCATCCGCTTCTACGTCGAAGCATTCGGCTTCGAGGAGACCGTCGTCTGGGGCTCGGAACCGGACGGGGGCGGCGAGTTCGTCGTCCATGCCCAGCCGTCCTGGCCGCTCGGTGGCGGCATCATGCTGGGCTCCGCCCCGGCGCCCGGCGCGCCGGGCGGCCCCGAAGGGGACGCCTGGTCGCTCGAGCCGGGGACCTTCGGCGCCTACGTGGTGACCGACGCACCGGATGCGCTGTTCGCCCAGGCTACGGTGGCGGGAGCGACGGTTCTGCACGAGCCGCACGAGACCGGCTACGGTTCCCGCGACTTCGCCGTGACCGACCCGGAAGGCAACCGGTGGTCCTTCGGTACCTACCGCGGCGAGCCCCGTACCGCCTGAGGGCCGGCGATCCGGGGGCCGGCGAAGCGGCCGTCAGGACAGGCGCTCCTGCGCCAGCCGGGCGGCCATCGCGCCTTCCCCGACGGCGTTGCGGACCCGTTTGACCGATCCGCTCCGCACGTCACCGACCGCGTAGAGACCTGGTCGGCTGGTCTCGAGCGCCGACGGCCGCCAGGGGGCCCGGTCGGCGGCCGACGAACCCCGCCGGGCCCGCGACGAACGCCGGACCCGGGGCGGCTGGGCGGCCGGTCCGGTCCGGACGAAACCGTGTTTGTCCAGGGCGACCTGGTCGCCGAGCCAACCGGTGCCCGGCACGGCGCCGATGAAGACGAACAGGGCGCGGGCGTCGAGTTCGCTGCGACGCCCGGTCGCCCGGTCCTCGATGATGATTTCCTGCAGCCGCCCGTCCCCGCGGACCTCCCGCGCCTCGGCACCGAGCTGGATGTCCACCGCCGGGTGCCGTTCGATCCGGTCGACGAGGTAGCGGGACATGCTGGCCCCCAGCTCGCCGCCCCGGACGACGAGTCGCACGACGGGGCACCGCTCGGCCAGGAACAGGGCGGCCTGCCCGGCGGAGTCACCCCCGCCCACGATCACCACCGGCTGACCGGCGCACAGTTGGGCCTCGGCCTCCGTGGCCGCGTAGAACACGCTCGCGCCTTCGAACTGCTCGAGGCAGGGCACGGCCAGGCGCCGATAGCGGGCCCCGGTGGCCAGGACCACCGCCCGGGCCCAGATGCGATCCCCGTTGCGGAGCCTCAGGACGTGACAGCCGTCGCAGTCCTCGAGGCCGGTCGCCTCGGTCGGCAGACTGACCCGCGCCCCGCACCGCTCGGCCTGCCGACCCGCGCGTTCGGCCAGGTCAACGCCCGAAATCCCGGACGGGAAGCCGAGGTAGTCGTCGATGCGGGCGGTGGTCGCGGCCTGTCCCCCCCGGGCCACGGTTTCCAGCAGGACCGTCCCGAGCCCTTCGGAGGCGCCGTACACGGAAGCGGCCAGACCGCCGGGCCCGGCGCCGACGACCACCAGGTCGTGCGGGGTCGTCCCGTTCACCGGTCCGGAGCCGAGCACCCGGGGGCAGCCGACCACCCGGCCCAGCTGCCCGTCGTCCGGATTGCGCAGGACCGACGTTCCCCGCCAGACGACCAGCGGAGTCTCGTCAGTCCGGACGCCCAGGGCCCGCAGCAGCCCCTCCGCGGCCCGGTCCTCCTCGAGATCGACCCACAGGTGGGCCAGCCCGTGGCGGTCGGCGAACTCCCGGAGCCGGCGGGTGCCGGGGGAGAAGCGGGACCCGACGATGCGCAGGGACGCCCCCAGGCCGGTCAGCACCCACTGCCGCACCAGCAGGGAGCGCATGATCAGGTCCCCGAGGGCCCGGTTGCCGGCCGTGGCCGCGGACAGCCGGGTGACGGGAACCGCGAGCACCGCGCCCGGGGTCAGCATCACGGCGGTGAACAGCGCCGGGTCCCCGGCGACCAGGCCCAGCTCACCCACCAGCCGCCGTGGGCCGTGCACATCATCGACGCGCTCATCGGGGGTGCCGTACCCGGCGGTGATGCCGATCTTCCCGTCGAGCAGGACCAGCAGCTCGTCGCTCGGTTCGCCGGACCGGTAGAGGACTTCGTCCGGGGCGGCGTAGCGCCGGACGCCCAGCCCGCCGAGTTCCGCGATCTGGGCCGTGGACAGCCGGGGGCAGCCGCCGTAGGCGTCCGGTGTTTCGGTGGCGGTCACCCCGGGCCGCCCGGCGGTCGCGGCGGCACCCGGGCTCCCTCCTCGCGCATCGGTTGCAGCGGTCATGGGCGGCCTCCGGGTCGGGCTCGGCTGTAGAAACCGATAGATACCCGTCCGGACGATCGTTACACTGTGTTGATGTATCAGACCTCACGGTAGTTAGACCGGCGGCGTCCAGACATACGGAGTGGTCGTCGTGAGGGCCCGGAAACCGAGCCGCTGCAGGATCGGCCGGCTCTCAGCGGACGCGTCGACCTGCAGGTAGCGGACCCCTCGGGCGGCCGCCGACCGGGCCCGCCGGATGACGAGGGCCCGGTAGACGCCACGGCCCCGCCAGTCCGGGAGGGTCGAGCCACCCCACAGACCGGCGAAGTCGGTCCCGGCTACGACTATCAGCCAGGCCGCGGCCACGAACCGGTCACCAGCCTCGGCCACCAGGACCAGGGGACCGTCGGTGGTTCCGGGCCGGAGGGCGATCAGCTCATCAACCAGCCAGCCCCGGTCGTCACCCCAGATCTCCGATTCCAGCGCGCCGACCCGACGCAGGTCGGCCTCGTCGCTCACCGACCGGATGGCCACCCCGGCGGGCTGAGGCAGATCCGTCCCGGCCAGCTCCCGGGCCGAGGCGACAACGACGGTTTCCGGCGGCTCGGGAACGAACCCGGCCGCGGCGAGCCGGTCGGGGAGATCGACCGGCCGGTCGTGCCCCCGGGTCTTCCACTCGACCGCCTCGCCGCGGGCGGCGAAGAAGTCGCGTTGCCGGGCGATCAGGGCGTCCACGGCCGGGCCGTCCAACCCGAGGTCGGGCGGAGAACTGACAAACCCCCGGTGGTGGCCCACAACCCGGGCGACCGGCCCGTCCCGTTCGAGGTGGACCCCGGCCGGGAGGCCGGACCGCTCGGCCCCTCGCAATTGATCGTCGTATGCGGCCAGAAGATCGGTGGTAAGCATCGGGGACAGCACATCACCATCCCGGCCGGCCGCCAAACGAATTTCCGGAATGAGCGGAATGAAACGTGCGCTTCAGTTCTGACCCGCGCCGTGGTGGGGCCGATCGCATGGACGACGACCCGAGAAGCCACCACCGGAGCGTCTATTGGGGACGACCCCGGGCGCTGTCGACCACCGGGCGCTATGGCCCGATCCCGGGCCGGTCGTCGGCGAGCACGGCGTGCAGGTGCAGGTCGTGCCAGCCATCGCGGTGCAGCCCGGACCCGCGCCGGGTGCCCTCGTAGAGGTACCCGGCGCGGGTGGCGACCCGGCAGGAAGCGGCGTTGGCGACCGAATGGTGAACCTCCAGCCGGTGGAACCCGCCGGTCGTGAACATCCAGCGGGACGCGGCCCGCAGCGCCCGGACGGCGACCTGGCCGCCGCGGGCGCCGGGCACGGTCCAGTACGCCGCCTCCGCGTAGCCGTCGTCGAGGCTGACCATCCTGAAGCCCACCCGGCCGACGAGCTCGCCGGCCCGGGTGACCGCCCACCCGGCACCGGTCTCGGCCATCCACCGCGCGGCCCAGGACGTCACCCAGTCGCGGGCCTCGGTTTCGGTCATCGAGCGGACGTGCCAGCGCTGGATCTCGGGATCCCGGTACGCCTCGACCACCGCCGACGCGTCCGCGAGGCGCCACGGCCGTACGGTCAGCTCATCGACCAGCAGGGTCGGTTGTTCCTGTTTGCGCAGCCGGCCGGCCGGGACGGCCGGCTCCGTCAGCGCGGGCACGCCCCCAGTATGGCGGCGCGGATCGTTCGTCGGCGCCGCGACGAACAAGATTGCCGGCCGACCCGGGTCAGGGCGTGATGACGATGCGTCGCGCCGTGCGGCCGGCGTCGGCCCACGCCCGTTCGACGTCACGCAGGGGAGTGGGCCGCGCGTCGACGTCGAAGGTGCCCTTGGTGATCTCCTCGGCGAGCCCGGGCAGCTCGGCGACGATCTCGCGGGCGCTGACCGAGCCCTGTCCGCTGCCGACGATCTGGAGGCGGGCGGCCCGCAGCGCGGCGGACGGGATCGCCGCGGTGGGGCCGGCCACGGAACCGATTTCGATCCAGGTCAGCGGCCGGCCCTCGTCGGCGCGGCCGGTGACGACCGCGGCCATCGCGGCGGCGGTGGGTTCGCCCCACAGGTAGTCGATCACGACGTCGACCTCGGCGGCGGCCCGGCCGAGCCGCTCGGCCACGGAACGGGGATCCCCGTCGAGCGGCACGGTGTCCGTCGCGCCGAGCGCCACCAGCGCGGGCAGCCGGTCGGCCCCCCGCGCGGCGGCGATGATCTGGCCGGCGCCGAACAGCTTCACGACCTGGACGGCCATCCGGCCGGCGTTCCCGGTGGCCCCGAGGACCATGACATTCTGCCCGGGTCGGAACACCACCCGTTGACGCAACGCGACCCAGGACGACATCGCCGGGTTCATCGCGGCGGCCACCGCAACCGGATCGGTGTCCGCCGGCAGGACAACGCTGCGCCGGGTGTCGATGACGGTCTGCTCGGCCATCGAGCCCATCGCGGTGTCGGGCAGGACGAAGTAGCGCAACTGTCCGTCGGCATCCCGGCCGACGCCGTCGATGCCCGGCACCAGGGGCAGTTCGTCGGTGCTGGTGTAGTGCGACCCGTTGGCCTGGGACCGGACCCGCGGATGGAGCCCGGCCGCGACCACGTCGACGACGATCTCGTCCTCGTCATCCGGCTTGGGGACGGGAAATTCCTCGTAGCGGGGCGCGGCGTCGAACGAGGACACAACAGCGGCTTTCATCGGAGCCTCCACTCAATCTAGTTCGTAGTATCAACTAAAATTAGTTGGTACTACGAACCGAGTCAAGTAGGATCCAGCCGTGGTGATCTCAGAACCGGGCGCCCCGACCGGCGCGGACGAGTCGGGCGACCTGGTCGACCTGCTCGTGCAGTCCGCCTTCATGACCATGGCGGTGCTGAACAAGGTGGGCGCCGACAACGACCTGTCGCTCACCCAGTTGCGGGTCCTGGCGATCCTGCGGGACCGGCGGCTGCGCATGACCGCGCTGGCCAACTACCTGGGCCTGGAGAAGTCGACCATGAGCGGGCTCGTCGACCGCGCCGCGCGGCGCGGACTGCTGGAACGAGGCCCCAACGCCGACGACGGCCGGGCCGTGGACGTGTTCCTCAGTCCGGCCGGGGTCGAACTGGCCGACCGTCTCTACGCCCACGTCGGGCGATCGCTGGCCACGATGACCAGCCAGTTGGCCCCCACCGAGCAACGTCACCTCCGGACGCTGC
Source organism: Frankia alni (assembly GCA_026225295.1). GTDB lineage: Bacteria > Actinomycetota > Actinomycetes > Frankiales > Frankiaceae > JAMFSN01. The sequence continues at coordinate 130,993 of JAMFSN010000116.1, forward strand.
TGGAACGGATGCTCGGTCCCCCCCGGGCCTGAGCCTCGGTGCCGGACCGGCGGGGAGACGAGGCGAGGCCGGGGGAGAACGGTCACCTGGCCGGACGGCCGAACCTCGCCCAGGTGGTCGATGCAATTCCAGCGATCACCTGGTGAACACGTCGCGCCGGAAGCCTCCTTCGGCGTTGATGGTCTGTCCGGTGATGAGCTGGCTGCCGGGTGCGGCCAACCAGGCGACGATGTCGGCGGTCTCGGCCGGGGTGGTCCACCGACGGCCCGGGAAAGCAGCGGCAACCCGGCGGCGCAGGTCGGCGTCGGCATAGCCGGTGTCGACCGGTCCGGGGTTCAGGCAGTTGACGGTGATCCCTCGATCAGCGAGGGCATCGGCGAGGCTAGCGGTGACCTGCTGGACGGCGCCTTTGGTGGCGACGTAGGGGAGTTCATCGGCCATCGGACCGAGGTGCTGACCGCTGGTGAACAGCAGGATCCGCCCGCCCGGGCGGGCGTCGTCGTGGTGGGCGGCGTAGGCCTTCGCGAGGAGCAGGGGTGCGCGAGTATTCACCGCCCAGCTGAGGTCGAGTTCAGCGGCGGTGAGGTCGGGCAGTGTCTGGGAGCTGCTGCGGGCATGGTTGATGACCAGGATGTCGAGGGCGCCGAACCGGTCGACAGTGTGGCGTACAAGGAGATCCGGAGCGTCGGGAGCGGCCAGGTCGAGCTCGATGTGGTCGAGGGTCGGGCCGGCTCCGCCGAGCCCGTCGACAGCGGCTGCGGGTCCGCCGGGGTCGGCGCCCCAGGGCTGCTCGACGTCATGCGCGGTCCAGGACTGGAGCATGACGGACGCCCCCTCCGCGAGCAGGCGCGCGGCGATCGCGTAGCCGATGCCGACGCGGCGACTTGCGCCGGTGACCAGCCCGACGCGTCCGGACAGCCGGCCTTGGTCCCTGCCGGCCACGGGGTCAGTTCTGGACGTCATCAGGGTGTCCTGCCCCAGGCGACCGCCGTAGCGAACGCGAGATCGAAGAACGTCGGGTCCGCGAGGTGGACCGCGGCCCGGTCCAAGGTCTCGGCCGACGCCAGACCGAGTTCGAGGATGCGGGAGCGCATGCGGGACAGTGTCAGCGCCCAGCACAGGGCCGAGGCGTTGCCGCCGCCCGTGACCGGGAGGTGAACGGTGGAGCCGACGTCACGGAACCCCCTGGTCAGGAGCGGTCGAGGGAAACTACGGGCCCAGGTGGAATCAGTGCCGATCGTCGTGGCGAGAGCTCGCTCGATGCTGATCATCGTGTCCCGAAAGGCTGGATGGGACGACGAAGCGAGGGGAAAGGCGGCGATCGACTCGATGACGATCGTCCCAGCTGGTCGTAGCCACGTGCTGAGGCAGTCGAGGACGTGCTCGCGTTCCCGCAGGTGCTCGAGGACGAACCGGGCATGGATGAGATCGAACGGGCCGCCGGCCGGTGGCGGGTCGCAGGTGATGTCGTGCGCCAGAACCGACAGCCGCGGGCCGGCGATGCGGGCCAGCAGGTGAACGTCAATGTCAGTAGCCACGACCTCGCCCGGACCGGCGCGGTCGGAGCCGGCGACCCGGTCGGCCAACCAGGTGGCGATCGACCCACCGCCGGCGCCGATCTCCAGACAGCGCCATCCGGCCGCGACGCCGAGGTCGTCGAACGTGCGGACTGTCGCGGGATCGCAGACGGCCGCCATGGCGGCGAGCCGCGACTCCTCGGTGTCTGAGACACCGCCGAGGAGGCCGTCGCCATAGCGAGCCCGGTGCGAGTCCTCCACGCCACCCCCGTCGCCTTCGGCGGGGAGGTAGACATCACAGATCAAGATGTCCCGTCTCAGTCTCAGTCGAGCGCTTTCCCCCGGCCCGGGCGCCGGAACCGGACCGGTGTGCCATTCACCATCCGAGAAGTCAAGCAGCATGAGCCTGTCGCGTTCCAGGCAGGACTCGAATTCGACCCGCACTGCCGGACATCCTGCCTGACCAGGGGAGTCATGTCTCAGTCGCAGCGATCCGATTCACATTCACAGTACGAAGAACCATTCCCGCACCCGTCCGCGGCCGTACCCGCGGTCACGAACGGCCAGCCCGGCCAGTCTCGCCAGTCACCGCGGACACCCGCCGAGAGGCGGTCTGGCTCCATCGTGAGGCAGGACCCGTACGCCGCCACGATGCTTCTGATGGTCGGGCTCCCCGGAGCCGGCAAAACCACCCGGGCCAAAGAGCTCGCCACGGCGAACCGAGCGCTACGACTGACCCCGGATCATTGGATGATCCCGCTGTTCGGCGATCCGATGGCCAACGGCAAGCGGTTCGCGCTGGAAGGGCGGCTCATCTCGGTTGCCCTGCAGGCGCTGCGGCTGGGGACCAGCGTCGTGCTCGACTACGGGCTCTGGGGTCGCGATGAACGGTCGGCGCTGCGGTGGCTGGCTCACTCAACATGAGCGAGGCCGACGTGGACGCGTGGCGGGCGCAGTTCCAGGTGCCTGACGCCGCCGAACTCGACAGTGGTGAGATCCCCAGCCCGCCGACGGGGTGGCCGGGCTGGCCGGAGTGGGCAGCAGACCACTGGCCCTCGTGCACCGACAGCTAATCCGGCTGTCCTGCCCAGCAGCGTCAGGCGAACCTCCCACCTACTTGACATAATGTAGCTTATCGGCGACTAGGGGAGAGGGGGCTGCCCTTCCAGCCAGCCGACCGGGACTCGAATTCGAGGCCAGCTCGGAACACAGCGCCACGAGATCCTTGGGCGGCTTTAAGCCCTGCGCCGATCCGACGTCGGGCGCTCAGCGCTTGGTCTCGTACCTGGTCAGGACCACGCCGTCGGGAAACGCCCGGGTCTCCACCAGGTTCAGGTTCACCCAGTTGTCCAGGGCCGTAAAGAACGGCGTGCCGCGACC
>JAMFSN010000117.1 GCA_026225295.1 Frankia alni
CCGCTTCCTCTCCGCTTCCGCTCCGCCGGCCGTTTTCGGCCGGCCCCGGTTGCGCGGCGGCTGGGCTGGCTGGTTACGCAGCCGAGCTGGCGGTCCATCCGGAGGCTGGGGCGTTCGGATGCCCTGACAGCTCGGGGCCGACGCGCTCCGGTCAGGCTTGGGGCTTGACCTATTAATCTTATACCTCTTAGCATCCCGGCCCATGTCGGACGTCGGTCGGTGCGAGCGGGCTCGGTGCGAAATGACGCGTGGGTGATGGGCTTACCGGGCGGCCCCGGCCGGGGGGCCCTGCGGGTCAGTGACGGGGCCGACGGACAGCGGCGGGCCGGCCGATGAACTCCCTGCTGCCGTTCCTGATCAGCGGCCTGGTGAGCGGATCGGTGTACGGCCTGGCCGGTTCCGGCCTGGTGCTGACCTACAAGACGTCCGGGGTCTTCAACTTCGCCCATGGCGCGCTGGCCACGGTCGCGGCGTACCTCTTCTACACGCTGCACGAACAGCACGGCGTGTCCTGGCCGCTCAGCGCCGTGGTCTGCGTTCTCGGGGTCGGCGTGGTCAGCGGTCTCGGCTTCGAGCTGTTCGCGCGGCGGGTCGTGCGGACGCCGGTGGCCCAGCGGATCGCCGGGACGGTCGGGGCTCTCATCCTGGTCCAGGCGGGCGCGACGCTGATCTACGGCGCCGACCCGGTGGTCATCAAGCCGTTCCTGCCGCACGGCTCCTTCACGGTCGGCGGACTGGTCGCGACGGTCGACCAGGCGATCATCGTCGCGGTCGGGGTCGTGCTGACGCTCGCCCTCTATGTGTTCCTGCAACGCTCGCGGCTCGGGACCGCCATGCGGGCGGTGGTCGACGACCCGGAACTGGTCAGCCTGTCCGAGTTCAACCCGCAGGCCATCCGGCGCCTGGCCTGGATGGTCGGGTGCGTCCTGGCCAGCCTGTCCGGCATCCTGATCGCGCCGTCGCTCTCGCTGGACCCGACCCAGCTCACGTTGCTGGTCGTGCAGGCGTTCGGCGCCGCGGCGATCGGCCGGTTCGTCAGCCTGCCGATCACTTACGCCGGGGGTCTGTTCCTGGGCGTCGTGGCCGCGGTGTGTACCAAGTACGTCGGCAGCAGCGGCTTCCTGGCCGGGCTCCCGGCCAGCATCCCGTTCATTGTCCTGTTCATCGTGCTGGTCGTCACGCCGAAGGGCCGGCTGCGCCTGAGCTCGGTCCGCCGGGTCCCGCTCCGGCTGTCGAGGGCCCGGATGCCCGGGCGGGTCCAGCTCGCCGCGGCCCTTCCCGCGATCGGACTGGCCGTTTTCGTCCCGCTGCTGGTCCCGTCGCACGTGCTGGTCTGGTCCGACGGACTCAGCTTCGTCATCCTGTTCGCCTCGATGGTCCTGCTCGTCCGGGTCGCGGGGCAGGTGTCGCTGTGTCACGTGGCGTTCGCGGCGATCGGCGCCTCGACCTTCGCCCAGCTGGCCGGCAACCACGGGTGGCCGTGGTTTGTCGCGCTGCTGGCCGCCGCGCTGGTGGTCGTGCCGGTCGGCGCGCTGCTGGCGATCCCCGCGAGCCGGCTGCCGGTGCTCTACCTGGGCCTGGCCACGCTGGGTTTCGGGCTGGTCGTGCAGCAGATGTTCTACAGCACCAACCTGATGTTCTCGCCCTTCGCCCAGGGCCTGACCGTCGGGCGTCCCCACCTCGGGTCCTTGGACATGAACCAGGACAACGACTACTACTACTACCTGGTCCTCGTGCTGGCCGTGCTCTGCGTCGGGGCGATCAGCCTCCTGGTCCGGACCCGACTGGGGCGGATCCTGCTCGGGCTGTCGGACTCGCCGCTCGCGTTGAGCGCGCTGGGCGCCGACGAGCGGGTCACCCGGGTCCTCGTCTTCTGCATCTCGGCGTTCTTCGCCGGGCTGTCCGGCGCCGTGTACGCCGGCCTGCTGGGCAACGTTTCCGACACCACGTTCGACCCGCTGGCCTCGTTGACCTACCTGGTCGTGATCGTGATCGCGGTCGGTGATCCCGTCTGGGCGTCAATCGGCGCGGCCATCGGCATCGCCGTGATCCCCGGGTACATCGAGAGCGGCAACACCAGCCAGTACCTGCAACTCGCCTTCGGGGTCATCGCGATCGCCGTTGCCGCCGGACCGTCGCACCCGACGCTGCCGGCCGGGCTGGACGGTTGGCTGCGCCGGCTCGGCGAGACCGGTCGCCGGACCGCCGCTGATGCCGCCGACACCGCCGCCGCTCCGGCACCGTCGCCGGACCGGCCGCCGGCCGACCTCACCGTCCGCGGGATGAGCGTGTCCTTCGGCGGCCTACGGGCCGTCGACGACCTGTCGTGGACCGCCCGGGCCGGCGCGATCACCGGGCTCATCGGCCCGAACGGCGCCGGCAAGACCACCACGTTCAACGTGTGCTCCGGCCTGGTCCGGCCGGACACCGGCCAGGTCCTCCTGGACGGCCAGGACGTGACGCGGATCGGGACCGCCCGCCGGGCCCGGCTCGGGGTCGGCCGCAGCTTCCAGCAGCCCGAACTGTTCTCGTCGATGACGGTGCTGGAGAACATCGCGCTGGGTCGGGAGGCCTCGATGGCCGGGGCCAACCCGTTCCGGCACCTGGTCGCCCGGCCGGCCGAACAGCACCTCCGGTCGGCCGCCGTCCGGGCCGCGGTGGAACTGTGTGGGGTCGGCCCCCTGCTGAACCGGCCGGCCAGCACGCTGAGTACCGGTCAGCGCCGGATGGTGGAACTGGCCCGCTGCCTGGCCAGCCCGGCCCGGGTGCTCCTGCTCGACGAGCCGTCGGCCGGACTCGATCCGGCCGAGACCGAGGCGTTCGGGGCGATCCTGCGTCGGGTCGTCGCGGAAAGGGGCCTGGGGATTCTCCTGGTCGAGCACGACATGGATCTCGTCATGAGCATCTGCGACTACGTCTACGTCCTCGATTTCGGCCGGCGCATCTTCGAGGGCGAGCCGGCCGCGGTCCGCGCGTCGCCGATCGTCCAGGCGGCCTATCTGGGCGACGCAGCGGACGGTCTACCGGCCGAGGGCCCGGCCGGCCCGTTGCTGGACGGGCGACCCGGGCGACCCGGGCCACCCGCCCTGCTGACCAGGGAACTGGGCCGATGACCACCGTCCCCGCCGACCGGGCGGACTCCGAGCGCCCCGGCCCGCCGCCGCGGGCCGCCGGCCCGGTGCTGCGCCTGGGCGAGGTCACCGCCGGCTACCAGGACGTCGAAGTGCTCCGGGGGGTGTCTCTCAAGGTCGGCCCGGCCCAGGTGGTGGCGCTGCTGGGGCCGAACGGGGCCGGGAAGTCGACCTTGCTGCGCTACGCCTCGGGGCTGCTGCGCGGGCGGTCCGGGCACCTGGAGGTGAACGGGACGGCGGCGACCGGCCGGCCCGCGCACGCGATCGCCCGGCTCGGGGTCTGCCACGTCCCGGAGGGCCGCGGCGTCTACCCGTCGCTCACGGTGCGGGAGAACATGGCCCTCCTTTCGCCGCGGATGACGCCGTCCGACCTGGTCGAGGTGGCGGTGACGGCGTTCCCGGCGCTGAAGGCGAAGCTGCGCCAACCGGCCGGCACGCTGTCCGGCGGGGAACAACAGATGCTCGCGCTGAGCCGGGCCTACGCCGGAACACCGTCGGTCGTGCTGCTCGACGAGGTGTCGCAGGGGCTGGCCCCGAAGATCGTGGACAGCATTTTCTCGTCCATCGACCAGCTCCGGCAGAAAAAGGTGTCGCTGCTCCTGGTCGAACAGTACGTCGACCGCGCCCTGGACATCGCCGATTACGTCTACGTGCTGGGCGGCGGAGTGGTGCGCGCACAAGGTCGGGCCCACGAATTCACCCGGGCGCGAATCGTCGATTCCTACCTCGGGCACGGGCCGTAACCCCGGCCGCCCGGGGTCGGCCTTCGGGCCCGGGCGAGCCCGAAGAACCGAAACCTCCACCTGGGGAAAGGACCCTCTCACATGTTCGGACAGTTGAACGGCCGCCGCGTGGCCGCGGTGGCCGGTGCGGCAGCGGGGCTGTTAGTCATCGCCGCCTGCGGCAGCTCCTCTTCAGGCGGCAGTGCCTCCGCGTCCAGTGGCGGGGACTACGTCATCGGCAACGTGGGCACGTTCAGCGGTGCCTATGCCTCCAGCAACATCGGGGCCAAGGACGGCCTGGACGCGTGGGTCAAGAGCGTGAATGCGAGCGGCGGAGTCAACGGCCACCAGGTCAAGCTGATCCAAAAGGATGACCAGCTCGACGCGGCCCTCGCCCTGCGTGAAGTCAAGGAGCTCGTCACGCAGGACCACGTGATGGCGATCGTCGGGGCGAGCAGCATCGTGGAAGACGCCTGGGCCCCGTATCTGGCGTCCGGGAAGGTCCCGGTCATCGGCGACGACCTGGCCAAGGACGTCATGGAGAAGTACAAGAACTTCTTCCCGGAAGGCGCCACCCAGACCACCGGCTACTTCTTCGGACTGCCGAAGGTCGCCGCTCTGACCGGCGCCACCAGGTTCGGGGCGATCTACTGCGCCGAATCGACGGCGTGCAGCCAGATCGCCACCAGTCAGAAGGGCCAGGCCGGCGCGGCCGGCGTGTCGTACGTCTTCAGCGCGGCGGCCAAGGCGGCGGCGCCCGACTACACCGCCCAGTGCCTGGCGGCCAAGAACTCGGGCGCCAACGCCATTGCCCTGGAAGTGGCGACGCAGGTCGCGGGGCGCGTGGCCGCGGCCTGCGAACAGCAGGGTTACCACCCGCAATGGCTGCAGGCGGCGAGCGGCTTCTCCCAGAGTGAGACCTCGGTCAGCGCCCTGGACGGCGTGGCCGGCCCGGTGCCGGTGTTCCCGTGGTTCGCTTCCGACACCCCGGCCCGGCAGCAGTTCCAGAGCGCGATGCACACGTACGAGCCGGGCGACTTTTCCGCGACGTCCAACGGTTATTCTGGTGCGGCGGCGGCCGCCTGGGCTTCGGGCGCGATTTTCGAGGCCGCGGCCAAGCAGCTGCCCAGCGGTAAGGCGAGCGGCGCAGACCTCACCACCCAGCTCTACAACCTGCCGAAGAACGACACCTTCGGGGGCCTGACCCCGCCCATCAGTTACTCCAGCACCGGTGGTCCGCAGCCGGCCGTGAAGTGCTTCTTCACGATTCAGCTCAAGAGCGGAAAGTACAGCACGCTCAACGACGGTAAGACGACCTGCCGGGCCTGACGGTCGCTGCTCTTCACGTTTCTCCCAGCCGGCCGGGTCTTATTCACGGAGGACAGTTTCGTATGACGGACCACCGACCGAACCTGCTGCCGGAGCCGGATCGTGAAGAGCTCCACTACCGGGTCATCTCCGTCGATGACCACGTCACCGAACCCCCGAATGTTTTCGAGGGACGGATCGAGACCCGGTTCGCCGACCGGGCCCCCCGACTCGTGGAGCACGAGTCGGGCGGCCTGGTCTGGGCCTACGAGGACGGCGTCATGTTCGACTCGGGCTTCGGCGCGGTCGCCGGGCGCCCGCAGTCGAGCTGGCGGCACGAACCGATCCGCTACGAGGAGGTGCGCAAAGGGGTCTGGGAGATCCACGCGCGGATCCGGGACATGGATCTGGACGGGGTCGAGGCGTCGCTGACGTTCCCGTCGATGTGCGGCTTCGCCGGTCGGCAGTTCGCGGCCAGCCGGGACCCGGAGCTCGGCCGGGCCTGCGTCCAGGCCTACAACCGGTGGCACCGGGAGGAGTGGGCCGGCCCCTACCCGGGGCGGATCATCCCCCTCCAACTGACCTGGCTGCCGGACCCGGAAATCGCCGCGCGGGAGGTCCGGCGCAACGCCGCGGCCGGGTTCCGGGCCGTCACGTTCCCCGACCTGCCGCAGCGGCTCGGCTACCCGGCCATCCACGAGCCGGTCTGGGAACCGTTCCTGCGCGCCTGCGAGGAGACGCAGACCGTCATCTGCCTGCACACCGGCTCGGCCGGCTACATCCTCAACACCCGGGCGAACGCGCCCCTGCAGCTCCAGACGTCGCTGTTCCCGGCCGGGGCCTACGTGGCCGCGCTGGAATGGATCTGGGCCTTCGTCCCGGTCCGGTTCCCGAACATCAGGATCGCCCTGTCGGAAGGGGGTATCGGCTGGGTCCCGATGGCGCTGGACCGGCTCGACTACGTGCTGGCCCATTCGGGCGGTTCGCCGGTCGACACGCCCTGGCCCGACCGCGACCTGACCCCGAGCGACGTCCTGAAGCGCAACTTCTGGTTCTGCATGCTGGATGATCCCTCGACGTTGCCGGCCTACGAGCGGATCGGGGCGGACAACATCATGTTCGAGAGCGACTACCCCCACGCCGACTCGACCTGGCCCCACACCCAGAGTCTGCTGGCCAGCCGGCTCGGGCCGCTGCCAGCCGCGGTCGCGCAGAAGATCGCCTTCGGCAACGCGGCCGCGCTGTTCCGGCAACATACGTTGGCCGCCGACCTTTCCGCCTGAGGCTGTCCCGACGGAAGCTTCCGATTTTGAGGCAGGTGAGCAGACATCGTGTATGACCTGGTGATCCGTGGAGGCACGGTTTTCGACGGCCTCGGTTCGGACGGGATCGAGGCCGACGTCGCGGTCGCGGACGGCCTGGTCGTCGAGGTGGGTCGGATCACCGGCTCCGGACGGCGGACGGTGGACGCGACCGGCCGGTTCGTCACCCCCGGTTTCATCGACGGGCACACCCATCTCGACGCCCAGCTTTTCTGGGATCCCTACGCCGGCAGCCTGGCCGACCACGGGGTGACGTCGGCGGTGATGGGCAACTGCGGTTTCACCCTGGCCCCCGGCTCCGAAGACCAGGCCGACCTCATCCTGCGCAGCATCGAACGAGCCGAGGACATGTCCCGTGCGGCCATCCACCAGGGCGTTCCGTGGACGTGGACGGAGTTCCCGGCCTACCTGGACGCCGTGGCCGCGCTGCCCAAGGCGATGAACATCGGGGCCCAGATCGGCCACTCGGCGCTGCGCGCGGCGGTCATGGGGGAGCGGGCGTTCACCGAGCCCGCGTCCGGGGACGACCTGCGGCGGATGGCGACCGCCGTGCGGGAGGCGGTCGCCGCCGGCGCCCTGGGGTTCAGCACGTCGCGCAGCCACGCCCACGTCACGACGGCCGGGGCGCCGGTGGCCAGCCGCATCGCCAGCTGGTCGGAGGTGACGGCGCTGGTCATGGCGATGACGGAGCAGGGCGCGGGCATCTTCCAGCTCGCTCCGGAGCGCCCGACCGACCCGGCCGCGGTGGCCGACTACCAGGAGCGGCTCCAGCGGTTGGCGGTGGCCAGCGGCCGGCCGGTCACCTTCATGGTCGGTGGCCAGGAGGAACAGCTCGCCGTGGTCGACGGCGTGGTGGCCGGGGGCGGGACCGGCACCGGCCAGGTGCATGTCCGGGGCTTCGAGAACGTCTTCGGCTTCACGACCCGGCTGCCCTTCGACCGCCTGCCGCTGTGGGGCACGCTGCGGTCGGCGCCCCTGGCCGAGCAGCGGGCCCGGCTGCGCGACCCGGAGCTTCGGCGGCGGTTGGCGGCCGAGGCCGGGTCGGGCCGTTACGGGCCGGCGGTGGGGGCCGAGGTCCGCGCCCCCCGGTTCGATCAGATCATGGTCATCGACGACCGGGACGGTCCCGAGGTCTCGGTGGCGGCGATCGGCCGGGCGCGCTCGACGTCCCCCGTCGACGTCATGATCGAACTGGCGCTGAGCACCGACTTCGAGCAGCTGTTCCGCCAACCGATCAGCGAGACGTCCCCCGAGCGGGTGCTCGCCGCGCTGCGGCACCCCAACACGGTCATCGCCGCGTCCGACTCCGGCGCCCACATCTCGCAGATCCTCGACTCCAACATTCCGACTTATTTCCTGTCCCACTGGGTCCGCGAGCAGGAACAGTTCGGGTGGTCGGAGGCGATCCACATGCTCACCGGGCGGCCGGCGTCGGTGTGGGGGCTGGCCGGCCGCGGGGTGCTCGCGCCCGGGGCGCACGCCGACCTCGTCGTCTTCGACCCGGCGACCATCGGGTGCGGTGTGCCGAAGGTCGTCCGGGACCTGCCGGACGGCAGCCCGCGCCTGGCCCAGGCCGCGACCGGAATCGACGCCACGTTCGTGAGCGGGCAGCTCGTGATGAGCGACGGCCGGCCCACCGGCGCGACTCCGGGCGGCCTCCTGAGAGGTGGTTCGACGCTTCGGCGTTCCCCGTGACAGGGTGGCGCTAACGTTCATCCGGCGTGGTCGGGCTGGTGGACGAGGACGCGACGAGCGCGACGAAGAGGGGGACACCTTGCTGGAGCATTGCCGGATCCACCCGGCCGCGCGGGACGGCCGGTGACGCCCGCCGGCCGGCGGCTCTACATCGTCCAGAGCAACCCGGTCGTGGGTCGGGAGGACGCCTACGACGCCTGGTACGCCGACCATCTGTCCCGGATCGTGACGCTGCCGGGGTTCGTCGGCGCCCAACGCTTCCGCCGCAGCGACGTCCAGCGGGCGGAGCGGTACTCGACCTACCCGTACTCCCACCTGGCGTTCTACGAGATCGAAGGCGACCCCCGGCTCGCGTTCGACACCCTGGACGCCGCCCAGCGGGCCGGGCTGCCCTCGGCGGCGGGCATCGTCGGCGAGTTCGTCGGGCACGTCTTCGAGCCGATCGGTGACCGCGTCGACCCCCCGGGCGCCTCCTGACCCCACCGCCAACGGACCGGGTTGTTACCTCGGGCTGATCCGCTCCGTCATGGTCCCGGCGGCGGTGGCTGGCAGGATTAGGGTGATCATGACAGAGCAGGATCGGCTGGCCGAGGAGTTCGACGAGCATCGCGGGCATCTGCGTTCGGTCGCGTACCGGATGCTCGGCTCGCTGCCCGAAGCGGACGATGCGGTGCAGGAGTCGTGGCTGCGACTCAGCCGTTCCGACCCCCGCGACGTCGCCAACCTGCGTGGTTGGCTGACGACCGTCACCGGCCGGATCTGCCTGGACATGCTGCGGACCCGCGGCGCGCGGCGCGAGCAGCCGCTCGACGTCCACGTGCCGGACCCGGTCGTGAGCCCGGCCGGCGGGATGGACCCCGAGCAGGAGGCGCTGCTCGCCGAGTCGGTCGGCCTGGCGCTGTACGTGGTGCTGGAGACCCTGACGCCGGCCGAACGGTTGGCTTTCGTGCTGCACGACCTGTTCGCGGTGCCGTTCGACGACATCGCGGCACTGCTCGGGCGGTCATCGAACGCCGCCAAACAGCTCGCGACCCGGGCCCGCGGCCGGATCCGGAACGGCGGTCCGCGACCGGACGCCGATCTGGCCGGGCAGCACGACGTGGTCGGGGCGTTTTTCGCCGCGGCCCGGGCCGGCGAGTTCGACGCGCTCGTCGCGCTGCTCGATCCGGACATCGAACTACGGTCCGACTTCGGGGCCGGTCGGCCCGGGGTCAGCGCGGTGATCCGCGGAGCGACAGCCGTGGCCGGTCGAGCCCTGATGTTCGCCCGACCGGACGCGACGGTCCACCCGATCCTGGTCAACGGAGCCGCCGGCGTGGTCGTGACCGTCGCCGGCCGGCCGTTCTCAGTCATGGGATTCACCGTGCGGGCCGGCCTGATCGTCGCGATCGACGTGCTGGCCGACATCGACCGGCTGGCCCGGCTCGACCTGCCCTCGTTCTCGGGCTGAGCGTCGACGATCAGCGCTCATCCGTACCCGTCCGGATGGCCAACCGGCCACTCAGGTGGCCGATTGGCCTTACACCACCGGTAACGGATCCGAGCCGTCGGCCTCGTTCAGTTCCAGGTCGCGCCGGCCGGTTCCTTGATCGTGGTGTTGATGCGGTTGAAGAAATTCGTCGTGGCGATCATCAGGATGATGGCCGCGAGCTGCTTTTCGTCGAAGTGCCGGCGAGCCTCGTCCCACAGCTCGTCGGTGACCTGGCCAGGGCGGTCGCTCAGCCGGGTGGTCGCCTCGGTGAGCGCGAGCGCGGCCCGCTCGGCCTCGTCGAACAGCGGCGATTCGTACCAGGCGGGCACGGCCAGGAGTCGGTCGGTGCTCTCACCGGCCTTGGTCGCGCTCGTCACCCCGGCGTGCACGCACGCGCTGCAGCCGTTGATCTGGCTGGCCCGCAGGTGCACCAGTTCCAGCGTCCGCGGGTCGACTCCGCCCGCGTACATGGCCTGGTAGAGGCCCTGGATCGCCTCCATCGCGGGGGGCAGGACCAGGGCCGGGTTGGTCATCCGTGCCGTCATCGTCATCGCTCCTTGGTGGGCGGGGCCCACTCGGCCAACTGGACACGGATCTGACGGTTCGGATGGCCGGAAGGTAACGCGGCCGGCGAAAGGCCGGCGGCGACCTCAGTCCGACCGGGTCGGCCGCGCGTGACCGAGGGCCCGATAGCCGGGATGGACCCGCGGGGTCAGCTCGTGGGCGGTGGCCAGCCGGCCGAGCAGGTCGGTGAGCGTCGCCCGGTCCGGCTCGCTCAACGGGGCCAGGAAGTCCTCGGCGTGGGCCTGGGCGACCAGGCCGATGGCCCGGAGCCGCTCGGCGCCGGCCGGGGTCAGGTGCAGTTCGTAGTGCCGCCGGTCAGCCACATCGCGGCGGCGTTCCATCAGTCCCTCGCGCTGCAGCTCGTCCACGAGCACGACCAGGCGGCTGGGGAGCAGCCCGAGCTGCGCGGACAGCGCCTGCTGGGAACGACCGGGCTCGGCTCCGACCGCCCGGAGCAGGCCGGCCTGGGCCGGGCTGAGGCCCAGGGGCCGCAACCGCTCACCGAAACGCAGGGCGGCGAGCCCGCCGACCTGGGCCAGGAGGAAGGCCGGGGCGGCGGAACGGCCCCCGGCGCCGGGCGGCGGGCCGGTCCCGTCGGTGTTTTCCCGATCGCTCATTGCGTGAACGCTAGCAGAGGCATACCGTTCATCACATGAATTATTCAGAGTCGAACGAAAAAGGTGAGCCGGTTCGGCGCGGTCGGATGAACGGACCGCCCCTGGGACTGCTGGCTGTCGTGTCGGCCGCGCTCCTGGTCGGGGGGATCGCGCTGAGCGCCGCCCTGGGGGGTGTGCTGCCCTCGCCGTTCGCGAACGCCACGACGATCGACACGTACTTCTCGACCCAGTCCGGGGCGGTCAAGGCGAGCGGGATTCTCGCGTTCGGGTCGGCCGTGCCGCTGGCGATTTACGCCGCGACGGCCAGCGCGCGGCTCCGGCAGCTCGGCATCACCGCCCCCGGGGCGACGATCGCGCTGGTCGGCGGGGTGCTCTCGGCCTCGGCGCTCATGCTGTCGGGGCTGCTGCAGTGGACGCTGGCCCGGCCGGCCGTCCGGGTCGACGGGGCGCTGACCCGGGCCCTGGACGACCTGGCCTTCGCCACCGGCGGCCCCGCCCACGTCGTGGGCCTGGGGTTGCTGATCGCCGGCGTCGCCGTCCCGAGCCTGCTGGTCGGGCTGCTGCCCCGGCCGCTGGCGGTGGCCGGGCTGGTGGTCGCGGCGCTCGCCGAAGCGACGACGTTGGTGCTGATCTGGCCGGCGCTGGCGGTGCTGCTGCCGATCGCGCGCTTTCCCGGGCTGCTGTGGCTGGTCGTCGCCGGTTTCCGGCTCCCGCACCGCCGGCCGCCCGCGAACGCCACCGCCGGCCGCCCGACGCGGGCCTGATGCCGGCGGGACCGGCGGAGCGGTGCCGGTGTGACCGCCCGGATCTGCCCCACTGCCATGGGGATCACCCCTGATCGCCGTCGCTCGACTACCGTGGAAGAAAGTCCTGCCCTGTGCACGTTCACCTGGTCACGCTCTAGCTGTCGGGAGGTCGCGGGCCATGCTCGATCCCGAGGAGCTCTATGAGATCGCCGATGGTGTCGAGGTTCCGCCGGAAACCGTGATGATCGAGGCGCTGGACGGCTTCATCGATATTGCCGGCGTCACGAAGGCCGCGCGCGATCACATGCTGGCCACGATGCCGAACACCGTGGTGGCCACGTTCGACGCGGACCAGCTGATCGACTACCGGGCGCGCCGCCCGCTGCTGATGTTCGATCGGGACCACTGGGTCAGTTACGCCGAGCCCCAGCTGGCCATCCATCGCATCACCGACGCGACCGGGAAGGTCTTCCTGCTGCTGTCCGGACCGGAGCCGGACGTCCAGTGGGAGCGCTTCATCGTGGCGGTCCGCTCCGTCCTCGACCGGTTCGGGGTGAAGCTGACCATCGGTCTGCAGGCCATCCCGATGGCCGTGCCGCACACCCGGCCGATCGGGGTCACCGCCCACGGCACGCGGGCCGAGCTGGTCAGCGGCTATGAGCCCTGGGTCGACCAGGTCCAGGTGCCGAGTAGCGCCGGCCACCTGCTGGAGTACCGCCTCGGGCAGGCTGGTCAGGACGCGATGGGCTTTGCCGTCCACGTGCCCCAGTACCTCGCCCAGGCCGAGTTCCCGGGTGCCGCGGCCGCGCTGCTGGCGGCGGTGGGCGAGTCCGCGCAGCTGGATCTGCCGGTTGTCGAGCTGATCGAGGCGGGCGACCGGGTCCGCGACGAGATCGATTCCCAGGTCGCCAAGTCCGAGGAGATCTCGGCCGTGGTCGAGGGCCTGGAACGCCAGTACGACGAGATCGCCGCGGCCCGGGCCCGCGAGAACCCGCTCGCTCCGGAGGGCAGTTCGTTGCCGACCGGCGAGGAGCTGGGCGCCGAGCTCGAACGTTTCCTGGCCGAGCAGACCGGCCACGGCGACTCCTCATCCTGAGCCGCGGGTCCTGAGCCGCGGGTGCCTGGTTCCCGGGCGCCCGGTTTTCGCGGGCCACCGGGCCGCCGCCGTCAGCCGGTCGGCGGGTCGTCCGGTCGGGCCGCCACCGGCGAGCGAATCTGCAGGGGCGGGGCGTCGAGCGAACAGTGCACGCGGGACCGCCGGGCCGGCTGGTCGACGTCGGCCGGCTCGGCGCGCGGGCTGACCATGCGGTCCGCCACCGGGACGTCGGTGAGCGGCTTGCGGATCGTCGCCGCGGCCAGCAGGCCCCCGGCGACGCACAGCCCGGCCGCGATGAACATCGCCGACCGGAAGCCGGCGCCGAACGAGGCGACGTCGGCGTAGTCCCCCTCGGCGATCCCGGCCAGCGCCGGCAGCACCGCCACCGCGATGAGCTGGGCGGTCCGGGCCACGTCGTTGTTGATCGCGGACGCCACGCCGGCGTGCTCGGCCGGCGCGGCGGCCAGCACCGTCGAGGTCAACGGGGCCACGTTGGCGGCCAGCCCCAGCCCGAGGACCACCACGCCCGGCAGCACGTCCACCAGATAGCCGTTTCCGGCGCCGGCCCGGCTGAGCAGCGCGAGGCCGACGCCGGCGCAGACCGGGCCGAGGGACATCTGCGGGCGGGGGCCGATCCGGGTGGCCAGGGCCCCGGACCGGGACGACAGCAACAGCAGGATCACGGTGAGCGGAAGCAGGGCCGTCCCGGATTCCACGGCCGAGTAGCCGGCCACCCGCTGGAGCTCGATGGGCAGCAGGAACAGGGCGCCGCCGAGGGCCGCGTACACCACGAACGTCACCGCGTTGGCCGAGCTGAACTGCACCGATGAGAACAGCCCGAGCGGGAGCATCGGGTAGCGCCGCCGCGCCTCGAGCACGAGGAACGCGGCCAGCAACGCGGCTCCGACGGCCAGCGACCCGATCACGCGAGCGGCGGTCCAGCCGGTGTTCGGACCTTCGATGAGGCCATAGACCAGTCCGACCAGGCCCAGCGTGACCAGGGCCCCGCCGGCCACGTCGACCGGGCCCTCGACGTCGGGATCGGTCGACTCGGGGACGTGGCGGGCGGCGACCACCACCACCGCGACGGCCAGCGGCAGGTTGATGAAGAAGATCAGCCGCCACGACACGGCTTCGACCAGCCAGCCACCCAGGAACGGGCCGATCGCGGTGGCCACCCCACCGAGCCCTGACCACGCCCCGATGGCCCGGGCCCGGTCGGCGGGGTCGAACGAGGCCTGCAGGATCGCGAGGCTGCCCGGCAGGAGCAGTGCGCCGCCGATTCCCTGGACGGCCCGCGCCGCGACCAGGATCTGGGTGTTGGGAGCCAGCCCGCACAGCGCCGATGCGCCCGCGAAGCCGATGACGCCCATGATGAACACCCGGCGCCGGCCGTAGCGGTCCCCGAGGGAACCGCCGACCAGCAGGAGTCCGGCGAGCGTCAGCGTGTACGCCGTGATGATCCATTGCAGGGAGGACCAGCCGGCGTTCAGATCCCGGCCGATCGACGGGATCGCGATGCTGACCGCGGTGGCATCGATGCCGGCGATCCCCGACCCGAGGACCGTCGCGAAGATGACCCACCGTCCGGACGCACTGGAAACGGTGAGCCCGGAACGGTCGGGGACGCTGGGACCGGGCACGGCCTGACCTTACGGCCAGATAAAGGCACCCGGGTACCGCCGGGCGGCCGCCGACGGGGTCGGGACCGGCGCGGTCGCCTGCCGACCGGTCGCCTGCCGACCGGTCGCCGCCGGCGGGCCGGTCCGATGGTTCGCGCGGGCCGCGTCCGGCTCCCGCGCGGATGGCCGATCGTCGACAATCGGCGCGTGATGATCGAGAGCTCACCGCCGGCCGGCCGGCCGCCCGGGCCGCCGGTCGCGTTGGTGACCGGGGCGTCGACCGGGATCGGTCGGGCAACCGCCGAAGTATTCGTCCGGCGCGGTTACCGCGTCGTCGGGACCTGTCGCGACCCCGCGTCGCTGGAGTCCGCCGATCGTCCCGCCGGGGTGCGGTACGTGGCCCTGGATCTTGCCGACCGGGTCGGTGTCGCGGCCTGCGCGCAGGCGATTCTCGCCGAGGGTGGGGTCGACGTGCTGGTCAACAACGCCGGTCAGAGCGCGATGGGCCCGCTGGAGTCGGTCACCGTCGAGGCCGTCGAGCAGCTGTTCGCCGTGAACGTTTTCGGGCCGGTGCAGCTCACCCAGCTCCTGCTGCCGTCGCTGCGGGCACGGCGGGGCGGGACGGTGGTGATGGTCGGGTCGATGATCGCCGAGTTCCCGCTGCCGTTCCGTTCGACCTACACGGCCTCGAAGCTGGCGCTCAAGGGCTTCGTGCTGGCCGCGCGCCGGGAGGTCGCGCCGTTCGGGGTCCGGATGACGTTGGTCGAGCCGGCCTACTTCAAGACCGCGCTCACCGGCAACCGCGCGGTTCATCTCCCGGCCGATTCGCCGTACGCCGGCCCGTTCGCGGCGGTGCGCGCGTCGATCGCGCGCAGCGACGCCCGGGGCGGCGACCCGCGCGTGGTGGCCGAGAAGATCGCCGGGATCGCGGCCGACGACGACCCGGCGCCGGTGTATGTCGTCGGCGGGGCCGGCCCGGCGCTGGTCGCCGCGCGTCGCCTGCTGTCCGCGCGCGCCGCGGAGAGCCTGGTGGCCCGGCTCTACGGGTTGCGGCGCTGACGTCGCGACCGATCGCCGGGAAGCCGGACGGCCGCTCGGCGGTTGACGCCCGTGTGAGCCTCGCCCGTTCCGTACCGCTGTCCGTGCTCGACCTCGCGCCGGTCTCCTCCGGCTCGACTCCCTCGGACGCGCTGCGCAATTCCACCGAACTCGCCCAGTTGGCCGAGCGTCTCGGCTACACCCGTTACTGGCTGGCCGAACATCACGGCATGCCGGGCATCGCCAGTTCCGCGCCGGCGGTGCTGATCGCCCACCTGGCCGGGGCGACGTCGACCTTGCGGGTCGGGTCGGGCGGGGTGATGTTGCCCAACCATCCGCCGCTGGTCGTCGCCGAACAGTTCGGGATGCTCGAAGCACTGCACCCCGGCCGCATCGATCTCGGAATCGGCCGCGCCCCCGGGACCGACCAGAACACCGCCCGGGCCCTACGCCGTACGGCCGGCCCGTTGTCGGCGGATGACTTCCCCGAGCAGCTCGGCGAGCTGATCGCGTTCTTCACCGGTGGATTCCCGGCCGGCCATCCCTACGCCGACGTCCGGGCGGTACCGGCGGCCGGCAACATGCCTCCGATCTGGTTGCTCGGCTCCAGCGGCTACAGCGCCCAGGTGGCCGGCATCCTCGGGCTCCCGTTCGCGTTCGCGCACCACTTCAGCTCGGAGAACACGCTGCCGGCGCTGGAGCTGTACCGGTCGTCGTTCCGACCGTCCGCGGGCCGCGAGCGGCCCTACGCGATGATCGCCGCGGCCGTGATCTGCGCCGAATCCGACGAACAGGCGCGGGAACTGGCCGCCCCGTCCGGTCTGGCGATGCTGCGGCTGCGCCGGGGCGAGCCCGGGACCTGGCCGTCACCGGAAGAGACGGCGGCCTACCGCTACAGCTCCCTCGACCGGGAAATCATTCGTTCAGCCACCTCCTCCTATGTGGTCGGGGGACCGGAGACGGTGCGGGCCGGCCTGGACCAGTTGCTCGCCGCGACCCAGGTCGACGAGCTGATGATCACCACCAACGTGCACAACCAGACCGAACGGTTGCGGTCCTACGAACGGATCGCCGACATGGCTGGCCTGGCCTACGCACCGGCCTGAGGCGGAACCCTCCCGGGCGACCCGCTCGGCCCCGGACCCGGGCCGGGTGCGACGTCCGGAGGGACGCCGCACCCGGCCGGGCGGGTGCGAACCGAGCAGCGGACCCGGGCCTGATCAGGGCGCGTCCGCGGTCGCCGGCACCTCCCCCTGAACGCGACGCTCGGACGGCCCCGGCTTCCGGGCCGTCCCGGGCCGGGGGATCTCGCGGAAGACGAGCGAGAGATCGATATCGCCGCCGAACTCGATCAGCGCCGAGTCCGGCGGGATGAGGACGAGCGCGGAGGACAGGTCCTGCGCGGTCGCCCCCGGCGCCAGGATCAGCTCGTGCTCGCCCAGGGGCCCGGCGTTGCGGGCGAACAGCTGAACAGTCGGTATGGGCGGCTCCGTGGATGGCGCCCAGCCGGCTGACAACGTCGCCTCCGGGTCGGGGGGGTGGTTCGCAATCATCAGCGGATCCCTTCTGGTGGCGGCCCGGCGTTGTGCCGTGACCATGACCAGCCGCGGGCGGCGGGCGGCGTCGGATACGCACGTGGAGTGCGCTTGACGTCGGCCACCGAGGGTGGGCGGTGCAACCGCGGTGTCACCCCTGTTCGGCTCTGATGTTGCTAACTAGCAAACCACTCTGCTTGACGCGGATCAAATGGTTTTTCGCGATTCGTCTACCGTTTCCGATCCGGTGGACGGGTTTCTGGTCTCGGGTGTCGTGGGGGGAGGATCTGCCGAGTTCAGGGGTTCGCTGCCCGAAAGCGCGAGGGTTATCCTGCGCATCATTACGTCTTTTGTTCGAGGCGGTGACTCTGACGCTTTGCCGAGTCGGTGCCTGGTGCTGGGTGCTCGGTGCTGGGTGGTGCGGCAGCCGGATTTTCTTACGGCTGCCCGGGTCGTTGATGGAAAAAGCGGCTTTGGGCGGGGTCGGTCGGGTCGTGGTCGGCTGATCCCTCGGCCGTGTTGCTGAATGGTCGCTGTGGTGGCCGTCTGGGCGGGCGGCTCGGATGTCGGCGGGTCCTCTGTGTACATCTGTCTGTCGAAGTGGCGGTTGGGGTGACCGTTTGGCAATACGGACGGGTGCGGAGGCTCCTTGGCACGGCGGAAACGGAGCGGCTACAGCTCGAACAGGGGATCCTCGATCATCAGGGGTCCGCTGGAGTTGTCGCGCGCGTCCCGGGAATCGTCGCCGGCTTCCGCGCCGATCAGCGCGTCTGCTTCCTCGACGGCGAGGTTGCGCCGCTCGAACAATTCGCGGACCCGGACGTGATGGACGACCGGCGTCACGGCGGTCACGTGGCGTACGAGCGCGGTGAGGAACTGCCCGGCGGCGACGTCGGGCGGCACGGCGTCGGTGCGCACCCGTACGCGTCGGCCGGCGCCGTCCGCGGGCCGCGCGCCAGCCGTGGCCCGGGTGCCGTTCGCACCGACCGGGGCCGCGGTGCCGTTCGGGCCGGCGGACCGGGACCGGGGCTGGTCGTCGTCCCATTCGACGAGGACCAGGCCGGTGGCCGTGTAGCCACCGCCGGATTCGGGTGTGGCCCGCAACTTGCGGATCATGTCGACGGTGCGTTCGTACGCATCCGGCTCCTCGGTGAGGATCGTCGAGCGCTGGACGAACAGGAAGCCGACCGCGGCCAGCGGATACCGACCGCGCAGGTTGCCCGCGTCGCCGTAGGCCTCTTCGAACCGGTTGGGCAGGTTCTTGCCGAAGCTCGATACCTGCGCCTTGGTGCTGACCAGCAGCTCCGGCCCACGCTCCCACCGGGAGATCACCACGTCGACCTGCTTGTCGTACGCCCGACCGAGGATCACCGCGTCCGTCGGGGTCACCGCCGGCATGGCCGCCACCCGATCGGCGACCTCCTCGGCGAGCCGGCGGGGCAACCGGTCGAGCAGGAGGGCCACGTCCCGGGGCAGCACGCGGGGACGGCTGGCCCGCGGCCACACCTCGTCGTCGCCGAAGCCGGCCCGGCGCAGCTCGTGGGCGAGCCAGGCGTCGACCCCCTTCGCGAACGCCCCCGTCTGGGAGACCTCGCCCCGTCGGACCGGAACCGTGAGCAACTCGCCGAGCAGCTCGAAGTCGGGCTGGTGGACGGGGGGCTCGCCGGCGTGATGGGTCCACGGATCGGACCAGGGACGACTGGCCAGCGCCACCTCGTACGGCACCAGCTTGTCGGGTTCGCGCGGCATCAGGGCGAGTCGGGTCGGGACCGGCGACGCGCTCCGGTGCCGCCCCGGGCGACCCGCCGCGACCACAGGGCCTGGCGGGCCTCGGCCACCGCCGCGACGGCGGCCGGGGGCAGGCCGGCCCCCCGGGCCAGCAGGACCCCGTCGATCAGAGCGGCGGCGTCGGTGACGCGGCCGGCTTCCAGGGCCCGCAGGACCGGCCGCCGCAGGGCGGTCAGCTCCGGGCGGAACCGGGTCAGCAGCCCGGGCGACGGGACGGGCAGCCGGGCCGCCTCGCGCGGCTCGAGTTTCAGCACCCCGCCGCCGTAGGACCGGCCGGCGGTCTCGGCCCCCAGCATGGTCACCGTGTTGAGCGCGGCCAGTGGCAACAGCTCACGCCCCAGCTCGCATCGGGTCGGGTCGAGCGCCACCCCGTGCACGGAGTTGAGGTGCGCGACGCCGGCCTGATTCGTCGCCAGCTGCGGGGTGTGGGCGTTCATGTAGGTCAGCAGGAGGTCGGCCGGCCGCGGTTGCAACGGGACCCGCCACCACGGCTCCCGGACCCGACACTTGTAGGCGAGATGGACCCCGTCGCGCTCACCGGCGGCGATGTAGGCCCGACCGGCCGCGGACGGCGCGGCCCGCGGTCGGAACAGCACGGTGGCGGCCCCACCGGCGGCGAGGTCCTCCCACTGGCGGGTCGTCAGCGTCAAGGCGCGCAGGTGTCGGGAACCGGGCGGCGACAGCGGGGTCAACTCGTCGTCGGGCAGGCCGAGGGCGTAGGCGCGTTCCCGGCTCAGCGCGAACCACCGGTTGTTGCCGGTCACGGCGCCGAGGGTGGTGCGGCCCCAGTCGGCGAGCGGCCCGAAGGCCCCGGACTCGGCGACCTGGGCCAGGATGTCCCGGGCGGCCGTCGGGAGCAGACCCGGCATCCACCCGCCGCCCGGCTCCCCGGGGCGCCAGTCGCCGCCCTCCGGGCCACGGCGGGGGCCGCCCGGCGCGGACCGACCGTCCGGTGCCCCCGGGTCGTCCGACGGCCCCGGGTCGTCCGGCTCCCTCGGGTCGTCCGACGGCCCCGGGGCACCCGAAGATCCTGGGCGGTTCAGGGGGCCCGGGACGTCGAGGGTTCCCAGGTCGTCCAGGCCGGCGAGGTCGTCGAGGTTCCGCAGCTGGAGCAGCTCGAACCGGCCGGCCGGCCCTTCGCCCTCGGCCAACAGCAGGACGACCTCCTCCTGAACGCCCGGGAAGATCCGGTCGGCGAACAGCACGAGTCGGACCCGGCCGAAGCGGGTCAGCAGGTAGCGGCGGACCGGGGCCGCGTAGTTGACCGACATCAGCTCGGCCGGCAGCACCAGCCCGAGCCGGCCGCCGGGCCGCAGGAACAGCGAGGAGTGGACGGTGAACGCCGCCCACGAGCTGGCCAGGTTGGTCAGCGCGACGCCGGCCCGCAGGGCCGCCGCCCGCCCGCGGGCCCGGGCCTCGCCGTGAAAGCTCTGGTACCGCACGTACGGCGGGTTGCCGACCACGGCGTCGTACAGCGGCGTGGGGGCCACGGACAGGAAGTCGGCGGCCTCCACCGCCGCCGGCTCGCCGGCCGCCCGCAGGACGTCGGCGGCCGCGGCCGCGCTCTCCGGATGCAGCTCGATGCCCCGCAGCCGGCCGCGGTGGTGTCCGTCGCCCAGGCTGCGCAGCCGCCGGGCGGCCGGCAGCAGGAACGCGGCTTCCCCGCAGGACGGTTCCAGCACCGCATCGGTCGGGCCCCGGACCGCCCACCGCACCACGTGGTCACACAGCAGCGGCGGGGTGAAGAAGGCGCCGCGGGCCTTGCGCTCGCGCGCGCCGTCGGGCCGCTCGTCGGCCGGGGCGCCGGGCGACGGGGGCGGCGGGGCGGGGGCGGTGACCATGAAGGCAGCCTAGAGCCGACCGGCGACAGTTCCGCGCCCGCGCCACCCGTCGTTCGGGCGCGGGTCGTTGGCCGCGCGGCGCCCGCAGCCCGGTCGCGACGGGTGATCCCGCGGCGGCCGCCCGGCGTCCGGGTCCGGGACCTGGGTCGTTGCCCGGCCGGCCCACGCCACCACCTTCGGGCAGCGGTCGTCACGGTCCGGCGTGGGTCAGACCTTCCTGGTCAGGGCGGGTGGTGGGCCGGCCCGTCAAGGTGCGTCGGACAGAGGTGAAAAGGGACTCGGTCGCGCTGAGACCTCCCGCCCGGGCTTGTCGGCGTGTAGCGTCGAACCCGGTCAAGTTCCTGGTACGTGTCTGTGAACGTCACGCCCGCGGAACACCAATGCGGGGCACTGCCAAGCTTCCGGTGTTGGGATTGACCCGGGGCACGCGCGGTGCGCGTCCTGACTGCACCAAGCAGGGAGAGCACGTGGCTCAGGGCACGGTTAAGTGGTTCAACGCGGAGAAGGGCTTCGGCTTCATCTCCGTGGACGGCGGCGGATCTGACGTCTTCGTTCACTACAGCGCCATCGACATGGACGGCTACAAGAGCCTCGAGGAGGGCCAGCGGGTTGAGTTCCAAGTGACCCAAGGCCAGAAGGGCCCGCAGGCCGACGGCGTCCGCGCCGTCTGAGCCGCACACGGGCTTAACAACTCACCGGAGACCCGTCCCCGCGAACCTGCTGGGACGGGTCTCCGTCATAGCCGGGTTCTCCGCCTCCATCCACGTCCGTACCCGGCTGACGCGACTGGATGTTCAGGCTGCCCCGGAAGCATCACCAGCCGGCCGACCACCGCCGGTCTGATCAACCTGCGCTGCTGTGGGAGCGCCGCCGAGAATGCGCCCGGCTCCGCGCCCGGTCGCTGCCTCGCGGCGCTAGTTCGCCCGGTCGGCGGTGAGCAGGCCGTCGGTGATGAGATGCTCGGCGATCTGCAGGGTGTTCAGCGCCGCGCCTTTCCGCAGGTTGTCGCCGCACACGAACAGGTCCAGCTCGTGCGGGTCGTCCAGCGCGCCCCGGATCCGTCCGACCCAGGTCGGGTCGGTCCCGACGACGTCCGCGGGGGTCGGGTACTCGCCGGCCGCCGGGTCGTCGAGCACCGCGACACCGGGCGCCGCCCGCAGCACAGCGCGCGCCTCGTCGGCGCTCACCGGCGTGGTGAACCGGGCGTGCACCGCGACGGAGTGGGTCGTCACGACCGGAACCCGCACGCAGGTCGCGGAGACCCGCAGCCCGGGCACGCCCAGGATCTTGCGTGACTCGTTGCGGATCTTGAGTTCCTCGGACGACCAGCCGTCCTCCTTCAGCGACCCGGCGAAGGGCACCACGTTGAGCGCCAACGGGGCCGGGAACGGCCCCAGCCCGCCGCCGGAGACCACCTTGCGCACGTCGCCGGCGGTCTGGCCCAGCTCCCTCGACCCCGCCACCGCTTCGACCTGGTCGTAGAGCGTGTCGATGCCGATCTGGCCGGCCCCGCTGGCCGCCTGGTAGGACGCCACGATCAGGCTCTCCAGGCCGTAGCCACGGTGCAGGGCCCCCATCGCCACGATCATCGACAGGGTCGTGCAGTTCGGGTTGGCGATGATGCCGCGCGGTCGCCGGGCCGCCGCGGCCGCGTTCACCTCGGGGACGACCAGCGGCACGTCCGGATCCATCCGGAAGGCGCCCGAGTTGTCGACCGCCACGGCACCCCGGGCGGCGGCCACCGGCGCCCACTCGGCCGAGATCTCGTCCGGCACGTCGAACATGGCGATGTCGACCCCGTCGAACGCCTCGGGCGTCAACGCCCGCACGGTGACGTCCCGGCCGCGGACCCGCAGGATCCGGCCGGCCGACCGGGCCGACGCGATCAGCCGGATTTCGCCCCACACGTCCGGCCGCTCGGTGAGCAGCGACAGCATGACCGTCCCCACCGCGCCGGTCGCGCCGACCACGGCCAAAGTGGGCCGCCGTCCCGGACCCCCGACGGCGTCCGCGCCGGCCCCCGCCGCGCTCATCGGCCGGTCCCGCCGTACACGACCGCCGCGCCGTCCGGGTCGCCCAGGCTGAACGCCTCGTGCACGGCCCGCACGGCCACCGCCAGGTCGGTGTCCCGGATGACGGTCGAGATGCGAATCTCCGACGTCGAGATCATCTCGGCGTTGACCCCGGCGTCGGCCAGCGCGCCGAAGAACCGCGCCGTGACCCCCGGATGGGACTTCATCCCCGCTCCGATCAGCGAGACCTTGCCGATGTTCTCGTCGTAGAGGGTCCGATCGAAGCCGACCGGGCCCCGGACCTTCTCCAGCGCCGCGAGCGCGATCCGGCCGTCGGTGGTCGGCAGCGTGAAGGAGATGTCGGTGCGACCGGTGCCGGCCACCGAACCGACCTGCACCACCATGTCGATGTTGACCTCCGCGTCGGCCACCGCGCGGAACACCGACGCGGCCACGCCCGGCTTGTCCGGGCAGCCCACCACGGTGATCTTCGCCTCGCTCTTGTCGTGGGCGACGCCACTGATGATCGCCTGCTCCACGATCTCCTCCTCCGGGATATGGGTGACCCACGTGCCTTTTTGCTGGGAAAACGATGATCGGACGTGCACCGGGACGCCGTAGCGGCGGGCGTACTCGACGCACCGCAGCATCAGCACCTTCGCACCGCTGGCCGCCATCTCCAGCATGTCCTCGTAGGAGATGCGGTCAATCTTGCGGGCGTCCGGGACAAGTCGGGGATCGGCGGTGAAAACGCCGTCCACGTCGGTGTAGATCTCGCAGACATCCGCGTGCAGCGCGGCCGCCAGCGCCACCGCGGTGGTGTCGGAGCCGCCCCGGCCGAGGGTGGTGATGTCCTTGGTGTCCTGGCTGACCCCCTGGAAGCCGGCGACGATGGCGATCGCGCCGGCATCCAGCGCGTCGCGGATCCGGCCCGGGGTGACGTCGATGATCCGGGCCCGTCCGTGCGCGGAGTCGGTGATCACGCCGGCCTGCGAACCGGTGAACGAGCGGGCCTCGGCCCCCAGGCGGGAGATGGCCATGGCCAGCAGCGCCATCGAGATGCGTTCGCCGGCGGTCAGCAGCATGTCCAGCTCGCGGGCGGGGGGCAGGGGGGATACCTTCTCGGCCAGGTCGAGCAGGTCGTCCGTCGTGTCACCCATCGCGGACACGACGACGACGACGTCGTCGCCAGCACGGCGTTGATCGACGATGCGCTCCGCCACCCGCTTGATGCGGTCGGCGTCGGCCACCGACGAGCCTCCGTACTTCTGTACCACGAGCGCCATGAGCCCCAGGCTACCGACCGGCGTGGCCGCCGGCCCCCCGGTTTTCGCCCGGCCACCGTCCGGAAACGGACGTGGGGGTGGGCATGGTCGGCCCCGTATGCGAGTGTTCGGTGTTCCCGCATTCATACGGGGCGATGCGGCTGCGTTACGTGCCTGTCACGTCGCGGACGCCGGCCCCCGCCGAAAGGAAGACCTTCAGATGGCCATCAGCCTTGCCAAAGGCGGCAATGTCAGCTTGACCAAGCAGGCGGCGGAGGCGGGCACCTCACAGCTGACCACGCTGACGGTCGGGCTCGGCTGGGATGCCCGCACCACGACCGGCACCGATTTCGACCTCGACGCCTCGGCCATCGCGGTCAAGGCCGACGGCCAGGTGCTCTCGGACAAGCACTTCGTGTTCTTCAACAACCTGGCTTCGCCGGAAGGCGCGGTGACGCTCAGCGGTGACAATGTCACCGGCGAGGGTGACGGCGACGACGAGACGCTCGTGGTCAACCTGGGCGCGGTGCCGGCCGAGATCGACAAGATCGTCGTCCCGGTGTCGATCTACGCGGCCGGCGACCGCAGCCAGAACTTCGGCCAGGTCCGCAACGCCTACATCCGGGTCGTCGACCAGGCCAACAACGAGCTGGTCCGCTACGACCTGTCCGAGGACTACTCGACCGAGACCGTCGTCATCTTCGGCGAGGTCTACCGCAACGGGGCCGAGTGGAAGTTCCGCGCGGTCGGGCAGGGCCACAACGACCTGGCCGGGCTGGCCCGCGACTACGGCGTCGCCGTCTAGCGAGCCGCCGGCCCCGGATTTAGGCGGCCAAAGGCGGCGCAACCATGGTTTTTCCGCGCCGCCGGAGGCCATGGCCCTGGATTACCGAGGGGCGCTCAGCGCGCGGTGCGGCGGCGGGTGGCCAGGACGGCGACCGCCGCCGCGCCGAGCGCCGCCGCGGTCAGCACCTCCCGGGGCAGACGGTGGGCCGCTTCGCGCTGGATCCGGGCGTGGAACCGGTTGAACGGTTCCGGCCACGGGTTCCGGTTGAAGAAATACGTGCCCAGCTTGTCGGTATCCGGCAGGCAGGCGCCGATCATGCCGGCCAGCACCGCGACCCGGCGGTCGGTCGGCGCGGCCGCGGTGATCAGACCCATCTCGACCAGCCCGGCGACCCCGTCCCGGCGGGCGACCGGTATCCAGTCGCCGCCGGCGGCCAACCCCCAGTGCGGCATCGCGTCCATGGCCAGGTGGGAGGCGAACCCGAGCAGGAAGGCCGGGACCGGCTGCCGCACGACCGTTCCGACCAGCGCGCCCGC
>JAMFSN010000118.1 GCA_026225295.1 Frankia alni
CCTTCGACCCGGCGCTGGTGCCCGAGGACGCGGACCTCGTCTTCATCGGCAACCCGACCAACCCGACGTCCGTCGCCCACCCCCGGCCGGCCCTGCTGAGCCTGATCCGGCCGGGCCGGATCGTCGTCATCGACGAGGCCTTCGCCGACTGCCTGCCCGCCGAGCGCGAGTCGGCGGCGGCCCACGACGATCTGCGCGGGCTCGTGATCATCCGCAGCCTGACCAAGACCTGGGCCCTGGCCGGGCTCCGGGTCGGCTACCTGCTCGCCGCCCCGGACCTGGTCCGCCAGCTGGCGGCGGCGCAGCCGCTGTGGTCCGTGTCCACGCCGGCCCTGGAGGCGTGCGTCGCGACGGCCGGCCCGGGCGCGCTGCGGGAAGTCTCCGCCTGGGCCGGGCAACTCGCGGCCGAGCGGGCCCACCTGCTAAACCAGTTGTCCGGCATCACCGGGTTGCGGGTCGGGCCCGAGGCCGAGGCCTCGTTCGCGCTGCTCGACACCGGGATCGCGGATATCCGGGCCCGCCTGCTGAGCCGGGGTTTCGCGGTCCGCCGCGGTGAGACGTTCCCCGGGCTCGGCCCCGGCTGGATTCGCGTCGCCGTCCGCGACACCCGGACGTCCGACCAGTTCGCCGACGCTCTCGCGGACGCCATGAGGGAAGCAAGCGCGGCGTAGCACGAGCTTTCGGGATGGACCAGCGGCGTGCGCGTTTTCCCATCTGGGAAACGATCGTGATAGCCCGACCTTCCCGCATTGACAATTTCCGCGACGACACCTTGATGCAACAATTGCGACGATCCGCATGAGGTGAGTGATTATTCATTTAATTCATCGGGCCTTTAGTACTCGTAACGCCCTTTAGGGGGGAGAACTCCTTGCTGCAATGTCGCAACATCTTGATCGGGGCGCCCAGCAGGGCTACAACCCGGTCTGGATCACCGAGGGAACCGCGATCACCCCCCAGGCCCTCACGGCCACCGGGCTCAAGGACCTGTGGGCCTCTTACCCGGACCTCCCCTACTACTCCACCAACGCGACTGTCGCGGTCATGAGTGCCGCGATCAACAAGTACTCCCCGGGCCTCATGCAGCAGGCGGCCACCTGGACCGAGGAGGCGGCCCAGTCCTGGACCGGCGGCCTGCTGATCGCCGCGGCGGTCAAGAACGCCGGCGTGACGGCCAGTACCACGGTGACGCCCGCGCTGCTCACCACGGGCCTGGACAAGGTATCTAACGACACCCTCGGCGGCTTCGCGCCGCCGCTCACCTTCACCGCGGACAAGCCGCACCCGGTCGACTGCTGGTACGTCGGCCGCGTGCACGACGGCAAGGAAACACAGGTCGGCGGGCTCAACTGCGAGAAGTAACCTCCGACACCGTTGCCTGCTGGCCGGCGCTCGCCGTCGGTCAGCAGGTCCAGCAGGCCTTGATGATCGGCGTACTCGGCCGCCCGGTATTGACAAGTAGGTGAGTATTCACTGCTATGGAAGGGCGACGGCACCGTAGGCGGGAGCATCAGTGACTGACACCAGCTTTGCCGCGGACGCGGCCGGACCCGGGCTTCTCCGCCCCGGCCGCACGGTCCCGGCCGACCTCGCCGCGCGGTACCGGGCCGAGGGCCTGTGGAACGATGACACGCTGGGCTCGCTCGTGTCCGCCAGCGCGGCGCGCAGCCCGGCCAGCCTGGTCCGCGTGTACTCGGAAACGCGGCCCTGGTCCGGCACGGCCGCCGACGTCGACCGGGCGGCCCGCGCGCTCGCGGGCTCCCTGCGGGCCGAGGGGGTGGCCGCGGGCGACGTCATCGTGATGCAGCTGCCCAACTGGGCCGAAGCCGTCGTTACCTTCTGGGCGGCGGCCTACCTGGGCGCGGTCATCGTGCCCGTCGTGCACTTCTACGGGGCCAGGGAGGTCGGCCACATACTGCGCGAGGTCCGGCCCCGGGTGGTCGTCACCGCCGACCGCTTCCGCCGGGCCGACTACCTGCCGCTCTACGAGTCGCTGCTTGACGGCCAGCCCGGCTGCCGGTGGCTGGTCGCGGGAGCCACGCCGCCCGGCCGGCTGCCGGGCCGGGCGCGGCCGTTTTCCCGGTTTGCCGCGGGTGACCCGGTCGGCGCGGCGGCCGTCGTTGACCCGGACAGCCCCGCCGTCGTCGCGTTCACCTCCGGGACGACCAGGAACCCGAAGGGAGTGCTGCACAGTCACCGCACGCTGAGCGCCGAGCTGCGCCAGCTGGGCAGCCGCGGGGCGGCGGCGGGCGGACCGCGCCGCGGCCCGGCGCCGCTGACCGGCGCCCCGGTCGGCCACTTCAGCGGGATGCTCGGCGCGCTGCTGAGCCCGCTCGTCCGGGGCGCGCCGGTCCACCTGCTCGACCACTGGGACCCGGCTACCGTGCTGCGGCTGATGGTGGACGAGAACCTCACCGTGGCGGGCGGGGCCACGTACTTCCTGACCAGCCTGCTTGATCACCCGGACTGCGCCGAGGAGCACTGGCGGCGGCTGCCCGCGTGCGGTCTCGGCGGGTCGGCCGTGCCGGAAGCGGTGGCCAGGCGGGCCGCCGGGCTCGGCATCAAGGTCTTCCGTTCCTACGGGTCCACCGAGCACCCGTCGGTTACCGGCAGCTCCCTGGCCGACCCGGAGGACAAGCGGCTCACGACCGACGGCCGCCCGCTGCCCGGCGTGGAGATCCGGCTCGACGAAGACGGGGAGATCCTGACCCGCGGGCCCGAGCTCTTCCCAGGCTACACCGACCCGGAGCTGACGGCATCCGTCTTCGGCGCCGGAGGCTGGTACCGGACCGGCGACGTCGGCGTCATCGACGACGAGGGGTACCTGACCATCACCGACCGGGTCTCCGACATCATCATCCGCGGCGGGGAGAACATCAGCGCCAAGGAGGTGGAGGAGCTCTTCCTCACCATCGGCGGCGTCCAGGAGGTCGCCGTCGTCTCCGCTCCCGACCCCCGCCTCGGCGAGCACGCGGCGGCGGTCTTCACGATGCGGCCGGGCCGTACCGCGCCCACCCTGGACCAGGTCCGGGCGCACCTGGCCGACGCCGGGCTGGCCCGGCAGAAATGGCCCGAGGAACTGCACCACCTGCGGCACCTGCCCAGGACCCCCTCCGGCAAGGTACGCAAAGCCCAGCTCCGCCAGCAGCTACGAGGACCAGGCCTCGAGGACATCGCCTGACCGCACGGAGACACCCGCCAGCAGGTGAGAAAACGGCCCGGTGGCGGCGTAAATGCGGCTTGGCGCCCTGGAAAACAGCGCTGCGGCCGGTAATCCTGTCGACGGCACTTTTCTGGCTCTTACTCAAGCAGGACGACAATCCGCCCGACAGCCGCCATTCTCAGAACTCGGCCGATGCCGCCTTGTGTAACTGAAAGTTATGGTGTAAATACTGAATGTAACAAAGCGCTGGGACACCGGGGCTTTAAAGGGGGACAAGATGGTTAAAACCGTATTCTCTATCCTGGGGGTAGCGGCCGCCGCTGGCTTCGCGCTGGCACCGGGCGTCGCGTCAGCCGCGACGGCCGGACCGGCCGTACTCGCGCAGTCGTACAG
This sequence comes from Frankia alni, assembly GCA_026225295.1. Classification (GTDB taxonomy): domain Bacteria; phylum Actinomycetota; class Actinomycetes; order Frankiales; family Frankiaceae; genus JAMFSN01. The sequence continues at coordinate 3,557 of JAMFSN010000118.1, forward strand.
TCCGGCTAGCGGCGACCCGGACACGACGGTGACCTTCACGGTGACCTCGGGACTCCTGTCGCTCACCGCTCCCGACACCGTCGACCTGGGCAGTAACGGACCCGGTACCACCATCGCCGGCGCACTGGGAACCGTCACCGTGACCGACGACCGTGCCCTGCTCGCCGCGGCCTGGACGACTGTCGCCTCCTCGAGCAACTGGACCACAGGCGGCGCCACGCCGGCTGAGACCATCCCGGCTGGAGACGCCGGGTACGCCCCCGGCGCCATCACCACGACGGGCACCATCACCACGCTCGGGACGCCCATCACGCTGTCCGCCGACCCAGTGCCGGTGGTGGCCGGAACCGCCGGTGTGGGCGACAACACCGCCACGTGGGATCCGACCATCTCGGTCGCCGTTCCCCCGGACGCGGTCGGCGGCGCCTACGTAGCGACGCTCACCCAGTCCGTGGGCTAGTCCCGCCGTACGAGGTCCGGGCCGCGCCGCGGCCCGGACCGGGAACCAAGGGGAGAACGTGCGCCGCTCGATCGGCTTCATAATGTTCGCTCTGGCCACCGGTATCTTGAGCATCTTGAGCCCGGTGGCCAGCGCGGCCACATCGTCCGGCCTTTCCGTGGCGCCGGGACCGCAGGGGTCGTTCGGTGTCCGGCTCGTCGACGTACCCGTGTCAGAGGCGGACAACCCGCGTGCCCTGCGGTACATCATCGACTACCTGCCGACCGGCACGGTCATCCACCGCAGGGTCCTCATCGCGAACGATGAGGCAAAGACGGCGCGTTTCACCGTCTACGCCGCTGCCGCGCACATCGCCGACGGGCTGTTCGTCGGCGACGCCGGGGCGACCGGCAACGAGCTGACGACCTGGGTCAGCGTGCAGCATCCCGTGGTCACCCTGGCCGCGGGGGCATTCGTCACGGACATGATCACGATCAGGGTGCCGCCGGGCGCGACCCGGGGCGAACAGTACGGCGTCATCTGGGTCCAGCAGACGGCCAAGGCCCACCCGCGCGGCGGTGAAGCCGGCGTCACCGAGGTATCCCGGGTCGGTGTCCGCCTGTACGTGGCGGTCGGTCGTGGTGGCGCCCCGCCGATCAGCTTTGACATCACCTCGCTCACCGGGCATCGGACAGTCGCCGGTCAGCCCATCATCGTCGCCCACGTGAACAACACCGGCGGCCGGGCCATCGACGTGAGCGGCACCCTCAGCCTGGCTGACGGCCCGGGGAACACCAGCTCAGGGCCCTTCCGGGTGCAGCGGATCGTCACCCTCGCGCCCGGGCAGTCATGGAACATGACCTTCGCCCCGCCGAGGAGCCTGCCCGACGGCTCCTGGCGGGCGACGGTCACCCTGGTGAGCGGGCTGACCAAGGCCACGGCCACGGCCACGGTGCAGCTCGCGCCGGCCGTGGCCGGGCAGGCGGTCCTGTCCGGGATGCAGTGGATCTGGCTTTCGCTTGGCGGCCTGGTCCTCATCCTCGTGCTCGTCATGGGAGGGTACGCGCTGCAGCACCGTCGGCGTCGGGCTCCGGCCTGACCATCCGGCCTGACCATCCGGCGTGGTCGGCGTCGTTCCCAACCGCCCCTCGGGCATCACGGTCCCGGCTGGCCCAGACAAGGTGATGTTCACCCCGGCGAAGGTCAGCTTCGCCGGTACGAGGGGGTACGGATGAGCTGGCCCGTCAGCGTCCCGGGCGGGCTGATGCCCCGGGTCATGGCCGTCGGCGCCGCCAGCGCACTGGTCGCCGCGAGCCTTTCCGCGGTGCCCGCGTCCGCCGCGGTCCGGGTCGGGGCTGGCCCCGGCCGCGCCCTCGCGCCGGCCGTGACCACGTACAACCCGATCACGGGAAGCCAGGGCTTCGGCGTGTTCGTCCAGGGGAACGCGACGCTCGGCGCGACCTCAGCCAACGGACCGGTCGCGCTGGGCGGCAACCTCACGTTCGGCAGCAACTTCACCGTGGCGAGCCAGACGGCGGGAACGTTCACCGCGTCCGGTGACGCGCATCCCACCGGCCTGCTCGTCGGCGGCAGCATCAACTGGTCGGGAAGCAACTCGGGCGGTGCGCTCAGCGTCGGCTCAAGCGCCTACGCCAAGGTAGGCAACATGACCGGGTCGGTCATCCCCGCCAACGGGGGCAACCCGACGCACGTCTCCCCTACCGGGAGCACCTACGGCGCAAAGCCACAGGTCGCGCTTGGGATCGCTCAGCCGTCAGCCTCGGTGAACCAGTCGGGCCTCGTCAACTTCGCCAGCGCGTTCAGCGCATTCACCAGTCAGTCGGCCGACCTGGCGAGCTGCGTCAATTCGGTGACGCTCACGAACTCGAACGGGACGGCGCTGAGCTTTCCGCTTTCCCCCGGCACGAACGCTAATGTCACCCTCACCCCGGGCACGCAGAATGTCCTTGATATCTCGGCCGCCAACCTGGCCAACATCGCCACGCTGACGTTCAATAACTCGCCCACCTCGACCATGCCGCTGATTATCAACGTGAACACGAGCGGCGTGGCCAACAGCTTTTCCTGGACGCCGGGAAATTTCAATGGCGTCCAGAGCTCGGGCGTGCCGTACATGCTGTGGAACTTCTCGACGGCCACGCAGGTCACGATCGCCGGGTCGTCGGCGGTCCCTGGGACCATCTACGCGCCCGGTGCCACGGTGAACGACAACGACCAGAACGGCCTGAACGGCGGCGTCATAGCGGCGGCCTACGCGCAGGGCGGCGTGAGCGGCACCCCCAACGGCGGCCAGGTCCAGTATGCCCCGTTCGCGGGGACCATCCAGTCCTGCGCGACCCCGCAGCTGACCGTGTCGCTCAGCGCCGGCCCGAGTACGGCCGTCCCCGGCGGGACCGTGCACTACACGGTCTCGGTGACCAACTCCGGCTCCGCCGCGTACAGCGCGGCGACCTTCACCGACTCGCTGTCCGGTGTCCTAGATGACGCCACCTATAACAGCGACGCGTCCGCGTCATCCGGTAGCGTCTCGTACACCAGCCCGAACCTGACCTGGACGGGAAGCCTGGCGGTCGGGGCGACCGCCACGATCACCTTCTCCGCGACGGTGACCAACCCCGACACCGGCGATAAGAGCCTGGTAAGCACGGTGACCTCCACCAGCACGGGCAGCAACTGCGCGGCGGGAAGCACCGACTCACGATGTTCGAGTACCGTCGGTGTCTCGGTGCTGACCATGGCGGTGACCGCGAGCACCCCGACCGCGAACCCCGGCACGACCGTTGGCTACACCATTACCGTCACGAACTCAGGCACGGTCGCCGTCAGCGGGGGTGCCCTCACCGATTCGCTGTCGGGGGTGCTCGATGACGCGCGCTACAACGGCGACGCGACCGCGACCGCGGGCTCGGTGAGCTACTCAAGCCCGAACCTAACCTGGACCGGGAACCTGGCGGCCGGGGCGGTGGCGACGATCACGTTCTCGGTCACGGTCGCCGTCCCCGATACCGGGAACAAGATCCTGGCCAGCACCATCACCTCGGCCACGGCCGGCAGTAACTGCGCGAGCGGGAGCACGGACACGCGGTGCGCGAATACCGTGACGGTCCTGGCCCCGGGCCTGACGATCGCGCTGACCGCCACCACGGGAACCAGCACGCCCGGCACGGCGGTGCACTACGCCATCACGGTGACAAACTCCGGGCAGACCGCCTACACCGGCGCGGCGCTCACCGATTCGCTGTCCGGGTTGCTCGATGACGCGAGCTACAACGGTGACGCGACCGCGACCGCGGGATCGGTGACGTACTCAAGCCCGAACCTGGCCTGGACGGGAAACCTCGCCGTCGGGGCGACCGCCACGATCACGTTCTCGGTCACGGTGAACAACCCCGACACCGGCGACAAGCTGCTGGCCAGCACGGTTACCTCGGCGACAGCGGGCAGCAACTGCCCGGCGGGCAGCACCGACAGCCGCTGCACAAGTTCGATCCAGGTGCTGGTACCCGGGCTGGCCATCTCGGTGTCGGCGGGCTCGGCCACCACGACGCCGGGGGCCACGGTGCAGTACACGGTGACCGTTACCAACACCGGGGGTACGGCCTACACGGGCGCGTCGTTCACCGACCCGCTCGGGGACGTGCTCGACGACGCCGGCTACGACGGCGACGCGACCGCGTCGGCCGGCAGCGTGTCGTTCGCCAGCCCGAACCTGAGCTGGACCGGGAACCTCGCCGTCGGGGCCGTCGCCACCATCACGTTCTCGGTCACGGTGAACAGCCCCGACACCGGGAACAAGATCCTGGCCAGCACCATCACCTCGGCCACGGCCGGCAGCAACTGCCCGGCCGGTAGCCCGGCCACGAGCTGCACCGCCACGGTCGGCGTCGCCGGGCTGACGATCGCCAACAGCGCCGGGGTCAGCAGCACCACCCCCGGCTCGGTGGTCCGGTTCACCACGACGTTCACCAACTCCGGCCAGGTCGCCTACACGGGAATCACCATCGCCACGAACATCACGGACGTGGTCGACGACGCCACCCCCAACGGCGACCAGACGGCCACCTCGGGAACGCTGTCGCTCACCGCCACGAGCATCTCCTGGACCGGGAGCATCCCGGTCGGCGGCACGGTCACCGTTACCGGCACCGTCACCGTGAACAATCCCGATACCGGGAACAAGGTCCTGGCCAGCACGATCGCCACGGCCGCGCCGGGCAGCAACTGCCCGGCGGGCGGAACGGATCCCAGGTGCTCGGTCAGCGTGCCGGTCCTCGTCCCGGCGCTGACCATCACCGCCACCGCCAACACGCCCGCGGCCGCGCCGGGCGTCACCGTCGGCTACACGGTGACGGTGACCAACTCGGGCCAGACCCCGTATACCGGGGCGGTCTTCACCGACTCGCTGGCCGGCGCGCTCGACGACGCCACCTACGACGGCGACGCGACCGCGACCACTGGCTCGGTGACCTACTCGAGCCCGAACCTGGCCTGGACGGGGAACCTGGCCGTCGGGGCGACCGCCGTGATCACGTTCTCGGTCACGGTAAACAGCCCGGACACCGGCGACAAGGTGATCGTGACCGCCGTCACCTCCAGCACGACGGGCAGCAGCTGCCCGCCGGGCGGCAGCAATCTCGGCTGCGCGGTCACGGTCGTGGGACTCACCCCCGCCCTTACCATCGCGGCGGCCGCCAGCCCGGGGACGGCCACACCGGGAGCAGTGGTGCGTTACACGGTTACCGTGGCGAACTCGGGCCAGACTCCTTATACCGGGGCGGGCGTGAGCGTCTCGCTGGCGGGGGTGCTGGATGACGCGGCTTATGACGGGGACGCGGCGGCGAGCGCCGGCAGCGTGTCGTTCGCGAGCCCGAGCCTGGCCTGGACGGGGAGCCTGGCGCCGGGGGCGACGGTGACGGTCACGTTCTCGGTGACGGTGAGCAGCCCGGATGCCGGCGACCATATCCTGGCGAGCGTCGTCACGTCGGCGGCGGCGGGGAGCAACTGCGCGGCCGGGAGCAGCGACCCGCGGTGCGCCAGCGCGGTTCCGGTGTCGCAGCTGACGATTAACTCGGTGTTCAGCCCGGCTGCGGTCACGCCGGGGGGGACGGTCAGCTCGACGACGACGATCGTCAATACCGGGCAGACCCCGTATTTCGGGATCAGCCTCACCGCCAGCAGCGCGAACACCGCCGGCCAGGTCAGCGACGGCGGTAACGAGACGGCCAGTTCCGGGGTCCTGTCGGTCGGCGCGAGCGGGGCAGTGTGGACGGGGGACGTGCCGGTCGGCGGGACGGTGACGCTTACCGGGTCGGTCATCGTCGCCAGTCCCTACCCTCCCGGGAGCCGGGTCATCACCGACACCGCCGCCACCGCGGCGCCGGGGAGCAACTGCCCGGCCGGGAGCCCCGACCCGCGGTGCACCGCGACAGCGGACGTGGTGGTCCCGGGGCTGACGATCGTCAAGACCGCTGACGCGAGCTTCGCGGTGCCGGGCCAGGCGGTCGGATTCACCGATACCGTCACCAACACCGGGCAGGCCGCCTACACCGGGGCGGTGGTCACCGATTCCCTCGCGGGACTGGTCGGCGACGCCGCCTACGACGGGGACGCCGCCGCGACGTCCGGGTCGCTGTCGTACGCCGGCCCGGTGCTGACCTGGACCGGCGACCTGGCGCCGGGCGCGTCGGCGGTCATCTCCTACACGGTCACGGTGAACAGCCCCGATAACGGCGACAAGCTCCTCGTCACCACCGTGGGCTCCGCCGCGGCCGGGTCGACCTGCCCGCCCGGCACCACCAGCGCGCCCTGCAGCGTCACCGTGGCCGTCCTGACGCCGGCGCTGACGATCGTGGCGGCGGCGGCCACGACGTCGGGCAGCAGCGCGGTCGCGGTCCCGGGCGGCGTGGTCAGCTACACGGTCACGGTGACCAACACCGGGCAGCTCCCCTACACCGGGGCGGGGTTCACCGACCCGCTGGGCGGGGTGCTGGACGACGCGACGTATAACAACGACGCCGCCGCGACCGCCGGCACCGTCTCGTACTCAAGCCCGGACCTGGCCTGGGCCGGGGACCTGGTCCCGGGCGCGGCCGCGGTCATCACGTTCTCGGTCACGGTGGACAACCCCGATACCGGCGACCAGTCGCTGGCCGGCACGGTCACCTCGCCGACGGCGGGCAGCAACTGCCCGGCCGGCGGCGGGACCGATGCCCGGTGCACGGTCACCGTGACCGTGGTCGGGGCGTCTACCCTGACGTTCACCCAGACCGCGGCGGCGCCCTCGGCGGCGGCCGGCGGCACGGTCAGCTACACGGTCACCATCGCCAACTCCGGCGCCAGCCCGTATAACGGGGCCAGCTTCACCGACCCGCTGGGCGGGGTGCTGGACGACGCGACGTGGGACGGCGACGCGGTGGCCAGCGGCGGGGCCGTCTCCTACGCCGCCCCGGTCCTGTCGTGGGCCGGGAACGTGCCCGCCAACGGCACTGTCACCATCACCTACACGGTCACCGTGGACAGCCCCGACACCGGAGACATGATCCTGGCCAGCACGATCACCTCCCCGTCGGCGGACGGCAACTGCCCGGCCGCCGGCCCCGGCCCCCGCTGCACCGCCACCGTCACGGTGTCGCAGCTGGTGATCGACGCGACGTTCAGCCCGGCTGCCGCCACGCCCGGGACGGAGGTCGGCGGGAGCACCACGATCACCAATACCGGGCAGACCCCGTACTACGGGATCAGCGTCACCATCTCCACCGGCAGCGCCAGCGAGGGCAGCGCCGCCGGCAACCAGACCGCGAGCTCCGGGACCCTGTCGGTCAGCGGGACCGGGGCGGTGTGGACCGGGGACGTCCCGGTCGGGGCGACGGTGACGCTCGCCGGCTCGATCATCGTCGCCAGCCCGTACCCGCCCGGCAGCCAGGTCATCGCGATCACCGACGCCACGACCGCGCCGGGCAGCAACTGCCCGGCCGGGAGCGCCGACCCGCGGTGCACGCAGACGCTGGACGTGGTGATCCCGGGACTGGCCATCGTCAAGGCCGCCAGCACCACCGCCGCCGTGCCCGGCCAGGTCATCACCATCACCGACACCGTCACCGACACCGGCCCGACCGCCTACACCGGCGCGGTGGTCACCGACTCCCTCGCCCAGATGGGCGACGACGCCGTCTATGACGGCGACGCCGCCGCCACCGCCGGGTCACTGTCCTACACCAGCCCGGTGCTGACCTGGACCGGGGGCCTGGCGCCGGGCGACTCGGTCACGATCACCTATACCGTCACCGTCGACAACCCCGACGCCGGCGACAAGCTCGTCGTCACCACCGCCAGCTCGGCCGAGACCGGGTCGACCTGCCCGCCCGGCACGACCAGCGCCCCCTGCCAGGTCACCGTCCCGGTGCTGACCCCCGCGCTGACGATCACCAAGACCGCCAGCACTCCCACCGCCGTGCCGGGCCAGACGGTCACCTACACGCTCACCGTGACCAACACCGGCCAGACCCCCTACACGGGTGCCGCCGTCACCGACCCGCTGGCCGGGGTGCTGGACGACGCCGCCTACGACGGCGACGCCGCCGCCACCGCCGGGACCGTGTCCTACGCCGCCCCGAACCTGACCTGGACCGGGGACCTGGCGCCGGGCGACTCGGTGACGATCACCTACACGGCCACCGTGAACAGCCCCGACACCGGCGACCACATCCTGGCGAGCACCGTCACCTCAGCCGCGGCCGGCAGCAACTGCCCGGCCGGCAGCACCGACCCGCGTTGCACCGCCACCGTCACCGTGACGGAGCTGACGATTGTCTCGACGCCGAGCACGTCGGCCGCGACGCCCGGCACGGAGGTGGGCGAGACAACCACGATCGCCAACACCGGGCAGACCCCCTACTTCGGGATCAGCATCGGCTTTTCCACCGCCAACACCACCGCCCAGCTCATCGACGTCGGCAACCAGACGGTCAGCTCCGGCACCCTGTCGGTCGGCGCCACCGGGGCGGCATGGACCGGGGACGTCCCGGTCGGCGCCACGGTGACGATCATCGGCGCGGTCATCGTCGCCAGCCCCTACCCCGCCGGGAGCCAGGTCATCGCCATCACCGATTCCACCACCGCGCCGGGCAGCAACTGCCCGGCCGGGTCCGCCGACCCGCGGTGCACGATGACGTTCAACGTGGTGATCCCGGGCCTGTCCATCGTGACGACCGCGAGCACCAGCGCCGCGGTGCCCGGCCAGCCGGTCACCTACACCGTCACCGTCACCGACAACGGCCAGACCGCTTACACCGGCGCGACCGTCACCGACACGCTGAACCTGCTTGGCGACGCCGCCTACGACAACGACGCGGCCGCGACCAGCGGCACCGTCAGCTATGCCAGCCCGGTCCTCAGCTGGACCGGTGACCTGGCGGTGGGCGCCTCCGCGATCGTCACCTACACCGTCACCGTGAACAACCCCGACACCGGCAACAAGTCCCTCAACACCGTCGCCGTCTCGACCGACCCGGGCAGCAGCTGCCCGCCGGCCAGCTCGAACGCGGGCTGCAGCCTTATCGTTCCGGTGCTTACCCCGGCGCTGACCATCGTCAAGACCGCCAGTACGGCCACCGCCGGGCCCGGCCAGGCCGTCACCTACACGGTCACCGTCACCGACTCGGGGCAGACCCCGTACTCCGGCGCGGCGCTCTCCGATTCGCTGTCCGGAGTGCTGGCCGACGCCAGCTATGACAACGACGCGGCCGCGACCAGCGGCACCGTCAGCTATGCCAGCCCGGTCCTCAGCTGGACCGGCGACCTGGCGGTGGGCGCCTCCGCGGTCGTCACCTACACCGTCACCGTGAACAACCCCGACACCGGCAGCCATATCCTGACCAACAGCGTCACCTCGGCAACCGACGGGAACAACTGCCCGGCCGACAGCACCGACCCCCGCTGCACCGTCACGGTTGAGCTATCGGCCCTGACGATCGTGAACACGGCCAGCGTGAGCACCACCACCCCTGGGTCCGCCGTGCCCTACACGCTGACGATTACGAACACCGGGCAGACTACCTACAGCGGCGTGAGCGTTACCGACGGGCTGGCCGGCGTGCTCGATGACGCGGCCTTCAACAACGCCGCGAGCGCCACCACCGGCTCGGTGAGCTATGCCAGCCCCAACCTGACCTGGACCGGTGATCTCGCCCCCGGTGCCACCGCGATCATGACCTTCTCGGTCTCGGTAAATACCCCCGACACCGGCGACAAGTCGCTGATCAGCACCGTCACCTCGGCTGCGGCCGGGAACAACTGCCCGGCCGGCGGCCCAGACCCAAGTTGCACCGCCACGGTGGGCGTCTTGACTCCGGCCCTGACCATCACCAAGACGGCCAGCTCGAGCACTACCACGCCCGGCTCCGCCGTCGGCTACACCGTCACCGTCACCGACACGGGCCAGACCAGCTACGCCGGCGCGACCGTCACCGATGACCTGACCAGCCTGCTGGCCGACGCCGCCTACAACGGCGACGCCGCCGCGACCGTCGGCACCGTCACCTACGCCAGCCCCGTCCTCACCTGGACGGGCGATCTCACGCCGGGCGAGGTGGCCGCCATCACGTACTCGGCCACCGTCAGCAACCCCGACACCGGCGACAAGCACATGATCAACACGGCCGTCTCGACCGCGCCGGGCAGTACCTGCCCGCCTGGCGGCACCAACCCGGCCTGCACCACCGAAGTCACCGACCTCATCCCCGCCCTGACCATCACCAAGACCGCCAGCGTGGCCAGTGCCGCCCCAGGCTCGGCCGTGGATTACACCATCACCGTCGCCGACACCGGCCAGACGCCCTATGCCGGGGCACAGGTGACCGACGGCCTGGCGGGCGTCCTGGGCGACGCCGCCTACAACGGCGACGCCACCGCCAGCGCGGGCACCGTCTCCTACGCCAGCCCGGCACTGACCTGGACCGGTGACCTCACCCTGGGCGAGGTCGTCACCATCGGCTACTCGGTCACGGTGAATGATCCCGACACGGGCGGCAGGATCCTGGCCAACACCGTGGTCTCGCCGGATCCGGGCAGTGACTGCCAAGCCGGGAGCACCGACCCGCGCTGCGCCGTCACCGTCCCCGTCATGGCCGGCACGCTGTCAATGACCGCGCCCGTCAGCGCCGACCTGGGCATCACGGGCCAGGGCGGCAGCGCCAGCGCCAGCCTGGGCACCGTTCAGGTTACCGACACCCGCGGCTTCGGCGCCGGCTGGACCGCGACCGTCTTGGCCACCGGGTTCACCACCGGCACCGGGACGGCACTGGAAACCATCCCGGCCGGCGATGCTTTCTACGACGTCACCGGCTTCGGCTCGACCACCGGGTCGGCGAACTTCAGCGTCGTACCCGAGACGAACTTGTCCATCGACCCGCAGCCCATCGTCAGCGCCACCAATGTGGGCGGCGACACCTCCGCTATCTGGGATCCGCTGATCGACGTGCAGGTGCCCGCAACCGCCATCGCCGGTCAGTACACCGCGACGATCGTCCATTCCGTGTCCTGACTGGATCCCGCCTACTGGCCGGGCTTGGCCCGGGCATCGGGTCAGGTCGGCTGCCGCCGCGGCCGGCCCCGGCGGCGGGCGGCGATGGTGGCGATCAGGCCGAGCACGAGCACGGCCGCGCCTGCCCCGGTATACGTCAGCACGTTCCCCGCGGAGTGGCCGGAGCGGGAGGCCGTCGCGGCGGCGGCCGCGGGGAGCCGGTCAAGGTGAGCCGCGCAGACGAGCGGGCGGGTGCTGCCGGGCAGCGTGACACAGGCCACTGCCGCCAGGCGCAACAGCGTCGCCGGTGTCCTGGTGACGCGGGCGGCGACGCGGAAGGTCCGCTCGCCGCCTACGGGGAGGCCGGCTGACCAGGACACGTGCCCGCTCGTGGCCACGCCGTGATCGCTGGCGGAAAGGAACTCAAGGCCAGTGGACAGGGTCTGGCTGACCGTGAAACGCGGCACGGCCACCGCCCCGCTGTTGCGGACGCTCACCGTGTAGGTGAGCTCATCTTTGGCTTGTACCGCGACGTGCCCGTCGCTGACGCTGACGGTGAGCCCGGGTGCCCGGGACGCCCCGGCGGCCGAGGCTGTGGGCGACGGCGCCGGATGGGTCGCGGGTGGATGGCTCGCGGCCATCGCGGCGGGCATCGCTATCAGTCCGACCGCCAGCGTCGCGGTGGCCTGAGCGGGCGTCGTGCGCTGCGAGATCTTCATCGCCGCCTTGCCTTTCCTTGAAGACACGGAGAGTGATTAAATGAATCCGTTGGGTAATCAACGTAGCAGGGGAGGGCCGCGCTAGGCTGCCAATCAAGCGGGTGCCGTGTAAATTGCTGTCCGGTTGATGCGTATTTACCGTCATGGTTCTAATTTAATTCTGCTTTGTCGTCGGCCTGAATGCAGATATCGGCCGGAATTTATCCGGGGGGACCGGTTCTAGATATGATTGCGGTATTTGCCGTGGGGGCGATATCGGCCGGGCTACTGCTGGCCGCATGGTTCTTGTGCGCGCATTCCGGCCTGCGGGCGGCCGTGAACAAGAGGCGGCGAATGCCCTTCTCTTGGCGGGCGCGGCGGATAGTGTCGCGCGCTGCGGCGGTGACCCTGCTGCTGAGCATGGTCACCGCCGGGGTAGCGGTGTACGCTCCGGAAGCGCTCGCGGCTGGCACGGTCCTGTTCAACCAGCCGTTCCACGACAACACCGTGGACGGCCCGGCGGGATCGGTGTCGCTCCCCACCTCCCCGGCGACGGGGGTCAACACCGCCTGCCTGACGGCCGCGGGCAACACCACGGCTAACCCGCTGGCCACTTGCCCGACGGCGACCGATCCGCAGGGTTCAGGGAAGCTTCGGCTGACGCAAGCTACGAACACCCAGGAAGGCGGGGTCTTCGCCACCACCAGCGTCCCCACCTCGCAGGGCCTGGACGTCGCCTTCAACACCTACCAGTACGGCGGCAGTTCAGCGGACGGCATCGCGTTCGTGCTGGCCGCCGTCAACCCGGCCAATCCGCAGCTACCCACGGCGATCGGTCAGTCTGGCGGAGCCCTCGGCTACTCAGCCGAGAACTCGAATACTAGCGGCCTGAGCTACGGCTACCTGGGCGTCGGCTTCGACACGTACGGCAACTTCAGCAACAAGTACGAGGGATCGGGCTGCACCGATCCGGCCAACATCACCAAGCAAATGACCGGCCAGGTCGTCGTCCGCGGCCCGGGTAACGGCACGGTCGGGTATTGCGCGCTGCAGAGCAGCGCGGCGACGGCGACCTCGCCGCCACTGACCCTGCGGGCCTCGACGCGGGCGGCGTCGGTGGTGCCGGTCGAGGTGGTCGACAACCCGGGCTCGACGTCGGTGACGACCCCGTCCGGGCTGGTCGTCCCGGCCGGCGACTACGACGTCCACTTCACCCCGGTGGGCGGCGCGGCCCAGAATCTGATCGCCCCCCTGCCGGTGGTCCCGTCCGGGCTTTACCCGGCGAGCTGGGTCACGGCCAGCGGCTTCCCCAAGCAGCTGGCGTTCGGCTGGGTGGCGTCCACCGGCGGGGCCACCGACTATCACGAGATCGATGGCGTGACCGTGAACAGCCTGAGCGCGGTCCCCCAACTCGCCGTCTCGCAGACGAGCTACGCGGCGGCGACCCTGGCGGCCGGCAGCCCGGTCACGTACAGCGTCGCGGCCAGTTCCTCCGGCGCGACCGAGAACCAGCCGGTGACGGTGACCGAGACGCTGCCGGCCGGGGTGCTGCCGGTCGGCGCCTCGGGCCCGGGCTGGGTGTGCGGGGCGCCGAGCGGACAACAGATATCGTGCACCAGCAGCACGACCCCGTTCACCAGCGGCACGTTCACCGTGAACGGGGTCGTGACCTCCAGCAGCGTCACCCCGGCGGTGGTTCAGTCCGGTACCACCGCGGTGGCGTCCAGCAGCGACGGCAGCCCGGCGACGTCGTCGAGCGCTCCGGCTGGCACCGTGCCCACCGCGCCGACCGTCACCGGCATCAGCCCGACGAACTTCACCGCCGGCGGGGGCAACGACGTCAAGATCACCGGTACCGGCCTGAGCGGTGCGACCGCCATCGAGATCGGCACGGCCGCCCAGTTCACCGCGGGCACACCGACCACCCTGAACCTGTGTTCTTCGTCGGGGCCCGGCTGCTTCACCGTCACCAGCAGCACCGCCCTGGATATCTCGGCCATGCCCGCGCACGCTGCGGGGGCGGTGACGGTCGAGGTCGTCACGCTGGGCACCTCCGCCAGCACCGCGTACACCTATAACACTGGCCCGGCGCTGCTTTTTCCCGCGCCGCCGAGCGGCGAGGCCGGCGTGGCGTACAGTGACCAGCTCACTGTGACCGGCGGGACCAGCCCGTTCACCTGGTCGGCGAGCGCCGGGAGCCTGCCCGCCGGGATAACCCTGAATGCGTCGACCGGGCTGCTGTCCGGGACCCCGACCACCGCGGGTACCTACTCCTTCACGGTGAAGGTCACCGACAGCAGTGGCGCGAGCAATACCGAAGCGGTGACCCTGACCGTCATCCCGGGGCCGTCGCTGAGCTTCCCGACTCCGCCCTCCGGCTGGACCAACACCGTCTACCGGGACACCCTGACCGAATCCGGGGGGACCAGTCCGTTCGCCTGGTCGGTGAGCAGCGGCAGCCTGCCCGCGGGTATCAGCCTCAGTGCCGACGGGAACCTGACCGGCACCCCGACGGCGACCGGCACCTTCAGTTTCACGGTCAAGGTGACCGACGCCGACGCCCAGAGTGCCACCGAGGCCACCAGCCTCACCGTGTCCGCCGGGGTGTCGACGACTTTCTCCGCCCCCCCGGGAGCGGCCATCGGCACCGCCTACACCGACACCCTCACCGCCACCGGCGGCACCTCCCCTTACACGTGGTCGGTGAACTCGGGGACGCTGCCGTCCGGCCTCGCGCTCAGCTCAGCGGGCGTCCTGTCCGGGACCCCGACCACCGCGGGCACCTACCCCTTCTCGGTCAACGTAGTCGATGCGAACAACGGCATCGCCACCACCTCGATCTCGCTGGTGGTCTCTCCCGGCCTGCCCGGGGCGCCGGCCATCGGCTCGGTCAGCGCGGGAGACTCGACGGCCACGGTGAACTGGACCGCTCCGGCCAGCAACGGCGGCAGCGCGATCACGGGGTACGTCGTCACGCCCTACATCGCGGGCGTGGCCCAGACCGCCCAGACCTTCAGCAGCGCGGCGACCTCCGAGACGGTGACCGGGCTGACGGCGGGCACGAGCTATACGTTCAAGGTCGCGGCGGTCAACGTGGCGGGCACGGGGCCGGTCTCGGCGGCGTCGGCGGCGGTGACGGTCAATGCGGGCCCGAGCCTGACGTTCGGCGCGCCGCCGGCCGGGGAGGTCAGCATCGGCTACAGCGACGCGCTGACCGCGACGGGGGGGACCGGGGCGCTGACCTGGTCGGTGAGCGCCGGGAGCCTGCCCGCCGGGATAACCCTGAATGCGTCGACCGGGCTGCTGTCCGGCACCCCGACCACGGCCGGCAGCTATGCGTTCACCGTCAAGGTCGCCGACACCGCCGGGCAGAGTGCCACCAAGGCCGTCACGCTGGTGATCGCCGCCATCCCGTCGCTGGCGAACGCGGCGCCGCCGTCCGGGCAGATCACGGTGGCTTACAGTGATGCGCTGTCGGTGACCGGGGGCACCGGCCCGTTCACCTGGGCGGTGTCCGGCGGCAGTCTCCCGCCCGGCCTGACCCTGAACACCTCAACCGGGGTGCTGTCGGGCACCCCGACCGCCACGGGCCTGTCCTCGTTCACGGTGAAGGTGACCGACTCGGACGGGCTGACGGCCACGCAGGGCCTGAACCTGACCATCGCGGCCGGCCCGCTGGTTATCAATGCCACGGCGAACGTCTCCACGGTCGCGCAGGGCGCGACCGTCGGCTACACGGTGACGGTCACCAACACGGCCGCGAGCGCCTACTCCGGCGTCACGTTCTCGGTCCCGCTGTCGGACGTGGCCGACGACGCCGTCTACAACGGCAACGCGACGGCCACCGCGGGCACGGTGACGGTGACGGGGCAGACGCTGACCTGGACCGGGAACCTGGCCGCGGGTGCCGCCGCCACCATCACCTTCTCGGCCACCGTGAACAGCCCCGACACCGGCAACGAGGCGCTGAATTTCACCGTGACCTCGGCGACGACGGGCACGAACTGCCCGGCGGGCGGTACCGACGCGCGGTGCAAGGTGTCGGTGCCGGTGTCGGGGCTGACCATCACCCAGGCCGTCTCGGCGGCCACGGCGGCGCCGGGTGCGGTGGTCGGCTACACGATCACGGTGACCAACTCCGGGCTGGTCGCCTACACCGGGGCCACGTTCACCGACCCGCTGGCCGGGGTGCTCGGCAACGCGGCCTACAACGGCGACGCCTCCGCCACGGCCGGCAGCGTGTCCTACACGAGCCCGAGCCTGACCTGGACCGGGAACCTGGCGGCGGGCGCCACGGCCACCATCACCTTCTCCGTCACCGTGAACAACCCCGATGCCGGCAGCAAGATCCTCGCTAGCACGATCACCTCGGCCACGGCCGGCAGCAACTGCCCCGCGGGCGGCACCGACGCGCGCTGCACGGCCACGGTCACGGTGCAGGGCCTGACCATCACCAGCACCGCCAGCACGGCGTCGGCCACGCCCGGCTCCACCGTGCAGTACACCATCACGGTGGCCAACAGCGGGCAGGCCGCCTACACCGGGGCCACGTTCAGCGACTCGCTGGCCGGGGTGCTCGGCAACGCCGTCTACAACGGCAACGCCTCCGCCACGGCCGGCAGCGTGTCCTACGCGAGCCCGAGCCTGACCTGGACCGGGAACCTGGCGGTGGGCGCCACCGTTACCATCACCTTCTCCGCCACCGTGAACAACCCAGACACGGGTAACAAGGTGCTGGCGACCGCGGTCACCTCGCCGACGCCGGCGAGCAACTGCCCGGCCGGGGGAACGAACCCGGCGTGCAGCACCAGCGTCACCGTCCTGGTGCCGGCCCTGACCATCGTCATGTCCTCCGGCGTCTCCAGCACCACCCCGGGGTCCACGGTGGCCTACACGGTCACGGTGACCGACTCCGGGCAGACGCCCTACACCGGGACGAGCGCCGTCGTCTCCTTGCCGGGGGTGCTCGACGATGCGGCCTACAACAGCGACGCCGCCGCCAGCACCGGCACCGTCTCCTACACGAGCCCGAACCTGACCTGGACCGGGAGCCTCGCGGTCGGCGCGACAGCGACCATCACCTACTCCGTCACGGTCGCCAACCCCGACACAGGAAACCGTAGCCTGGCCACCACTGTGACCTCGGCCGCGGCCGGCACCAACTGCACGGCCGGCAGCACCAACCCCAGCTGCTCTACCACGGTCCAGGTCCTAGTGCCGGGGCTGACCCTCTCTGTCACCTCGAACACCGCGACGACGACGGCCGGGTCCACCGTGAACTATACGGTGACCGCCACCAACACAGGCCAGACCACGGACACGGGCGTGAGCTTCACGGACTCGCTGGCCGGTGTGCTGGATGACGCGTCGTATAACGGTGCTGCGGCGGCGACGTCGGGGACGGTGTCGTATGCGAGCCCGATCCTGACCTGGACCGGGACGCTAGGGCCGGGAGCGGTAGCGACGGTCACGTTCTCGGCGACGGTGAACAACCCTGATACGGGGGACAAGATCCTGTCGAGCACGGTGACGTCGGCGGCGGCGGGGAGCAACTGCCCGTCGGGCGGTGCCGCCCCCGCGTGCTCCTCGACGGTGACGGTGTCTCAGCTGACGATCAACGCGACGTTCGGCTCGGCTACCGTCACGCCCGGCGGGACGGTTAATGAGACGACCACGATCACCAATACCGGGCAGACGCCGTATAACGGGATCAGCGTCTTCTTCGCCAGCTCGAACACCGCCAGCCAGGTCGCCGCCTCCGGCAACCAGGTCGCCAGCTCGGGGACCCTGACGGTTACCGCGACCGGGGGGACATGGACCGGGAACGTCCCGGTCGGCGGGACGGTGACGATCACCGGCTCGATCATCGTCGCTAATCCTTACTCCGGTACCCAGGTCATCAGCATCACCGACACCACCTCCGCCGCTGGCAGCAACTGCCCGTCCGGGTCGGCCGACCCGCGCTGCACGCAAGTGGTGAACGTGCTGATCCCGGGGCTGACGATCGTCAAGACGGCGAATACCAGCTTCGCGGAGCCGGGCACCACCATCGGCTACACGGTGACGGTGACCGACTCGGGGCAGACGGCGTATGCCGGGGCG
>JAMFSN010000119.1 GCA_026225295.1 Frankia alni
CATCCGTTGGAGGTGTCCGAGCGGCGGTTCCCCTCACCCCGGCTGGCCCGGCACGTCCGGGCCCGCACGCCCACGGGCGCCGTACCGGCCTGCTCCGACCCCGCCGAACGTTTCGACCTCGACGACGTCACCCGCCCCACCGACGGCGGTCTGACCAGTGATCCCAACCTCGCGCCTTTGTGCCGGCATCATCACCGGGCCAAAGACGACGGCCCCTGGACCCTGACCCAACCCCACCCCGGCCACCACACCTGGACCAGCCCCACCGGCCGCACTTACACCACCAGTCCCAACCCCATCACCGAAGAATGACCGCCACCAGGGCCGGACGTGGGCCATGGACCGGGACCGTCCGCGCGGTCCGCGTCGATGGCCTGGCCAGGTTCCGACGTCAGACCGACGCCGGGGCGGGGTCGTCGGCCAGGCCGAGGCGGGCCATCCGGCGGTTGTAGGCGGCCCGGCCGGCCTGCTCGAGCTCGAAGGTGTGGCGGACCCGGGCCGCGACCCGCTGCCGGGCCTCGTCGGTGACGCAGTAGCGCCGCACGATGGTCGCGCCGAGCCGCAGGTGGAACTCCTCGTCGGGCAGGATCCGGGCCACCGCCCCGGCGACGTCGACCGGCAGCCGGGGGGAGACGGCCAGCATGGCGTCGCGGGCGCCGATCTCGCCGGTGATGTTGTGGGCCGCGACGCGCTCCAGGGTGTCATCGCCGGACGGGTACCAGCCCACCACCCACTCCTGCCATTCCGGCTCCGGACGCCACCGGTCGAGCGAGCTGATTCCGCGGCGGTCCAGCGCCCGCATGAGCAGCTGGTAGTGCCGGGCCTCGTCGCGGATCTGCCGGGCCAGCAGCGTGAACGCGTCGTCCTCGGGGGTCCGGGCCAGCCAGCCGCCGATGAAGATGGCCGCCTGCTGCTCGTACCAGGCCTGGAAGCAGAGCCATTCGACCAGCTCCCGTTCGCCCATCGGGCGGTTGAAGAAGGTCGCCTCATCGGCCGGTAGGTCCGCCCGGGCCCGGGCCAACCCGGTGACCAGGTCGTCGTAGAAGTCCTCCGGGGCGGCGGCTACGGCGCGGGCGAGCCCGTCCGGGATTCCGTCCGGACCGGTGGTGGGCGCCGGGTCCGACCGGTCCGTCGGCCGCACGTCAGGACGTCCGGGGCAGGGTCGCGACCAGGTCGCTGTCGACGCCGACCGGGCCGAGACCGGCCGAGCCACCCGGTTCCCCGAGCGGCCCGGGCTGACCGGGCAGGGGCTCGTAGAAGAACCGGTGCGCGTCGGTGAGGTGGACCTCCGCCGCCGACTCCAGGTCACGGTCCCAGGAGATGGCGTCGACCGGGCAGACCCGCTCGCAGGCCCCGCAGTCGATGCACTCCTCCGGCTGGATGTAAAGCTTGCGCTCGCCGGTGTAGATGCAGTCCACCGGGCATTCCTCGGTGCACGACCGGTCGGTTACATCGACGCAGGCCGCACCGATCACGTAGGCCACGGTGGTCAGACCGCCGCCGGCGCCGCGGTCCCGAGCGCGGGGGACGCCGGGTGCGCAGCGCCGACGACGGCGTCTGGGGGGCCGAAGGCGGCGCGATCATGGTCTTCGCGCGCCGCCGGAGGCGGTAGTTCGTGGGTAAGGCCGGCGGAGCTGGCCGGTTCGGCCGCTCCGGTGGGGTGGTGCGGGGTGGCTCGATCGCTGGTCGTGGGGCCGGGCGGACCTGCGGCGGCGCCGGCCCAGCGGTCCGGCGCGGCCGCGATCCAGGTTCCCGCGCGCAGGCAGCCGACCGGGGTCAGGCGCCGGGCGGCGGTGATCGTCTCGAAGCCGTCCGACATCGGGAACGCCCCCTCGTCGACCCGCAGGACGCTGACCTCGGCGGTCCGGCCGACGTCGAGGGTTCCGAGTTCGTCGGCCCGGCCGATCACGGCCGCCGGGTTCGACGTGGCCATCGCGACCACGTCGGCGAGCCCGACCCCCAGCGCCCAGATCTTCGACATGGTCTCGGGCAGCGAGTAGACGGGGCCGTCGATGGTGAACAGGTTGAGGTCGGTGCTGATCGTCGTCGGCCGGTAGCCGAGTTCGAACAGCGACCGGGCGGCGCTGAAGCGGAAATCGGACCCCGAGTGCCCGACGTCGAGCCGCACGCCGGCCGC
>JAMFSN010000120.1 GCA_026225295.1 Frankia alni
ACCTGCGTTTAGGACCCGAGGGTCGCATTCAATGGCGCGCCCCACCAAGCATCGACCCGGACCAGACCTGGCGGACCAACCACATCCGCACCGCCCGCGACCCCTACACCCTCCACCAACCAGACCCCGACCCGTAAAATCGCGTGATTCTGGAAGGTTGCCTGTTGTCGTTCGATTCAGCTCGTCCCGTGCTGGATGGTTGGCGCCGCGAACGCTTACCGGGATCACCGGGCCCCCCACAACGGGACCGTCGTGCCTATCGCGGGCGGGTGGCGATCACGACCGTGGCGCCGAACTCGTCCGATCGGGCGACCCGGGGGACCAGTCCGTGGAGGCGGACCGTTTCGACCGCGGCCGGCGCCTGCTGGTCGCTCGTCTCCACGAGCAGACTGCCGCCCGGGGCCAGCCAGGCGGGGGCGTCGGCGGTCACCCGGCGCTGGAGGTCGAGGCCGTCGGCGCCCCCATCCAGGGCCAGGTGCGGTTCGTGCAGCCGGGCCTCGGGCGGCAGCCGGGCGATCGCCGTGGTCGGCACGTACGGCACGTTGGCCACCAGGACGTCGATGCGCCCGCGCAGCGAGCGGGGCAGCGCCTCGTACAGGTCACCTTCGTGAACCGCGCCGACCGCGCCGGCCAGATTGCGGCGGGCGCACCGGACACACACTGGGTCGAGGTCGGCCGCGTGCAGCTCGACCGGTCCCGGCCCGGGCTGGCCGGGGCTGGTCAGCGCCGTGACCACGGCCAGCCCGAGGGCGCCCGATCCGCAGCACAGGTCCACGACGACGACGCCGGCGGTCCGCGCCGTCGCCCGTCCGAGCCGCACCGCCTCGCGCACGAGAAATTCAGTGCGCTGCCGAGGCACGAAGACGCCGGGATCGACCGCGATGCGCAGGCCGCAGAACCGGACCCAGCCGAGGAGCTGTTCGAGCGGCAGGCCGGCGACCCGGCGCGCCACCAGCGCGGCGAGCTCGGCCGGGCCGTCGGCGGCGTCAATGAGCAGCGCCGCTTCGTCCTCGGCGAAGACACAACCGGCGGCCCGCAGCGTCGTGACGATCTCGTCCGACGGGGGCGACGGGGGTGACGGGGGTGACGAAGGTGAAGGAGGCGTGGTGGTCACGTTATCCGACCGGGCCGGCGGGTCCGGGCAACAGGTCGGTGATCATGCTGGTCGTCCAGGCCCCATGGGCGCCGGGTCGGGCGGCCAGGTAAGCGGCGATCCGGGTCCGACCCCAGCCGTGTGATTCGGCCAGGCCGGTAGCCAGCAGCCGCAGATAGACGGCGGCCGGGGCGGTCGGTTCGACGCTGCCGGCCGACCAGGGCGCCGTCATGGTCAGCATCGGCCAGCCGTCCCGGGTCCCCAGTCCGACGATCGTCTCGTACCGGCCGGGCCCGAGCTGGTGGCGACCGGTCGCGAGGACGGGGGCCAGGTCCAGGTCGGTGCCGGGCGGCCGCCCCATCTCCTGCGCGGCCAGATCGGCGAACTGGCCGGCGGTGATGAGGTACGCCCGGGCCGGTACGGGACCCGGCCGGGGCGGTCGGTCGTCGCGCGGGAGCGGGTCGTAGAGGGCCAGGCCACCGCCCCAGACCCGCGACCGCAGCGCGAAGTAGACATCCCCGGGCAGCATCACCGGCGCATCGCGTTCCGGCGGGCCGGCATCCCGGCAGCCCGGGTAGACGCGGGCCGCGCCGGGCGGCCGACCGCCGGCCAGGTAGTACCCCAGCCGGGCCGCGCACATGTTGCTGCCGTAGGCGACGTACCAGACCCGCGGGGCGGTCACCCGCGCTGCCTACAGTCGCAGGGGCCGCACGGGCGCGGCGACCAGCGTCGGGTCGGACCGCCAGTCCACGCCGGGCACGTCGATGTAGAGCTCGATCTCGTTGCCGTCCGGATCGAGGATGTAGAGGCTGTGGGTGACAGTGTGATCCGAGGAGCCGACGACCGTCGCGCCCCGTTCCCGCAGGGTGTTCATGGCTTCCCGCAGGTCGTCGTCGCTGTCGCCGATCTTCAGCCCGAAGTGGTAAAGGCCGACGTGGCGGCCCGTCGGCTGCGCGGTGGCGTCCGCACCGACCCCGATGAGCAGCAGCTCGTGGTGGGTGCGGTCGCCGGCCGAGAACGCCGCCGCCCCGACCTTTGCTTCGTCGCCCGGTTCCGGCAGGATCTGCCGCCAGCCCAGGACCTCCCGGTAGAAGGTGGCCGAGCGCGCCGCGTCCCGTACGTAGAGCACCAGGTGCCCCAGTTCCTTCACCTGCATGAAAGCTCCTCCGTGGGGCGCCCGGTCATGGTCCTGGCCGGTGATGGTCGGTGGCCCTTGTCTACGCAACGGTATGCGGGTTCACCGGGCGGTGTCCCGCCGGCCGCGAACCCGACCGTCCCGACCTGCGGGGCGGTGCGGCGGGGTAAGAAGGTGTAGAACCCGCGCCACCCCGACGTTGTCGGGGCCGGCTCCACCCGGACCGCCCGAAGGAGCAGATTGTGACGCAGGGCCCCGCGCAGGAGACGTCCGTCCCACTACCGATCACGGTCACGGACGTGATGCAACCGCCGCTGACCACGGTCGAACAGGATGGCCACGTGGCCGCGGCGGCCTTCCTGATGAAGCGGGCGCGCGCGACCGCGCTCGTCGTTCTGGCCGACGAGTTGTCCCGGCGACCGGTCGGTCTGATCACGGAAGCCGACATCGTCACGGCGGTCGCGGACGGTAAGGACCCGAGCGAGATGCGGATCCTTGACCTGATGACCGTCAAGCCCACCGTCATCGCCGGGTCGACGAGCGTCCGCGAAGCGGCCGAATCGATGTTGGCCGGGCACTTCCGCCACCTGCCGGTCGTGGATGACGGCGCCCTGGTCGGGATCGTCGACCTCGCCGACGTGTGCCGCTTTCTCCTGGACCCGCCCGCCGATCCGGCCTGATCGGCGAACCAGCCCGCCACTGAGCCTGGATTTGTCAGAATCGCAGACCATGGGTACTGCACCGATCAACCTGACCGCCGCCCTGGCCTCCTTCGACGCGATCTACAGCCCTCGGATCGTGGCCCGGATGAACGACTACGACGTCCGGATCGCCCACGCGCAGGGGGAGCACGTCTGGCACGTCCACCAGGACACCGACGAGTTCTTCCTCGTGCTCGAGGGCCGGTTCGACATCGCCCTGCGCAACGACGACGGCACCGAGCACACCGTGGCCCTCAGCCAGGGCGACACGTTCGTCGTGCCGAAGGGCACGACCCATAAGCCGTCGTCGCCCGGCGGCTCGATCCTCATGTTCGAACCGTCCGGGACCCTGACGACCGGCGACGACTTCACGGGAGAGATCCCGGAGAACGTCGACCGGACCGTCGGCCACGAGCTGGGCTGAGCCCCGCGGCTCGGTTCCGCCACCGCTGGCACGCGGGTGGGGCGAAAGTCGGTGAGTCCCATCCGACAAATCGGGAGGCGTTTAACGCGTCCGACACCGCGCATGACAAACCCTGTAACCGCCAGACCCGTCGCGTCGGGACCTTCCCGGCCATACGGACGCGCGGACGGGGGGTTCTCCATGCCGACCACGATTCCCGCGACCGGTCCTGGGATCGCGACCCGCTACGGCGCCGTCCTCACGCCGGCCCAGCAGGCCCCGGGTCACTTCCCGGCCGAGCGCGGGCGGCTGACCGAGTACCTGGCCGCGCGTTTGCGGGGCGCGCCGGGGACGCTGCGCGGGTGGCCCGCACCCGCGGACGACGTGCTGTCCGGCGAGGACGGGGCACTCGCCCTGTACTGCCTCTACGAACTGCACTACCGCGGCTTCGCCGACGTCGACGACGGCTGGGAATGGGAGCCGTCGCTGCTGGCGCTGCGGGCCGGCCTCGAACAGCGGTTCCTGGCCGAGCTGCGGGCCGTCACCGCCCAGTCGTGGGCCGGCGCGACGATCCAGGCGGACGATATCCCCGATGTGTTGACCGCCGTCATCGCTGCCGGTGACGGTCCCTCCGTCTCGGACTTCCTGGACCGTCGGGCGACGCTCGCCGACTTTCGGGAGTTCGCCGTCCACCGTTCGATCTACCAGCTCAAAGAGGCCGATCCCCACACCTTCGCCATCCCTCGGTTGGCCGGTCGGGCCAAGGCGGCCCTGGTCGAGATCCAGGCTGACGAGTACGGCGCGGGCCTCGAGCGCGACATGCACCAGACCTTGTTCGGCCTGACCATGACCACGCTCGGGCTGGACCCGTCCTACGGGGCCTACCTTGATCGGGTACCGGGGACCACGCTGGCCACGGTCAACCTGCCGTCGTTCCTCGGCCTGCACCGCCGCTGGCGGGGTGCGCTCGTCGGTCACCTGGCCTGCTTCGAGATGACCTCGGTGGAACCGATGGCCCGGGCGGTGGGGGCGCTGCGCCGGCTGGGGGTCGGTCCCGCCGGCCGGCACTTCTACGAGGTGCATGTCGTCGCGGACGCCCACCACGAATCGGTCGCCGCCCACGACCTGGCCGCCGGGCTGGTGCGCGACACCCCGGCCCTGGCCGCTGACGTCGTGTTCGGCGCCCAGGCGGCGATGGCCGTCGAGGAACGCTGGGCCCGGTCGGTCGTGCCGGCCTGGACCGCCGGCCGGTCGTCGCTGCGCCCCGGCCAGCCAGCGCTTCCGGTCTGACCGGACCTCCCGGCCGGTCCGGTCCCCGGCGCCGGTCCGATCAGAGCGGTCGGTACATGACGTGCAGGCCGACGTAACCGTGGGCCGGGTGGGCGAACGCCGCCGGCACCGTTCCGATCACCTCGAAGCCCAGCGACCGCCACAGCGCGACCGCCCGGGTGTTCGTTTCGACCACCGCGTTGAACTGCATGGCCCGGAACCCCGCGGCCCGGGCGGCCACCAGTACCTGGGCGCCCAGCGCCCGCCCCACCCCCTGGCCGCCCTGGGCCGGGTCGACCATGAACCCGGCGTTGGCCACGTGCGAGCCGGGGCCGCCCTGGTTCGCCGAGAACGTGGCTGTGCCGAGTACCGTGCCGGCCGGGTCCACGGCGACCAGGGCGCCGCCGGGCGGCGGCGGCAGCCACCTGACCCGGGCCCGGTCCTCGCTCACGTCCCGATCCCAGCTGAACGTTTCACCAGCCGCGGCGATGTCCCGCATGAACGGCCAGATCGCGGGCCAGTCCGCCCCGGTCGCCGCCCGGATCTCGATGCCGTTGCCCACGCCCGTGATTCTCCCGGACCGGGCCCGCGTTCAGACCGACAGGCCCGGCGCCGTCAGCGTGACGACCGGTATGACCCGCGGCGCCGCCTTCTCCTGGTATTCGGCGAAGATCGGAACCTCCGGCGTGACGGCCGCGTAAAGGCGGTCGTGCTCGGCGGCCTCGGCCACGGCGGCGGTCGCCGGAAACGTGCCGGTGCCCAGTTCGACCGTCACCTCGGGGTGAGCCACCAGGTTGTGGAACCAGGCCGGGTGCTTCGGCGCGCCGCCGGCGGACGCCATGACGAAGATCCGCTCGCCGTCCGGGAAGCACCGCAACGGCGTCGTGCGCCGGGCGCCCGTCCGGGCGCCGGTGGTGGTCAGCAGGATGAGGGGGACGTCTCCGAACGACGCGACCTTTCCGCTGTTCGCGTGAAACTCGGCAATGATCTGGTCGTTGTAATTCGGCGCCATGGTCAGACATTCTTCACCTCCCAGCCGGTGATCGCCGAGCCCGGCCCGGCGAGGCGAGGCGTACGGCGATCAACGGGAGGAGGCCCCCCTGGGCGCAACCTAGGTTGACAGTCTCGACGTTGTCAACCTAGGGTGACAACCATGAATCAGGTCATCGACATGGCGAGAGACGTCGACAGCCAGGATCCGGCCACCGGGCTGCGGGCGGTCGTCGCGCTGCGCCGCCTGCTCGACCAGCTCGAGCGCATCCAGGTCCGCAACGCCCGCGTCCACGGTTGGTCGTGGCAGGCGATCGCCGAGGTCCTGGGGGTGAGCCGCCAGGCCGTGCACAAGAAGTACGGCGGCGGCCGGGGCTCCGGTGACGGCCGGCCATGAGGGTCGGCCGGTTCACGCCCGATGCCCGGCGGGTGGTCGTCGCGGCGCGCTACGAGGCTCTGCGGATGAACCATCCCGCGATCAGCAGCGGCCACCTGCTGCTCGCGTTGCTGCGATCCGAATCCGGAGCGCCGGCTCGCGCGTTGGCCGATCTGAACGTGACCCGGTCGGACGTCGAAGCCCTGGTCCGGCAGCGGACGCCCGGACGCCCGACCGACCGGGCGGACGGCTTCACGCCCGGGGACGCCGAAGCGTTGCGGTCCATCGGCATCGATCTGGACGAGGTACGGCGGCGGGTCGAGGCCACCTTCGGCCCGCACGCGTTCGCCCCCGATCCCGGGGAGTCGCTCCCGCGAGGTCGCCGGGGGCGGTCGCACCCGCGGCTGACCAGCGAGGCCCGGCAGTCGCTGCGACTCGGACGCCGGGCGGCGCCGACGGTTGCCGGCCAGCCGGTCGGCGGGCAGCCCCGGGGACGGTTCGGGTCGCGTTCCCGGCCCCGCTACGGACCGGACGCCCTGCTGCTCGGCGTGAACTCGGTGCCGGGCGGGGTCGGGGCCGCCATCCTGCGCGAGCTCGGGGTCACCGCCGTCGCGCTGCGCACCCGGCTGGCCGAGGAATGGCCCCGACCGCCGGAGCCGGGGCCCGATCGACCGGCCCGGAACCGGTTCGTCCCGCCGGGCGGGTCGGTCCGCCGGCTGGTCGCCGGGCTGGGTCAGGCGGTCGTGGGACTGGGCCGGCTCGTCGGCCGGCCGATCGGTTGGCTGACCCGCCGTCGTCGCCGGTCCGGCCAGCGGCCCGGCGGCGGGCCGCCGCCGGCCGGGGTCCGGGAGCCGCGGCGGCCCGCTCCGACGGGCGGTTCCGGCGCGGCCGCCGGGCCGGCGCGGCCGCCGGGTCAGCCCACCGGCCGGGCCCGTTCGACGGCCCGGCCGGCGGCGAGCAGCCGGTCTTCAGAGCCGTGCGGCCCGATGAGCTGGAGGCTGTAGCCCGGTCCGCCGGGGAGTGGGACGGCCAGCGCCGGCCCGCCGGCCAGGTTCATCGGCCGGGTCAGGCCGCCGAACGGCGCAGCCAACGCGTCCAACCGCGGCGGGGGAGCGGTGAGCGTCGGGAGCGCCACCAGGTCGACAGGGCGCAACGCGGCGACCAGTTCACCCCGCCAGGCCCGCGCGGTCGCGTCGGCGGCGGCTCGGTCCACGGACCGGCCGTCCCGGAGCCGTTCGGCCACATCGGCGCCGACCTGGTCCGGCCGGTCGAGCATCCACCCGTACCGCTCGACCGCCTCGGCCGTGTTGATGGCGTAGTTGGCCTGCTCAGCGGCGGCGAACCCCGGCAACCGGAGATCGTCGACCGCCCAGCCGGTCGCGGCCAGGGCGCGGTCCACCGCCGCTTCCAACGCGGGCATCGCCCGGCCGCGCACCCGGCCGATGACCGGGCGGTCGGCCCGTGGGTGGCGGGCCCGGGTGGTGGCCTCGTCCGGAAAGTCCGGCTCAACCAGGCGCATCGCGGTCCACAGCCCGGCCACGTCGCGGGCCAGGAAACCGACCGTGTCGAGCGACGGTGCCGTCGGCACGACGCCCTGGCGGGACACCCGCCCGAGGGTCGTCTTGAGCCCGGCGATCCCGCAGCACGCGGCCGGGATCCGGATCGAGCCGCCGGTGTCGGTGCCCACGCCGAGGTCGGCCTCCCCGGCCGCGACCGCCACCGCGCTGCCGCTCGATGAGCCGCCCGGGATCAGGCGCGGATCCAGCGGATTGCGGGCCGTCCCGTACCAGGCGTTGATGCCGGTCCGACCCAGGCCCAGTTCGTGCAGGGTGGTCGTGCCGACGATCCGGGCGCCCCCCGCCCGCAGCGCCGCGACGACGGCCGCGTCCGCCGGGGCCGGGTCGGGATGGCGTTCGGCATACGCCGGGCAGCCGGCGGTGGTCGGCAGGCCCGCGACCGCGATGAGGTCCTTCACCGCCACCCGCGGGCCCGGGCCGGGTTCATCCAGCCGGTGAATCCAGGTCGTCACCGATCACCGGGCCCGCGTCGCCGTTTCGCCGCTGACTGTTCCTTCACCTCCTTCACCTCCTTCACCGGGTGTCGCGGTGAACGGCGAGGACCGCCTTGATCATGGGAATCTGGGCCGGCATGCGGGCCCAGAGGCCCGCGGCCCGGGTTACGTCGGCGGCCGGGTAGCCGCGCCCGCGGGCCCGGGTCGTCGCGTCCACCGCCATCTGGAGGTTGGCCGGCCAGACCGCGAGCAGCAGGGCGGCGCTGGCCGGGCCGGCCCACCGCTGCTTCGTCAGCAGGCCCGCACCGCAGGCCAGCTCGGCGACCCCGCTCGCGTAGATCAGTTCCCGGTGCCGGGGCAGGTAGCGGGGCATCGCCGGGTGGAAGAGCGACGGTCTGGCCAGGTGGGCGATCCCGCTGGTCAGGAAGGCCCCCGCGACCCAACGCGCGTCCTGGCCGAGTCCGCGCCGGACCCGCCTAACTCGACTGAGGTTCATGTTCGCCGACCGTACGACGCGCGACGGGGCGGTGCGCGGCGGACCCGCGGCCCCGACCGGTGGGAGGATCGTCGGACGGTCCCGGCATTCGTTTGCTCCGGGACCGTTCGAGGAGATCCGAGGAGATCCGAGGAGGATTGTGCCTTCCACGACCCGCTTCCTGCAGGGCATCTTCCCGTTCACGGGGCAGGGCCTGGACGCGCCGTTCCTGCTCGATCCGGCCCTGACCTACCAGGTGCCGCGGGGTGTCACCGCCCAGCCGGTCTACTTCCGGGGCGGGAACACCCTCGACGAGATGATCTGTGTGATCCTCGTCCGGGGTGGGAACCCGATGCGGTACTTTCCCATCGGGGCCAAGGGGGACGTCCACGTGCCCTTGCGGGTGATCGAGGACCTCCTGGCCGACACCCGCGTGGAACTGCACGTGGCGGCGCCGGACGGATGCACCGGAGCTGCGGTGGTCGATCTGGGCATCGTCGAGATCTGACCAGCCGCGACCGCGAACTGCCGGCTGTTGCGCGGCCCCACGAACCGTGGGGTGTCCTGATTATCGACCCGGGGAATACTGGTCAGGTTGGACACATCATCCGGTCCGGTCGGCACCGGTCAGGCGAGCAGGGGGAGGGCCTCATGGCCGATACAGCGCAGCCCGCGGCCACCGGACCGGTCGCGCCGCCCGGGGCCTACGTGATAGACCCGGCCGCCTCGATCGTCCGGTTCGTCACCCGCGGGATGTTCGGACTGTCCGCTGTGCGGGGGACCTTCGCGGTCGCCCAGGGCGCGATCGTGGTCGCCGAGCCGGCCACCGCCTCCACGGTGACCGCCGTGATCGACGCGGACAGCTTCGACACCCGGAACGCCAAACGCGATCGGCACGTGAAGTCCGCTGATCTGCTCGATGTCGCGGCCCACCCCTCGATCGACTTCCGCAGCACGGCCGTGACCGAGCAGGACGGTCGCTGGACGGTGACCGGCGAGCTGGCCGCCCACGGTGTCACCGCCCCGGTGTCGGTGGTGGTCGACGTCCCGGCCGGTTTCGTGGTCGACGAATCGGGCGTGGTGCGGTTCACGGCCCACTCGACGATCGACCGCCACGCCTTCGGGGTCACGAGGTTCAAGGGCATGGTGGCCCGGCGGCTCACGGTCACCGTGGAGCTGGTCGCCCAACCGGCCTGACCGGCCCGAAGCCGGCTGGTCGCCCGCCGGTCAGTCGCCCGCCGGTAGGGGCGCGGTGATCGGGGCCAGGACCGCGGCCACCGAGCGCTGATCGGAATGGCGGGCCCAGTCCAACGGGGTGCCCCCGAACCGGGCATCGCGCAGGTCCGGATCGGCGCCCAGACCGAGCAGCACCCGGACCAGCTCGACGTTGCCGTGGTGGGCCGCCTGGTGCAGCGCGGTCTCCCATCGCCCTTCGACGGGGGTGTCCCCCCGGCCCAGGGCGTTCACATCGAAGCCCCGGGCGACCAGCAGCCGGACCGCGTCGGTCCGGCCGTCCGCGGCCGCCCAGACCACCAGTCCCGGCCGCCGCCGGCGGGCCCGGGCCCCGATCCCGGGATGGGCGGCGGTCAGCCGGTCAAGTTCGGTCCGGTCGGCGGCCAGCGCGGCGCCGACGAATGCGTCCAACGGCCGGAGGTCCGGCCGCGGCGCGCCGTGGGCGACGAGCGTCTCGACGAGCGCCCGACGGCCGGACCGGACCGCCACCTCGACCGGCGTCCGGCCGTCGGCCGGGAACGGGGAGCGCAGGTCTACGCCGTGGCCGGCCAGCAGCTCCACCCGCTCGGCGAAATCGTGGTCGATGGCCCACCGGAGCTGATCGCGCAGCATCGCGGCCGGGGAATCGACGGCGTCGCCGAGCCGGGCCCGCCAGACCCCGCCGTCCCCGGTGCCCAGCCCGTGGTCGAACAGCAGGCGCAGATGATCGTTCGCGGGCCGGAACATCCGGTTGTAAAGGGTCTGGCCGTCGTTGGGGTCCGCGCCCGCGTGGAGCAGGAGGGCGGCCAGGGCCGCCGCGTGGGGGTGCGCCGGCTGCCGCGCCGGACCCTGCTCGCCTTCGCCGAACACCCCGGTGAGCAGGGTGAACGGGGTCGGTAGCCCGTTCCACAGGTAGCCCTCGTTCGGGTCGGCGCCCGCATCGAGCAGCAGCTGGGCGGCCGCCCGGACGCTCGGCCAACCGACCGCCGGGTCGAGCCGGGAGTACACCAGGTAGAACAGCGGGCGCCAGCCGTACGGACCACCCCGGCGGGCCGCCCGGGCCGGATCGGCGCTCAGGTGCCGCCGCAGCGCGGTCGGGTCGCCGGCCGCCGCGGCGGCCCAGATGTTCGACGCGGGCAGTTCGGGGTGCTTGGCGAGCAGGCTCCGGGCCTGGGCCCACCGTTCGGGATCATCCTCGGTGTAGGTCAGGCAGGCCAGCCGGCCGAACCGGTCGGCGATCGGCTCGGCGGCGGCCGCCGGACCGGTCGGGACCGACCCGTCCCACCGGTGCTCGGCGACCATGTCGAAGTAGTGCTTGAGCCGCGCCCAGCTGGTGAAGCCCTGCTCGCGGGCCACCACCAGCTGGGCCCGCGCGAGCGGAAACGCGGCGGCCGGCTCGATCGACGCCCCGTCGTGGGCACCGACCCGGGCAACGGCGTCCGGATCACCGGCGCGCACCGCGCGCTGCAACGTTCGGGCCTGCCCGCGCAGGTGCTCGAGGCTGGCGTTCTCGGGTACTGAAACGGTCGGCATCGCGACCTCCCTTCGAGTGCCTGATGTCCGCGTGGTCAGGCCGAAAGGAGGGCGGTGGAGCAGTGATCCGGCCGTGCCGGGTGGGCTGAGCCCTTCCCGCGGACCGGGGGCGCCCCGAGCGCCGGGTTCGACTATACCGAGCCGGTGGACCGCCGGGCCCGGCGGTCATCCGCGTGGTCCGTCGGGGCCCGGACCCGACCCCGATCGTGCGGTGGGCGCAAAGGGGGGCACACCCCTGCTCTGGTGGATTGATTGGGCAGGTGTTGGGATGTGTAAATATGCGGCGGACGTGGCGGTTCGGAGGCCACGACCACGACGAAGGGAATGCAGAATGGACTGGCGCCTGCGCGCCTCATGCCGGGACGAAGACCCTGAGCTCTTCTTCCCGGTTGGGACCACCGGCCCGGCCGTCGGGCAGATCGAGCGGGCGAAGTCGGTCTGCCGGTCGTGCTCCGTATCCGGCTCCTGCCTGAACTGGGCGATTGATTCCGGCCAGGATTCCGGCGTCTGGGGCGGACTCACCGCCGAGGAACGCCGCGCCGTCGCCCAGCGCCCGGCGGCCGTCTCCAGCTGAGGCGGATTTCCGGAAACCCGCGGATCACGTCCCGGGCGACGCCGTCGGTGGGGCCGGACCTGGTGGAACACGGGGCCAGGGGCCCGGCGAACGATCAGCGGGCAATCAGCGGAGCCTGCATTTCCGCCCGGTGACGCACGAATCCTCGGACGATCGCTGGGGCGCGATCATCCGAGGTCTCCGGCGTCGAGTCGGCC
Source organism: Frankia alni (assembly GCA_026225295.1). Lineage (GTDB taxonomy): Bacteria > Actinomycetota > Actinomycetes > Frankiales > Frankiaceae > JAMFSN01. The sequence continues at coordinate 11,970 of JAMFSN010000120.1, forward strand.
CGGGTTAGGAAATCCGGCCCACGTGGTAGTCGGTGGTCCAGATCTTCTGCAGCGAAACAACCGCGCCGGTGTGGGGCGCGGCCCACATCATTCCGCCGCCCGCGTAGATACCGACGTGGTAAATGCTGCTCGTTCCCCCGAAGAACACCAGGTCACCGGGTCGGGCCGCGGTCGTCGCAATTTTCGTGGACGCGTCGTACTGGGCCTGCGCGGTACGGGGAACGCTGCGGCCGAGCTGGCCGTAGATGTACTGCACCAGCCCTGAGCAGTCGAACGAGTACGGCCCGGATCCGCCGTAGACGTAGGCCGCGCCCGCGTGCGACGCCGCCAGCGAGACCAGCCGGGCGCCCAGCGAACTGGTCGAGTACGCCGTGCTGACCGTGGCCAGCGACGTGGCGGTGGTGCGGGCCGGCGCCGCGCCGACGGTCAGCTCTCCGACATTGGCCGAGGCCGTTCCCGCGTACGTACCGGTCCCCGCGTAGGTGGCGCGGACCTTGGTGGTGGTCAGGATCCGGGCCGTGTAGTGGGCGAAGCCGGTGCGGTCGGTCTGCAGGTACTTGAAGGTTGCCCAACCCTTGCTGGTCAGCACCTGGATGCGCAGCCTCTGGTTCGGCACGCCGTACAGCCGCGGGCCGCGGAACAGGCCGAAGGTGACCTGGGTGGCGACCCCGGCCCGGACGGTGGCGTGCCAGGGAGCGACCAGTAGGAGGGTGTGGACCCGGGTCGTCGGCGGCGCGGCCCGGGTGGCCGCCGCGGTGGTCGTGGTGGCGGTGGTGGTGGCGGCGGACGGGGTGCCGGCCAGGGCGGCCTGGGCGGGAATGGTGGCCAGGGCGACGCCCCCGGCGACGGTGCCGGTGGTGACCGCGACCTTGAGCCGGGCCGGCACGACTCCGGCGCGGATCGGGTCACGGTGCCGGCCGCGCCGGGGTCGGGCCGGACGTCCGGATCCGGCCGGGGCAGCAGATCGGGTTTTGGGCGTGCTGGAGTAAACCTGGAACGCAGGCACGATGATCCTTCCCGTACGCCTGCGGGGTTAGCTGTCGGGTTCGGGCCGGGTTGCCCGGCCGGCCGCGGGCGGTGCCGCGGCCGACTTCACCCCAAGGACGCGACCAGTTCGGCCGGGCCCGGAGAAACGTGGTTCCCCCGCTCCTGTCCCGATGCGGTGATCGGAGGGGACACCCGGGTCAGGGACAGGATTCGGCGTGGCGACCCGGCTGCTGATGTGGTGCGGCGGACGCTAACGACTACCCGTTGTGATGACAAGAGCGGCTTCTCCCCGCATGTCCGCTCATATCGGTCACTCTCTGTTGGCCGCTAGGGCGAAGGAGATGGGTGGGCGGGTCGGCTGTGGGCCGGCGATCAACCCCGGAACCCCACGGGCACAGCACGTCGTCTCCAACAGGCGGCCGACGATCGACCTACCGGGTGAGGGTCGGCACGGTGCCCTACCGAGCCCGGATCGGAGCGCGCGTGACGTGCGCCACATTGCTCCACATCGACCCACGAGCCAGCACCCGGGGGGTCGGTCAGTACGCCCGGGCGAAGATCACGCGTTTGCCGTACGCGGACGGGCTCCCGCACTTCACGCAGTGGCCCTCGGCGGGCGGCCCGTCGAGCGGGATGCAGCGCGGGGTCGCGGCCGTCTCGGCCTTGATCTCGTCCTCGCACCGGCCGTCGCCGCAGTGGAAGGCGAGCGCCCAGCCGGTCGTCACGGCGGCCGTGAACGCCGGCCAGTCGTCGACCGTCGTGGTCCGACCCTCGCGGAACTCCGTGGCCCGCCGGAGCAGGAACTCCTGAAACCCGGCCAGGACGCCGGGCAGCGCCTCGGCGGCGGTGGCCAGCGGGAGCGGCTGCTTGCCCTCGTCGCCGAGCCGCAGGGACATCAGCGCCGTGCCGGCGGCCAGGTCGCGCGGACCGAGCTCGAGGCGGACCGGCACCCCGCGCAGCTCCCAGTCGTTGAACTTGAAGCCGGGGGACAGCTGCGGGCGCAGGTCGACGTGGGTGCGGACCCCGGCCGCCCTGAGCGTCGCGGCCAGGTCGCGGGCCGCGCCGGCGGTCGCCTCGCCCGGCTCGCCGCGCCCGATCGGCACGATCACGACCTGGTACGGGGCGACGTTGGGGGGCAGGACCAGGCCCTTGTCATCCCCGTGAGCCATGATGACCGCGCCGATCATGCGGGTCGTCATGCCCCACGACGTGGTGTGGCACAGCTCCTGGCGACCCTGGTCAGAGGTGTAACGGATATCGAACGCGGTCGCGAAATTCGTCCCCAGGTAGTGGGAGGTACCGGCCTGGAGCGCCTTTCCGTCGCGCATCATGCCTTCGATGGTGAAGGTGCTGCGGGCGCCGGCGAAGCGTTCCCCGGGCGTCTTCTCCCCGGCCACCACCGGAATGGCGCAGATGTCCCGGGCGACCTCGACGTACATGTCGAGGGCCAGCATCGTCTCCGCCATCGCGTCCGCCTCGTCGCGGTGCGCGGTGTGGCCTTCCTGCCACAGGAACTCGGTGGTGCGCAGGAACATCCGGGGGCGCAGTTCCCACCGGACGACGTTCGCCCACTGGTTGAGCAGCAACGGCAGATCCCGGTGTGAGGAGATCCACTTCGACATCATCTCGCCGATGATGGTTTCCGAGGTCGGCCGCACAACCAGCGGTTCCTCGAGTTCCTTGCCGCCCGCGTGGGTGACGACCGCCAGTTCGGGGGCGAACCCCTCGACGTGCTCGGCCTCCCGGCGCAGGTACGACTCCGGGATGAGCAACGGGAAATAGGCGTTTTCGTGCCCGGTGGCCTTGATCCGGCCGTCGAGCTCGGCCTGCAGCAGCTCCCAGAGGCGGTAGGCGTACGGCCGGATGACCATCGTGCCCTTCGCCGGGCCCCGGTCCACGAGCTGGGCCTTCGTGACCAGTTCGTTGTACCAGGCGGAGAAGTCCTCGCTCTGCGGCGTAACGCCGCGGTCATCACGTGCCATGGTCAGCGACGATACCGGCGTGGCGGCGAGGGGACCGTCAGCGGGATCACCGGGCCGGTCGTGCCGCGCGACCGGCGGTCGGGACCGGAGGCGGCCGGGCCGGCGGCCCGGGCCCGGCTATCGCCCGATTCCGCGACTCGATCGGCAGGAATCTCCTATCGCGCTAGTAAGGAATTCTATCGGTCCAGGCGCCGCTCGATTTCGGGTGCGTGGATCGGGGTCGGCAACGATCTGTACGGGAAGAGTTTGACGGGCCGTAAGGTGTCCGTGCTTCACTGCGAAGGTGGTCGCGGCCGACTCCGAAGGCGGCCGAAATAGCGCGGATCGACGCGGCGAACTGCTGATCCAGCCCGCCGCGGTCGACGCCGGAGAATGCCAACGCAAAGGTGAGGCGAATGGAAGTGAGTCGGTCGTCCGGGGGTGGGATCGGAATGCAGATCCATCAGTTCGACGCGAGTACCGCCACCGATGAAGATTTTGTGACGATCGCGAAGACCGTTTACACCGAAAAAATCGTTGTCCTGAAGAACCAGAATCTGACCCCGCACGGATTCGTTGAGCTGGGTCGACGGTTCGGTCGCCCGGAACCGTACTACGAATCGATGTACCACCACCCGACGGACGCCAACATTTTCGTCTCCGGAAACCTTCAGAATGCGGGCCGGAGCGTTGGCGTACCGAAGACGGGACAGTTCTGGCATGCCGACTACCAGTTCATGAAACGGCCTTTCGGTCTGACTCTGGTCTACCCTCAGATTCTCCCGAGGACCAACCGGGGTACCTATTTCATCGACATGGGGCGGGCGTACGAGCGGCTCACCGCCGGCCGGCGGGCGGCGATCGCCGGGACCCGCTCGCTGCACAGCGTGCGGGACTATTTCAAGATCCGCCCCACGGACGTCCACCGCCCCATCGTGGACGTGCTGCGGGACATCGAGCGGGTCACGCCGCCGGTCAGCCACCCGACGACCTTCCAGCACCCCGTGACCGGCGAGACCATTCTCTACCACAGCGAAGGCTTCACCTTCGCGATGACCGACGGCACCGGCCACCGGACCGGGGACGACCTGCTCGGCCGGCTGCTGGAGGAGACCGGCCAGCTCGACCGGTCATTCCGTCACGGGAACATCCATCTTCAGGTGTACGAGAGCGGCGACCTCATCATCTGGGACAATAGGAGCCTGATCCATCGGGCGCTGCACAATCCCAGCGCCGAACCGGCCGTTTCCTATCGGGTCACCGTGCACGACGAGCACCCATTCTACAGCGGTATCGATGGCTGAGCAGGCGATGCGTCCGACCACCGTTCCGTTCCGGGCGCCGGCCCGGGTGGAGACGAGCCGGCCGGCGGAACGCCCGATCGGCGAGTACCCCGATGATCCGGACCTGATCGGGCAGATCCTCCGACCGTACCGGCCGCATTGCCAGTACCTTGTGAGCGCTCGCACGTGGGTCCGGGTGGGCGCGGTAGGTGAGCCGGCCCGGGTCGGGGTGGACTGCGATTTCGAGATTCCCGAATCCTGCTATATCGACGACACGGGCCACTTCAACTCGGTGGAATTCAACATCTGCTACAACCAGATGCTCTACTTTCTGCTGGCCAAGATGGTCAAGGAGTCGCTGGTCGGCCCGTTCTCCGCTTGGTCGATGGAAGATTTCTGGGCCCGTCAGCTGCCCGACGTCCTGATCACCGATTTTCGGAGTGCCTTCCGGACCCCGATGGCGGGCGGTCGATTCCGCGGTTTTCTGGAAATCACCGAGATCACCGAGTGGGAGCGGAACGACCTGCGGGACGCGCTCATCGTGCTGCGCACCGAGTGTGGCTACTCAGATGACCGGCACGGCGACTGTGATGGCGAGGTGACCGTGGCGATCACGAACCCGCCGGTCGGCGACCGGGCGCCCGGCCCGGCGACCGCCGCGGAGCCGGCCCCGTCGTCGGGGGCCGCGTCGTTGTTGGCCGCGCTGCCGAGGGCCGAGCGCCGCGACGGACTGCTCGAACTGGTCGCCGGCGAAATCCGGGGCGCCCTGCTGATGGAGCCGACCGACGCCCTGGCCCCGGACGCGAACTACTTCGAGCTGGGCCTGACCTCGCTGCACGTGATGGAGATCAAACAGCGCCTCGAACGACAGCTCGACCGGGACATCGAGTCGGCCCTCCTGTTCAACCACCCGAGTCTCGACGCGTTCGTGGACCGCCTCACCACTGGCGTGCTGGCCGATCTTTTCCCCACCGACCCGGCCCCCGACCGGCCGGGCCCGGCCCCGACGGCGCGGCGGACGCTCGTCGACCAGTTGCTCAACGACCTCTACCCGGCCGGATGAAGCCCCCGGTCGAACGGCGGCCCCGCCCTCAGGAAGGAGCCACGGTGTCGATTCCCCCGCCGGCGACCCAGCCGGCCACCCCGTCCGACGCTCCGGCCGCCGTACCCGGCGCGGACCGGGTTTCCGGCGCCGACCGCGAAGCGCTGCTGGCCGAACTGCTGCTCGAGAAGTACGAGCCCATCGCCCTGGTCGGCATCGGCCTCCGGTTCCCCGGCGGCAGCACGAGCCGGGCCGGCTTCGCCGCCGCGCTGCGGGCCGGCCGCTCCGGCACCGGACCGATCCCGGCCGACCGGTGGGACGCCGACGCCTACCTCGCGGTCGGCGACGAGCGGGGCAAGGTGCGCACCACCGGGGGCGGATTCCTGGCCGCGCTCGACCGGTTCGACGCGCGGTTCTTCAACATTTCACCGAAGGAGGCCCGGTACGTCGACCCCCAGCAGCGGCTGGTCCTGGAGACCGCCTGGGAGGCGCTGGAGGACGCCGGAATCGATCCGACCGACCCGCGTAACGTGCTGGGCGGGGTGTACGTGGGGGTCGGCGCGGCGGACTACGCCTTCGAGATGGCCGAGCTGGCCGACGAGGACCTGGATGCCTACCTGGGTACCGGCACCGCCCACAGCGCCGTACCGGGCCGGCTGTCCTACTTTCTGGGCTGGCAGGGGCCCAGCATCGCGGTCGATACCGCGTGCTCGTCCTCGCTGGTCGCGTTGCATCTGGCCACCGAGGGCCTCCGGCGGCGCGAGTGCGACATCGCGCTGTGCGCCGGGGTCAGCGTGATCCACCACCCGCGGCTGCACATCATTCTGTCGCAGGCGAACATGCTGGCTCCCGACGGGCGCTGCAAGACCTTCGACGCGGCCGCCGACGGCTACAGCCGGAGTGAGGGTTGCGGCTCGGTGGTGCTGAAACGGCTGTCGGACGCATTGCGGGACGACGATCCGGTGATCGCGCTGGTGCGCGGGACCGCGGTCCGCCAGGACGGCCGCAGCGCCGGCCTGACCGCCCCCAACGGCGCGGCGCAGGAAACGGTCATGAAGGCCGCACTGGCCAGCGCCATGGTCACGCCCGGCGACATCGACTACGTGGAAGCGCACGGCACCGGAACGGCGCTCGGCGACCCCATCGAGCTGGGCGCGATCCGGACGGTCTTCGGCGATTCCCACAGCCCGGCCGACCCGGTGACGGTCGGCTCGCTGAAGACGAACGTCGGCCACATGGAGGCGGCCGCCGGGATCGGTGGGGTCATCAAGACGGCGCTGCAGCTCCACCACGGGGAGATCTACGCCCACCTCAATCTGGAGACGCCGTCGCCGCACATCCCGTGGGACACCTACCCCGTGACGGTACCGATCGAAGGGCACCGCTGGCCCGGCGAGCGCCACCGGGCCCTCGTCAACTCTTTCGGGTTCGCCGGCACCATCGCGACGGCGGTGCTGGAGCAGGCCCCGAGGCCGGCCCGGACCGGGGGGCGGGCCCCCGAACCCTCCGGGCCGACCGGGCCGCACGTGTTCACGGTGTCCGCGAAGACCACCGCGGCCCTGCGCCGGCAGGTCGACAACCTCCGCCGATTCCTCGCCGACCGACCGGAGCCGAGCGTGGCCGACCTCTGCTACGCGGGCAATGTCGGGCGGGCCCACTTCGCCGAGCGGGTCGCCGGCCCGGTGAGCAGCCGGGCCGAGCTGGACGCCCTGCTGGTGGCGGCCCAGGCCGACCTGGCGGCCGACGGCGACCGGTCCGCCCGGCGGCCGTTCACCCGGGCGGCGTTCCTGTTCACCGGCCAGGGCTCCCAGTACCCGGGGATGGGCCGCGCCCTGTACGCCCGGTTCCCGGTCTTCCGCGACGCCGTGGACGCGGGCGACGCGTTGTTCCGGCCGCGGCTGGGGCGCTCGATCGCGGCTCTGATGCTCGGCCGGGACGGCGACGCCGAACAGCTCCACCAGACCGGCTACACCCAGCCGGCGCTGTTCTGCCTCGAATATGCGGCCGCCGCCCTGTGGCGGTCATGGGGCATCGCCCCGAGTGTGCTGATCGGGCACAGCATCGGCGAAGTGGTGGCGGCGGCCGTCGGGGGGGTCCTGTCCCTGCCGGACGCGGTCGCGTTGGTCGCCGCCCGCGGCCGGCTGATGCAGTCGGTGGCGGCGCCCGGCGGGATGGTCGCGGTGCGGGCCGCGAGCGACGAGGTCGCCCCCCTGTTCGCCGGCCACGCGGATCTTGCCTTTGCGGCGTTCAACGCGCCCGGTCAGTGCGTGATCTCGGGCGGCCGCGCGGCCCTGGAGGACGTGACGCGGGGCCTCGCGGCGCGCGGGATCGGCACCCAGCGCCTGCCGGTGTCGCACGCCTTCCACTCGCCCTTGATGCGCGAGGTGTCGCCGGCCTTCCGCGCGGCCGTCCAGGACATCACCTTTCGCGATCCGGAAATCACGATCGTGTCCAATCTCAGCGGGCGGGTGGTGGCGGCCGGCGAGATGGCGGATCCGGAGTACTGGGTGCGCCAGCTTGGCGAACCGGTGGACTTCGCGGGCGGTATGCGCACCCTCGCGCGCCGGGGCGAGCACGCGTTCATCGAGCTGGGCCCGGCACCGACGCTGACCGCGCTGGGCCGGCGCTGTGTGCCGGTCCCGGGGGACCACGTGTGGCTGGCCAGCATGCGGCCCGGCGAGACCGACGGGTCGACGGTCGTCCGGTCGCTGGCCGAGGGGTACGCCGCCGGTCTGCCCGTCTCGTGGCGGGACGTCCACCGGGGGAGCGCCGGCCGTCGTACGGCCCTGCCGACCTACGCGTTCGACCGGGCCCGGTACTGGCTCCCGACCCGGGACGGCCGGGCGGGTGCGGGCGGGCCGGGCCCGGGCGGGGCCGGTGCGGGTCGTTCGACCGGGCCCGGTCGCGCCGGCCATCCGTTGCTGGGGGTCGAGACGGGGACCGACCCGACTTCGGCGAGCCGCGAGTTCACCGCTCACCTCGCGCCCGACCAGCCGTCCTACCTGGCCGAGCACGTGGTCCTGGGCAAGGTCGTCTTCCCGGCGGCGGGTTTCGTCGAGATACTGTTCGCGCTCCAGGACGCCCTGTACGGGGAGACCCGTAGGCCATTGCTGGACCTGGAGATCCGCGAGGCACTGCTGCTGGCCGGGGACGGGACGACCCTGCTGCGGACCCGGGCCCGGGCCCGGCCCGACGGCGGGGCCGACGTGGAGATCGTGAGCGTGACCGGCCCTCCGGACCGGGTCATCGAGCGGTGCCACGCGGTGGCCCGCCTGGGTTCCGACCGGGACCGGGCGGACGACGGGGACCCGACCGGCGCCGTGCTCGCGCGACTGGTCGCCGGAACCGCGCCGGGCGGCGGCGGACCTCTCGGCGCCGGACCCCTCGACGGTGGACCGGAGGCCGGTGGGGAATCGCGGTGGTCGGAAGAGATCTACGCCGACTTCGCGGCCCGGGGACTGCGGTACGGGCCGACCTTTCAGCGGCTGGAGCGGACAACCCGCCTCGGGACCGACCGGGCGTCCGCGCTCGTGCGGGGGATCGACCCCGGGCCGGCCGAACACCTGCCGCCGGCCGTTCTCGACGCGGCCATGCAGTCGCTGTCCGACCTGCTGGTCGGCACCTACCTGCCGATCGGGTTCGCCCGGATCCGGCTGATGAAAAAGCCGAAGGGGCCGACCCTGCGGAGCGTCATCCGACTCGCTCCGGCGGTCCCCGCCGGCGATCCGGTCGTCTCCCTCGACCTGGTCCTCCTCGAGGGCGACCGCCCGGTCTGCGTGCTGGAGGGGCTGGCCGTGCGGCGCGTCGCGCACGCCCGGACCCCCGGTGGGCGACCGTTCCACACCACCCGCTGGATTCGGCGCGCCCGGCCGCCGCTTGACCCGGCCGGCCGGCCGGAGGTCCTGGTGGTCGGGGCCGACGCCGCCGGGCAGGCCGACCTGGTCCGGCACGCGGGGCAGACCGGCGCTCGGCTGATCTTCGCGCCCGACGCGGCCGGCGCTTCCGGCCACCTCACCGAGGGCCGGCCGGACGTGTGCTGGTTCTGGCGCCCGGAGCCCGGCCCACCGGGCCGGACCCGCTTCGGGGCGGAGTTCGAACGGAACTACCGGGCGCTGCTCGCGCTGGTCGCGGAGCTGGAGCGGACCCGGTTCGGCCGCGGGCAGCGGCTCTGGCTGGTGACCCGGGGTGCCCAGCTCGTGGCGGGCGACGAACCGGGCGACGGTGGGCACCTCGCGGCGGCCAGCCTGTGGGGCTTTGCGCTGTCCCTGGCGATGGAATACCCGGCCTTCCGCCCGACCCTGGTCGACCTGGCGCCGGGGGAGGCGGACCATCGGGACCTGCTCGACGAATGGGCCCACGCGGAGGCCGACGAGTTCCAGGTCGCGTTGCGGGCCGGCGGCCGCCACGTCCGACGGATCACCTCGACCCAGCGGACCGCGACCGGGCCCGGGAACGTCGAGCTCCGCCTGGACGGCTACGGCGAGTTCAGGAACGTGAAGGCGGCCGTGGCGGAGATCCCGCCCGCTCCCGAGGGCGACGAGCTCCAGGTGCGGATCCGCGCGGCCGGCCTCAATTTCAAGGACGCGCTCAACGTGCTGGGCCTGCTCAAACAGGACGCCGAGGAGCGGGGGGTCGCGTACGTTCCGCTGCCGCTCGGGCTGGAGGGCGCCGGCCGGGTCGTCGCCGCCGGGCCGGACGCGACGCTGCGGGTCGGTGACGAGGTCGTCGTCAGCTTCCACGGCTGTCTCAAGCGGCTCATCACCGTGCCCTCGGCCGCGGCGGTCCGCAAGCCGGCGGCGATCGGGTTCGCCGAGGCGGCCGGGCTGCCGACCGCGTTCATCACCGCTCACTACGCCCTGCACCAACTGGCCGGCCTCCGGGCCGGCGACAAGGTCCTGATCCACGCGGCGGCCGGCGGGGTGGGCCAGGCCGCGGTCCAGCTCGCCCACCTGGCCGGGGCCACGGTCTTCGCCACCGCGAGCCCGGGCAAACACGCGTTTCTCCGGGCCGCCGGCGTGGAGCACATCATGAACTCCCGCACGCTCGACTTCGCCGCCGACATCGCCCGCCTGACCGGGGGCGCCGGAGTCGACATCGTCCTCAACAGCCTCAACCGGGAGTACATCCCGGCCGGGCTGCGCAGTCTCGCCCCCGGCGGCCGGTTCATCGAGCTCGGCAAGATCGGCGCCTGGTCGGCCGAGGAGATGCGGGCGGCCCGGCCGGACGTGAGGTACCACAACTTCGATCTGAGTGAGTTTCCCGAGGACACGCTGCTCAAGATCAGCCAGGAGATCCTGCGCACGGTGACCGGTCTCATCTCGGAAGGTCGGCTGCGCGGCGCGTCCACTACCGAGTACGACGTCGACGACATCGAGGAGGCGTTCGGCGTCCTGAGCCGGGGGGCCAGCATCGGCAAGCTGGTGGTCGCCTTCCCGGATGAGGCCGGGGCGCCCGAGCCGCCGGCGATCTCGCCGGCCGAGACCTACCTCGTCACCGGGGGCCTCGGCGGCCTCGGCCGGGCCTGCGCGCGGGAACTGGTGCGGCGTGGGGCCCGGCGGCTCGCCTTCGTCAGCCGGCGCGACCTACCGGCGGCGCAGGTGGCCGAGGTGCAACGCGGCCTCGGGGACGGCGTCCACCTGACCGTCTATCGGGGGGACATCGCGGTCGAAGCGGACGTCGAGCGGATCCTGGCCGATCTCCGGCGGTCGGCGTGGCCGCTGGGGGGTGTCATCCACGGGGCGGGGGTCCTCGCCGACCGGCCCCTGTCCGCCACGACGTGGCCCGACTTCGAGACCGTGCTGGGTCCCAAGGCGTACGGCACCTGGCTGCTCCACGCGGGCCTGTCCGCGTTTCCCGAACTGCGGTTCTTCGCGGCCCAGTCGTCCGTCGTCTCGGTGGTCGGGACGACGACCCAGGCCAACTACGCGGCCGCCAACGCGTTCATGGACGCGACCATGCAGTGGCGGGCCGCCCAGGGGCTACCGGGTACGAGTATCAGTTGGGGACCGTGGGCCGAAGCCGGGATGGGAGCGGCGCTGACGGACCGCCACGCGGCCAGTGTCGTCGCCCAGGGGATGGCCTTCATCCCGCCCGCGGAAGGGGCCCGGGCGTTCATGGCGGCCATCGCCCAGCCCGGGCCTCATGTCGTGGCCGGCGAATTCGACTGGGACCGGGTCATGACCACCCGGTCGATTCCCCAGGCCCTGTACCGATTGGTCACCACCCCCGCCGAGCAGGTGAACGAAGAGGTCGACCTGGAGGCTCTGCTCGCCCTGCCCCGGGGGGACCGCACGGCGGCCCTCGGCGATCTGCTCCGGGCCCGGGTCGCGGCGGCCCTCAGTTTCGAGGGGGCCCAGGACATCGCGGCCGACGCCCGATTCGCGGAACTCGGGCTCGATTCACTCGTCGCCGTCGAACTCAAGAATTCGCTGGAAGGGACGTTGCGGATGCCGTTGCCGGCCGCGGTCGTCTTCGACCACCCGTCGGTGGACCGGCTGGCGGAATTTCTCGAACGGGAGTTGGCGGGGCCGCCGACCGGCGCCGGTTCCGCGGGTCACCGGGACGTTCCCGCGACCGCCTCCGGGGAACCGGCGTGATGGCGTCCGCCGCCGACCAGCCGGGCGCTTACCACCCGCGGCCGCGGACGCTGCAGGCCAGCATCGCCTTCCACGCGCGGCACCGACCGGACCACCCGGCTGTTCGGTGCGAGGACCGCCGGGTCACGTACTCCGACCTGCACCGGCGGAGCAACCGGTGGGCCCGCGCCATCCTGGCATCAGGCCTGCAGCCGGGCTCCCGGGTGGCGTACCTGGGGAAGGAATCGGAGGACTACTACCGCCTCCTGTTCGCCTGCGCCAAGAGTGGAACTGTCCTCGTTCCCATCAACTGGCGACTGACCGCGGCGGAGGTGCGCCACATTCTGCGCGACTCCACGGCGCGGCTGCTGCTGGTGGAGCCGGAGTTCCGGGGCCCGGTCGACGAGGTGTACCGGGACCTGGCCCGGCCACCGATCCTGGTCCGCGTCGACGGGCCGCCCGGGGACGGGCCGCCCGGGGACGGGCCGGCGGGCGGTGGCGGTGACTGGTCGGCGGGGGACTGGTGCGCGGGCCAGACCGACGAGGACCTCGACCCGGGGACCGGCGACGACGACGCCGTGGCGCAGCTCTACACCAGCGGCACGACCGGCCTGCCCAAGGGCGTCGTCCTGGCCCACCGCAGCTTCTTCCGGATCCGGGACGCGCTGGCCGCCGAGGGTCTCGACTGGATCGACTGGCGCCCCGACGACGTCAGCCTGATCGGCATTCCCGGGTTCCACGTCGGGGGCCTCTGGTGGGCGACCCAGGGCTTCAACGCCGGCGTCACCAATGTGGTCATGCGCACCTTTGTCCCGCGGGCGGCGGCCGACCTGATCCGGAACCGCGCGGTCACCACGGCCTGCGTGGTGCCGGCCATGCTGCAGATGCTGCTGGCCGAGCCGGGCGTCGTCGCCGCCGACTTCCGTTCCCTGCGCAAGATCGTGTACGGCGGCGCTCCCATCTCGGAGAACCTTCTCAAGGAATGCATCGCCGTGATCGGCTGCCATTTCGCCCAGATCTACGGGCTGACCGAGACCGGGAACACGGCGGTGTGCCTGCCGCCCGCGGCGCACGTGATCGGGAGCGTGCGGCTGAAAGCGGCCGGCCGGCCGTACCCGGGTGTGGAGGTCGCCATCGTGGATCCCGAGGGGGGCCCGGTGGGGCCCGGGACCGTCGGCGAGGTGCGTATCCGGACCCCGGCCCGTATGCTGCGCTACTGGCAGCAGCCCCTGGCCACCAGCGAAACCCTGATTGACGGCTGGATTCACACCGGCGATGCCGGCCACCTGGACGAGGACGGGTTCCTCTACATCTCGGATCGCATCAAGGACACCATCATCGTCGCCGGCGAGAATGTCTATCCCGCCGAGGTCGAGAATGCGCTGGCCAAGCACCCGGCGGTTCTGGAGGCGGCAGCCGTCGGAGCCCCGCACGAGCTGTGGGGTGAGACGGTCCGGGCCTTTGTCGCGTTCCGGAAGGGGCGGGTCGCGAGTCCCCGGGAGCTGACCGTCTTCCTGCGTACCGAACTGGCCGCCTACAAGCTTCCGACCGGTTACGAAATCGTGGACAGGGTGCCCCGGAACCCGAGCGGGAAGATCATGCGCCGGATCCTGCGGGAAAGGTACTGGCAGGGAATGGAACGACGGGTCAACTAGGCATTTCCGGCCGTCCCGGCCGCGTTCTCTCGGACCGGAGTGATAGTGACTGTTCCCGAACGTCCCGCCGCCGCGTCGACCAGGTCGGGCGGCGAGCCGGTCGCGGTGATCGGTGTGGCCTGCCGCCTCCCGCGGGCCGCCGACCCGACCGAGTTCTGGCGGCTGCTCGCGGAGGCCGGTTGCGCGATCACCGAGCCGCCCCCCGGACGAGGGGCGACCGAGCCGCCCGGCCCCGGCGGGCCGGCTGATGCTTTCCGGTCGACCCGGGGCGGCTTCCTGCCCGCGGTCGCGGATTTCGACGCCGATTTCTTCCGGATACCGCCGCGGGACGCGGCGGCCATGGACCCGCAGCAGCGTCTGATTCTGGAACTCGGATGGGAGGCCCTGGAGGACGCCGGCATCGTGCCGGCCGAGCTGGCCGGTCGATCCGTCGGGGTCTTTGTCGGGGCCATGGCGGACGACTACGCCCTGCTGCTGCAGGACGCCGGGCCCGGCGGGGTGGCCGGGCCAACCTTTCCGGGGGTCCAGAACGCGTTGATCGCGGGTCGCCTGTCCCGGGCCCTCGATCTGCGGGGCCCGAGTCTGACGGTCAACACCGGGCAGTCGTCCTCGCTGGTCGCCCTGCACCTGGCCGCCGCCAGCATCCGGGCCGGGGAGGCCACCGCGGCGTTGGTCGGCGGGGTCCAGCTCAACCTGGCTCCCGAAAGCGCCACGCGGGCGGCCGGCTTCGGCGTGCTGTCCCCTGACGGGCAGTGCCGGCCGTTCGACGCCCGGGCGAACGGCACGGTGCGCGGCGAGGGCGGGGTCCTGATCGTCGTGAAGGCGCTGTCGGCCGCGATCGCCGACGGCGACGACGTGTACTGCGTCGTGCTGGGCAGTGCGACCAACAACGACGGCCGGGGCGCCGACGTCTGGGTGCCCGACCCGGCGGCGCAGCGGGCGGTCATCGAGCGGGCCCACCAGCAGGCGGGCATCACCGCGGCCGAGGTCGACTACGTCGAGCTGCACGGCACCGGTACCACGGTCGGGGACCGGGCCGAGGCAGCGGCGCTGGGGGCGGCCTTCGCCGGCTCGCGGACCGGTGCCGATCGGCTCACGGTCGGGTCGGCCAAGGCCAACGTCGGCCACCTCGAAGGCGCGGCCGGCCTGACCGGGCTGCTCAGGACGGTGCTCGGCCTGCGGCACGGGCAGATACCGGCCCAGGCGAACTTCCGGTCCGCCGATCTGAGGCTCGGGCTCGACGACCGTCGCCTCGAGGTTGCGGCCGCCCCGCTCGCCTGGTCGGGCGCCGACCGGGCCCGGGTGGCCGGAGTCAGCTCGTTCGGGATGGGGGGCACCAACTGCCACGTGATCCTCGGCGACGCCCCGGGCCCGGGCGCCTCGTGGTCCTCGCGGCAACGGTCGGCGGGCCGACCGGCGCGCCCGCCGGACCGGGCCGCGGCCGAGCCCTGGGCGATTTCCGGCCGCGGCCCGGGGGCGCTGCGGGCCCAGGCCGGGCGGTTGCTGTCTCATCTCGCCGAGAATTCCGATCTCGATCCCGCGGATGTCGCCCACTCCCTCGCGACCACCCGGACCGCCTGGGAGCACCGCGCGGTGATCATCGCGACCGACGGGCCCGAGCGGAGCGGGGCGCTGCGGGCGCTCCGGGACGGGGATCCCCATCCCGCGCTGGTCCAGACCGCGGGGGCACTGTCCGAAGGGACCGCGGGGGCACTGTCCGAAGGGCGCGCGGGGGCACTGTCCGAAGGGCGCGCGGGGGCACTGTCCGAAGGGACCGCGGGGGCACTGTCCGAAGGGACCGCGGGGGCACCGTCCGAAGGGACCGCGGGGGCACCGTCCGAAGGGACCGCGGGGGCACCGTCCGAAGGGGTGGTGTTCGCTTTCCCGGGGTCTCCGTCGGCGCCCCTCGAGGTCGTCCGCGGATTGACGGGCGAATTTCCGGTGTTCGGTCGACGGCTGGCCCAGTGCCTCGCCGCGCTCGCCCCCCACCTCGGCTTCGAGGTCGGTGGAGCACCCGGGCCGGCGCTGGCCCGGGCGATGGGCTTCGCGGCCGCGCTCGGCCTGGCCGAGCTGTGGTCGTCCTTCGGGGTGGAGCCGGTGGCCTCGGTGGGTGAGGGCGACGGACGGCTGGCCGCCGCCGTGGTCGACGGGCGGGTCAGCCTGCCCGAGGCGGGTCGGGCGCTGGCGGAGCCCGACCGCGGCGCGGTGGCGCGGCCGGCGACCGCGAAGGAGGCCGGTCGCGGCGGAGGACCGGTGCCGGGCCGGCTCGTCGTCGTGATGGGGCCGCTCGCCGGCCCGGCTACCGCGGCGGCCCGGTGGGGCGTCGAGGCGGCCTCGCCGGACGGAGCGCCGCCCACGGTGGTGGCCGGTTTCCCGACCGTCGGCGCGCCGGGCCGGCTCCGGGCCGGGGTGCTCGGCGCGCTGGCCGAGGCGTATGTGCGGGGTGCTCCGGTCCGGTGGTCGGCGGCGGTCGCCGGCCGGGGCGCGCGTCGGGTCCGGTTGCCGCTCTACGCGTTCCAACGGCAGCGCTACTGGATCGACCCGATCACCCGGCCTGGCCATCCGACCGCGGCCGGGTGCCCGGACCCTTCGCCGGCCGCGGCGGGCACCACACCGCTCGAGCTGATCCGCGCCACGGCCGCCAGCCTGCTGGGCCATCCGGGCCCGGGGGCCGTCGATCCGGCGCGCCCCTTCCGGGACCTGGGTTTCGACTCCCTGCTGGCGGTCGAGCTGCGCGAGCGGCTGGAGCGCGTGCTGGAGCGGCCGTTGCGGTCGTCGGTGCTGTTCGACCATCCGACCCCGGCGGCCCTGGCCCGCCTCATCGCGGCGGACCCGCCGGCCCCGGCGCGGCTGACCGGGCCCGGGCGAACCGCCACTGACACCGCCGCCGCCGACACCGCTGCCGCTGACACCGCTGCCGACGGCGACGACCCGGTGGTGATCGTGGGGATGGCGTGCCGGCTTCCGGGCCGGGTCGGGACGCCGGCCGACCTGTGGCGGCTGGTCGCGGACGGCGTCGACGCGACCGGGGCGTTCCCCGACGATCGGGGCTGGGATGTCGAGGCGCTCTACGACCCCGAGCCCGGCGTGGCCGGCCGGACCTACGTGCGGCGGGGCGGCTTCCTGTTCGGCGCGGACCGGTTCGACCCGGCCTTCTTCGGGATCAGCCCCCGGGAGGCGCTGGCCATGGATCCCCAGCAACGACTCCTGCTGGAGGTGGGTTGGCAGGCTCTCGATCAGGTGGGACCCGACCCGGATTCGTGGCGGGGGAGCCGAACCGGGGTGTTCGTCGGAGCGACCGTGAGCGACTACGGGCCTCGCCCCGGCGGGCTTCCGACGCAGCTGCAGGGCTATGGGCTGACCGGCGCGACGCCGAGCCTGCTGTCGGGCCGGCTCGCTTACACGTTCGGGCTCGAAGGGCCGGCGCTGACGATCGATACGGCCTGCTCGTCGTCGCTGGTGGCGCTCCACCTGGCCGCCCGCTCGCTGCGGGCCGGGGAATGTGACCTGGCCCTGGCCGGGGGCGTGACGGTCATGGCCTCCCCGGCGATGTTCCTGGAGTTCAGCCAGCAGCGGGGGCTGGCCCCGGACGGCCGGTGCCGGCCGTTCGCGGCCGCCGCGGACGGCACCGCCTGGGGTGAGGGTGCCGGACTGCTGGCTCTGGCCCGCCGGTCGGACGCCCGTCGGGCCGGCTATCCGGTGCTGGCCGTCCTGCGTGGGAGCGCCGTCAACTCCGACGGCGCGAGCAACGGGCTGACCGCCCCCAACGGGCCGGCGCAGGAACGGGTGATCCGGGCGGCGCTGGCCGACGCGCGGATCGGCCCCGGGGACGTGGACGTCGTGGAAGCCCACGGCACCGGCACCCGGCTCGGTGACCCGATCGAGGCGCACGCCCTGCTCGCCACCTACGGCGCGGGCCGGTCGCCGGACCGTCCGCTCCGGCTCGGTTCGGTCAAGGCGAACATCGGGCACCCGCAGGCGGCCGCGGGCGTAGCCGGCGTCATCAAGATGATCATGGCATTGCGCAACGACCTCCTGCCCCCGACCTTGTACGCGGAGCCGGCCACCGATCAGGTCGACTGGTCCACGGGTGCGATCGAGCTGCTGACCGGGTCGCGGCCGTGGCCGCGGGCCGAGCAGCCCCGGCGGGCCGGGGTCTCGGCTTTCGGGATCAGCGGGACGAACGCCCACGTCATCATCGAGGAGGCGCCCGGGGACCCGGCCGGTCGGGCGGTGGCGCCCATCCGCGACCCGTTCCGGCGCGACCGGTACTGGCTGGACCCCCCGCCCGGGGCCGGGACCGGGCTCGCCGCCGCCGGGGTCGCCCGGTCCACCCATCCGCTGCTCGGCGCGGCGGTCGACCTGCCCGGTACCGGCGGCCTGGTCCTGACCGGACGGCTCGACCTGGAAACCCAACGCTGGCTCGGCGACCATGCCCTGCTGGACATCGTCGTGGTCCCGGCGGCGGTGATCGTCGACTGGGCTCTGCACGCCTCCGGTCGCGGCGTGGGCGTCCCGGAGAGTCACCCGGCCGGCGGCGCCCGGGCCGTGGAGGACCTGACGATCGTGGCGCCACTGGTGCTGGCCGCGCGGGCCGCGGTCGATCTCCGGCTCGAGGTCGCCGGTCCGGACGACGCTGGGCGGCGGGCGCTGAGCCTGCACGCGCGGGAAGCGCCGGCTGGTCCGTGGCGGCGGTACGCGGTGGGCACGCTCGGGCCGTCCGGGCCGGTGGACGGGGGGACCGACGGGGGGACCATTGCGGGACGACCGGACGCCCAGGCGCCGACGACGGTACGCCCCCCGGCCGGCGCGGTCGCGGTGGACGTCGGGGCGTTCTACGAGCGGCTCGCCCGGCGCGGCTACGGCTACGGTCCGGCCTTCCGGGGGCTGCGGGCGCTGTGGCGGGCCGACGACGAGGTGTTTTGCGAGGTGGAGCTCGACAGCGGCCAACCGTCGGCGACCCGGGCGTTCGAGCTGCATCCGACGCTGCTCGACGCGGCCCTCCAAGCGGCGTTGGTGCTGTTCCTGGACGACCACGACGGCCTCGTGCTGCCCGCGGCCGGCGCCGGGATCCGCCGGTCCGGAGGGCCGGCCACCCGGCTGCGGGCGCGGATCAGCCGCCGGGGCCCGCAGGCCGTCTCGCTGTTCGCCGTCGACGATGACGGCCGGCTGGTCGTGTCGGTCGAGTCGGTGACGCTGCTTCCCGTCAGCCCGGCCCGGTTGCGGGCCGCCAACGCGGCGCGGAGCGGGTCCCTGTTGCGGCCGCGGTGGGTACCGGTCCCGGACGACGGGGGCGGCGGGGCCGCGTCGTCCGGCGGGGCCGGGAAACTGGCGATCCTGGGCGCGGATCCGTTCGGGCTCGGCCGGCTCCGAACAGAGCCGACCGGTCCGGCCCCGCTGAGTTTTCGGGACTACCGGGCGTTCGAGGCCGCATTGTGGTCCGGCCTGCGCCCCGGCCCCGTCGTGGTGTCCGGCCCGGCGGAGCGGGCCGGTCATCGCCCGGACCCGCCGGCGGAGGTGCGGTCGGGCACCGAACGGGTCGTCCGGCTCCTGCGGGACTGGCTCGCGGATCCGCGGCTGACGGCCAGCCAGTTGGTGTTCGTGACCCGGGGGGCCGAGACCACCGGCCGGAACGACGGCCCGGTCAACCCGGTCGGCGCGGCCCTGTGGGGACTCATGCGGTCGGCCCAGTCCGAACATCCGGGACGATTCACACTGGTCGACCTGGCCGGCCTGGATCGCGATTCCGGCGCGGGCGTGGATCCGGACGCCCTGGCCAACGTGGCGATGGCCGTCGGGTCGGGTGAGCCGCAGGTGGCGGTCCGCTCCGGAGGGCTGTGGACCCCGCGTCTGGAGCCGGTGTCCCTGGAGCCGGTGTCCCTGGAGCCCGTGCCGCTGGAGCCCGTGTCGCCGCGGTCCGACCCCGGGCCGGCGGGGGCGAGCCGTTTCGGGGCCGGCGGCACCGTCCTGATCACCGGCGGAAGCGGGGCGCTGGGGGGCGCCGTGGCCCGGCACCTCGTCGGTCGGCACGGGGTCCGGCAGCTGCTGCTGCTGAGTCGCCGGGGCGCGGACGCCCCGGGGGCCAGGGATCTCGTCGACGATCTCACCCGCCTGGGGGCCGAGGTCGATCTCGCCGCCTGCGACGTCGGTGACCGGGCGGAGCTGGCCGAGGCACTCGGACGGATAGCGCCGCGGCACCCGCTCACCGCGGTGATCCACGCCGCCGGCGTCCTCGAGGACCGGCCCGTCACCGCCCTGACCCCCCGCCGCCTGGAGCGGGTCCTGCGACCAAAGATCGACGCGGCCTGGAACCTGCACGAACTCACCGCCGACCACCGGCTGTCGGCGTTCGTGCTGTTCTCGTCGATCATGGGCCTGCGCGGGAATCCCGGGCAGGCGAACTACGCGGCCGCCAACGCGTTCCTCGACGCCCTCGCTCACCGGCGACGGGCGGCCGGGCTTCCGGCGCAGTCCCTGGCCTGGGGACCGTGGACGCAGGCGGGTGGAATGTTCGACCGGTTGGGGGCCGCGGACGCCGATCGGTTGGCCCGGTCCGGTCTGGCGGCGCTGTCCCTCGAGGAGGGACTCACGCTCCTGGACGCCGCTCTGGACCGGCCGGAGCCGGTCATCGCCCCGGTCGCGGTGGACAGCCGGGTGCGGGGCGCGGCCGCGGATCGTGCGGTCCCCGACCCGCTCGCCACGGGTACCTGGGTCGAGCGACTGCGCGACCTGTCCGTCGACGACCGTCGGCGGGAGGCGCGCGACCTGGTCCGTCACCACCTGGCGGCGGTCCTCGGCCACGGCCCCGGCGAGACCGTCGAGGCTGGTCAGGACCTCTGGTCGATGGGCCTGGACTCCCTGACCTCGCTGGAACTGACCAATCGGCTTGTCGCCGCGACCGGCCGTCGCCTGCCGTCCAGCCTGACCTTCGACCGCCCGACGGTCGAATCGTTGGCCGACCACCTGACCAGAATCTGAATGTTCAGGTGAGCGCCAGGTGACGCGGGAACACAGACCGTTAACGCCGGCTCAACAGCTGGCGATTGCGGATTTTAATCCCACCATTGGCAATCGTGTTGTTATAGTGACCAGTGCCTGCCGTTGCGGCTGGATCAATGCTTTCGGACCGATGGTCTATGGCCGGTACCCCAGGAGGGGTGGTCTCGTATGGCTGGCAGCCAGCCTACTGTGAACGTTCTCGGAGCCGAGGGCTCATCTCCTCGTCGGCGGGTCATCAGCAACCCCTATATACATCGGCTCCAGCGTCGGCACTTCCTGTTGTTCGATGTCATTCCGATTTTCGGCACCGTGATCGCCTTCGCGCTTCTTACGGTACGTTCGCTCGGTGTGACCGACCTCGCTCTGTTTTTCTTCATGTGGCTGTTGACCGGCCTGGGAATCACTGTCGGCTACCACCGGCTCTTTACCCACCGCACGTTCAAGGCCGCGCCGTCGGTGGCCGCCGGCCTCGCCGTTTTCGGCTCGATGGCGGGCCAGGGGGGCGTGGTGTCCTGGGTCGCCATGCACCGCCGGCACCACGAGTGCAGCGACCGCGAAGGTGACCCGCACTCGCCGAACCTGGCCGGCGACAGTCTGAAGGGTCGGCTGCGGGGGCTGGCCCACTCCCATTTCCTGTGGATGCGGCGGCACGAATATCCGAACATCATCCACTACGCGCCCGACCTGATCAAAGATCGGAAACTGGCCCGGATCGGCCGTCTCTACTACCACTGGATCGCGCTCGGGCTGCTGGCGCCCGCGCTCATCGGAGGCCTCGTCACCCAGAGCTGGCTCGGTGCGTTGACCGGCTTCCTCTGGGGCGGGTTGGTGCGGATGTTCTTCCTGGAGCACGTCATCTGGGGGATCAACTCCTTCCTGCACATGTTCGGGACCCGCCCCTATGAGTCCCGGGAGAAGAGTCACAACGGGGGCGTTTTCGCCCTGGTTTCGCTGGGCGAGTCATGGCACAACAACCATCACGCATTTCCGGAATCGCCCTCGTTCGGGTTGAGCTGGTACCGGCTCGATCCGGGGTACTGGCTGATAAAGCTGCTCGCGGTCAGCGGTCTGGCCTGGGACCTCAAGGTTCCGTCCGAGGCCCGCAAGCAGGCCGGCCGTACCTCCAGGACAGGCGATTCCGTTGCGGCGGCCTGAGGAGCAAGCATCGTGAATTCGAGCCAGGAA
Source organism: Frankia alni (assembly GCA_026225295.1). Classification (GTDB taxonomy): domain Bacteria; phylum Actinomycetota; class Actinomycetes; order Frankiales; family Frankiaceae; genus JAMFSN01. The sequence goes on from JAMFSN010000120.1 coordinate 33,657, forward strand.
GCAATCGCCGGCTGGTGCCAGCAGTACGTCGCGGATCTCCTGGAGGTGCCGGTCGAATCGGTTGACCTCGACGCCAACTTCGACCGGCTGGGAATCGACTCGGCGCTGGCCGTGGCCCTGCTGGTCGAGGTCGAGGACCGGTACGGCGTCGATCTGCCGCCCGAGTCGCTGTTCGAGAATCCGAACCTCAACGCGGTGGCCACGCACCTGGCCGCGCTGACCGGGCGAGACGTGGCCTGACCGTGACCGCCTCGGTCGACAGCGCCCGCGCGAGCGCCGCCGCCGCCGCGGTGCGGCACCACTACGACGTCGGGAACGCGTTCTACCGCCTCTGGCTGGATCCCTCCCTGGTCTATTCCTGCGCGATGCGGGAAAGCCCCGACGACACCCTGGAGGTGGCCCAGGAGCGCAAGCTGCGGTTCCACCGGGACGCGATCCGCGCCGACCGGGCCCAGAGCGTCCTGGACATCGGCTGCGGGTGGGGCGCCGTGCTCGACCAGGTGACCCGGATCGACGGGGTGGCCCGGGCGATCGGGCTGACCCTCAGCGAGGAGCAGGCCGCCTTCGTCCGGTCCCGCCGGTATCCAGGCGTCACGGTGCGCACCGAGAACTGGATGCAGTACGAGCCGGACGCTCGGTTCGACGGAATCATCTCGATCGGCGCCTTCGAACATTTCGCCCGGCCCGGCGATTCGACGGCGGAAAGAATTGCCGTGTACCGGGAGTTCTTCACCCGCTGCCGGGATTGGTTGGACAACGGGGGCGCGTTGTCGCTCCAGACGATCGCCTACGCCAACATGTCCCGGGAAAACGCGAGCCGGTTCATCCAGGAAGAGATATTTCCCGAGGCGGAACTGCCGACTCTGGCGGAAATCGCGACCGCGGCCGAGGGCATTTTCGAGATCCGGACGGTGCTCAACGGCCGGCTCGACTACGCCTGGACCTGCGAGCAGTGGGCCCGCCGGTTGCGCGAGCACCGGGACGAAGCGATCGACGTCGTCGGCTCGGACGTCGTCGCCCGGTATCAGCGTTACCTGAAGCTGTCGGCGCTGGGCTTCCGGATGGGGAAGATCTGCCTGTACCGGATCATTCTCGACCCGCTCCGGACCGGATTCTTCGCGGGTCGGGCGGGGTCGGGGACATGACGATCGGGACGAGTACCGGGGTCACGGCCGACCCGGCTGGCCCGGCTCGGCCGCCGGTCCGGTTCAACCCCTTCAGCGCCGACTTCCGGGCCGACCCGTATCCGATCTACCAGCGGCTGCGCGAAGAACGACCCGTCCACAAGACGCTGGGCATGTGGGTCATCACCCGGCACGCCGACGTCCGGACCGTGCTGCGCGACCGCACCTTCAGCGCCGGGCTCATTCCCCAACTGATCAGCCGCCAGGCCGAACGGGTGTCGCGGGTGGACGTCGGTCGGATCAGGCGGCTCGGCGCGAAGTCGCTGGTCTTCACCGACAATCCCGACCACACGCGGCTGCGCGGGCTGGTCAACCGGGTGTTCACGGCCCCGGAGATCGCCCAACTGCGGCCCCGTATCGCCCGCATTGCCGAGGATCTCATCGAGGGGGCCTGGGCCGCCGGCGGTATGGATGCGATCACCGATTTCGCCGGGGCGTTGCCGGTCCGGGTCATGTGCGACTGGATGAATCTTCCCGACGAGCTGCGCGGCCGGGTCGGGCCGTGGACGCATGACATCCGGTTCCTGTTGGAGCCGGGGCTCATGAAAGGCGACGATTTCACCCACGTGGCCCAGGTCTTTGACGAGTTCGTGGCGGCCCTGGACGAGGTGGTCGCCGAGCGCCGGTCCCGGCCGGGTGACGACCTGATCAGTCGGCTGATCGCGGCCCGGACGGGTGGTGGTGACCGGTTCACCGACGAGGAACTGGTCTTCCTGGGGATAATGTGTTTTGTCGCCGGGAACGAGACCACCCGGGCGCTCATCGGCAACGGCCTGCTCGCCCTGCTCCAGAACCCGGCCCAGGGTGCCCTTCTGCGCCGTCGACCGGAGCTGCTCGCCGGGGCGGTCGACGAGGTGCTGCGGTACGACAGCCCGCTCCAGATGACCAAACGCCTCGCGACCCGCGAGGTCGAGCTGGACGGAAAGTCGATCCGGCCGGGCGACCAGATCCTGCTGGCGCTGGGGGCCGCCAACCGGGACCCGGCGGTCTTCGGGGCGCCCGACACGTTCGACATCGCCCGCGACGCGGGTGCGCACCTCGCCTTCGGTCACGGCATGCACGGTTGCCTGGGCGCGCTGCTGGCCCGGATGCAGGCCGAGGTCGCCTTCGGCGGGTTGTTCGCGCGCCCCGAGCAGCTGGAGCTGGAGGCCGGCCCCCCGGACTGGCAGGACCACAGCCTCATCGTCCGGGGTCTGCGCCACCTGCCGGTCACGATCCGGGCCGGCCGGTGACGGCGGCCGATCAGGACCGTGACCGGCCGGTGGCGCCCCGCCGGTGGTTGCGGCAGGACGCGTCGGACGCGGCCGTCCGGCTCATCGTCCTGCCCCACTCCGGGGCCGGCGCCGCGTCCTTCAACCGCTGGCTGGGCTTGTGGCCGGCATCCATCGCCCCGGTCCGGGTCCAACTGCCCGGCCGGGAGGAGGCGGCCGCCGAGCCGCCGCTGCGGCGGGTGCGGGACGCCGTCGACGCCTTGCTGCCTCAGGTTGTCCAGTTCGTGGACGAGCCCCGGGCCCTGTACGGCCACAGCATGGGGGCGCTGGTCGCCTTCGAGCTCGCCCGCGCGCTGACCAGCGCGGGGAGCCCGCCGGTGCACCTGTTCGTCTCCGGCCGGCGGGCCCCGCACCGGCCGGCCAGCCGGGCCACGATCCACGAACTGCCGGAGGACGAGTTCATCGCCGCGCTGGAGAAAATGGACGAGTCGGCCGGGCTGACCCGGCGGAGCCCGACCTTCCTGCGGTACGCCATGCCGCTGACCCGGGCTGATCTGGAACTGTCCGAGATCTACACGTACGAGCCGGCCCCCCGGCTCGGGTGCCCCGTCACCGCCTTCTACGGCACCGAGGACCCGGTCGTCGATCCGGCCGAGGTCGAGGCCTGGCGGGAGCAGACGAGTGCCTCCTTCGCGATCCAGGGGTTCCCGGGCGCTCATTTCTTTCACCAACGCCATCGGGAAGCCATCGTGGCGATCATGACGGCCGCGGTGGGCTGAGCCCGGACGGGCTCGCACCAGCACGGGGAAGGACGGAAATGGAACGCCGCATGCTACTTCCGGAGATCCTCCAGAGCCGGGCCGCCCGGCAACCGGACCGCCGGGCCTATGTTTTTCTGGGCGAGCACGGCGAGGAGGAGGCGGTCCTCACCTATGCCGACCTGCATTCCCGGGCCCTGGCCGTGGCCGGGAATCTGGCTCGGAGGTGCGCGCCCGGCGACCGCGCCCTGCTGGTGTTCCCGCAGAGCCTCGATTTCATCGTCGCGTATTTCGGGTGCCTCTACGCCCAGGTCATCGCGGTACCGGTCAATCCGCCGCGCCGGGACCATATCCAGGACGCCACGCGCAGCATTGTGACGGACTGCGGGGCGGCCGTGGTGCTCACCGTTGAGTCCTTCATCGAGCCGCTTCGGCCGGCGGTGGAATCGATCGGCCCCGGCCTCGCCTGGATCGCCGTCGACCGGCCGGCCGATCCGAGCGGGCCGGCCGGTCCGGCCGGCACCGGGGAACCGGCCTTCGAGCCGCGCTCCCCGGATCCGGATTCCATCGCCTTCCTCCAGTACACGTCGGGTTCCACGTCCGCGCCGAAGGGAGTGATGGTTTCCCATCGCAACCTGGCCGCCAATCTGGAAATGATTCAGCGGGCGTTCGGGCACGACGAGAATTCGACGATGGTCGGCTGGGCGCCGTTCTTCCACGACCAGGGCCTGATCGGGAACGTCCTGCAACCGCTCCACCTGGGGTCGACCAGCGTCCTCATGTCCCCCGCGACCTTCATCCGACGGCCGTTGCTGTGGTTGTCGGCCATCTCGCGGTATCGGGCCCACACCAGCGGCGGCCCGAATTTCGCCTTCGAGGTCTGCGTCGCGCGGGCGGCCCGGGCCATCGGGCCGGATCTCGACCTGAGCTCGTGGAAGGTCGCGTTCAACGGCGCCGAGCCGATCCGGGCCGAGACTCTGCGTCGGTTCACCGAAACGTTCGCGCCCTTCGGATTCGCGGGTTCGGCCCTCTACCCGTGTTACGGCCTGGCTGAGGCGACCTTGTTCGTGGCCGGGAGCGGGAAGGGTCGGGGCCCGCGCACCATCGGGGTCGACCCGGTGGAACTGGGCAACGGGCGGTACGTCGACGCGGCCGGTCCGAGCGCCCGGGCCCTGACCGGATCCGGGCAGCTGCTTCCCGAGGAATCCGTGCGGATCGTGGACCCGGAAACGGCTCGTCCGGTCCCCGGGAACCAGGTCGGGGAAATCTGGGTGTCCGGCGAGCACGTGGCGCGCGGCTACTGGGAACGCCCGGACGCCACGACCCGCACGTTCGGGGCTGAATGCGTCGGCGAGCCCGGCCGGGCGTACCTGCGGACCGGGGATCTCGGGCTGCTGGTCGACGGCGAGTTGTACATCGTGGGGCGGCTGAAGGACCTCATCATCATCCGGGGTCGGAACTACTACCCGCAGGACATCGAACTCACGGCGCAGTCCTCGCACCCCGCGCTGCGGCCCGGCGGCTGCGCCGCGTTCTGTGTGCCCGGCGCCGACGGCGAGCGGCTGGTCGTCGTCCAGGAGGTCCGGGCGGACCATCGGCTGGCCGGCGACGGGGCGGACATCGCCGCGTCGATCCGCGCGGCGATGGTCCGGGAACACGATCTGGCGCTCGGGGATCTGGTCCTGACGCTGCCGGGCCGGCTTCCGAAGACCAGCAGCGGCAAGATCATGCGAGCGGCCGCCCGGCGGTGCTACCGGGAAGCCGGCTTCGAGGTCTGGACGTCGGGGGCGCCGACGGCGGCGTGAGGACCGGCCGCACCGGCTGAACTGGCCGGACTGGCCGGACTGGCTGGATCCGCGGGACCGGCCAGAAGCCGGGCGGTCCGGGCCGCCGTGCCGCGGGCCCACCCACCCGTGGTGACCAGCGCGATGATGGCGACCGCCAGGCCGCAGCCGGCCATCAGCCACCAACCCGCGTGGGTCGCGTCCGCGAACGCGGCCCGGGCGGCCGGGGAGATGTGGGCGCCGGTCGGCAGGTCGCCGTGGAAACCGGACGCCACCAGCGAGCCGACCACCGCCACTCCGAGGGCGCTGCCGACCTGCCGGGAGGTCGACGCGACCGCCGAGGCGACCCCGGCCTGCGCGCGCGGGATCCCGGTCACGGCGGTGTTGGTGATCGGCGGGTTCAGCAGCCCGAAGCCCAGACCGAGCAGGGCGTACCCGACCGCCAGCTGCAGATAGGGGGTCGACGGGCTCAGATCGGTGAGACCGAACGGTCCGGCGGCCAGCAGGAGACCGCCGAGGGCCAGCGGGATGCGTGGGCCGCGGCGGGCGGTCAGCCGGCCGGCCAGCGGCGCGGTCACCGCCACCACGGCGGTGGCCGGCAGCGTCGCGAGCCCGGCCATCGCGGCCGAGTCGCCGCGCACCCCTTGCAGGTAGAGCGTGTTGAGGAACAGGAACCCGGCCAGCACGATGAACGCCAGGACGGCGATCCCGGACGCCCCGGCCAGCGGCGCGCTCCGGAAGAACCGGGGTCCAGCAGCGGCTCGGACCGGCGCCGCTCCACCGCGATGAACGCGACCAGCGCGGCGCCGGCCACGATGAACAAGCTCAGGATGGGAACCGATTCCCAGCCCCGGCCCGGTCCCTCGATGATCGCGTAGGTAAGCGAGGCCAGCGCGGCGATGGCCAGCACCTGGCCCGGCGGGTCGATCCGGCGGGGCCGCTCGGCCCGCGATTCCGGGACCAGCCGGGAGGTGAGGACGAACGCCGCCGCGCCGATCGGGATGTTGACCCAGAAGATGGCCCGCCAGCCGACCGAATCGACCAGGATCCCGCCCAGCACCGGTCCCGACGCGGCGCTGATCCCGAAGATGCCGCCCCACACGCCGATGGCC
>JAMFSN010000121.1 GCA_026225295.1 Frankia alni
GCGGTCTCGCTGTCGTCGGCCTACGCGATCGGCGACGTGCTCGGCATGAAGCACTCACTGCACCGCGGCGTCGGCCAGGCCAAGGGCTTCTACGCCCTGTACACCGCGCTGATCTGCGTGGCGGCGGTCATCGTGCTGATCCCCGGCTCGCCGCTCGGGCTGTTCACCGAGGGGGTCCAGGTCCTCGCGGGAGTGCTGCTGCCCGCGGCCACGGTGTTCCTGCTGATGCTGTGCAACGACAAGGCCGTGCTCGGCCCGTGGGTCAACACGGCGAAGACGAACGCGTTCACCGGCGCGGTGATCGCGGCGCTGATCACCCTGTCGGTAGTGCTCGTCGCCTCGGTCATGTTCCCGGCGATCACCGCCACCGAGATCTTCGTGATCATGGGGGTCTGCGCCGCGGTGGCCGTCGCGGCCGGCGGCTTCGGGCTGGCCCGGGCCAGGCACTCCGAGCGGGCGGCAGCCGCGCTGACCGCTCCGAACGTGCTCGCCGAGGCCGTCCTCGGCGAGGAGGCTCAGGCCACCGACAAGTACTCCTGGCGGATGCCGCCGCTGAGCGAGCTGCCCACTCCGGTCATCAAGGGCGCGCGCCGGATCGGCCTGCTCGGTTTGCGGGGATACCTGGCGATCGCGATGATCATGGTGGTCGTTAAGGTCGTGGAGACGGCGCTCGGCCACTGAACCAGGCGCTTGCCGGTCACCGGACGAACTCGACCTCAACAGCGCGACGACCGCCCGGTGGGGCGGACTCGCGCGCAAGGGCTAGCCACGATGAGCCAGGAGGTAACGGTGACCGGCAATAACGGGCCGCTGACGGGAGTGCGGGTTGTCGAGCTCGCCGGGATCGGGCCCGGCCCGCTCTGCGGGATGCTGCTCGCCGACCTCGGGGCCGAGGTCATCCAGATCGACCGGCCGGGAAAGTCGGTGTCCCCCGTCCCCGCCGAGCACGACGTGCTCACCCGGGGCAAGCGGCGGATCGTCGTTGACCTCAAGCACCCGCGCGGCGCGGAGGTGGTGCTCCGCCTCGCCGGCGCGTCCGGCGCGCTGATCGAGGGCTACCGTCCCGGCGTGGCCGAGCGCCTTGGCGTCGGCCCCGCCGAGTGCTGGGCGCGCAACCCCGCCCTGGTCTACGGGCGGATGACCGGCTGGGGCCAGGACGGCCCGCTGGCGGCGAGCGCCGGCCACGACATCGCGTACATCGCGGTCACCGGCGCGCTGCACGCGATCGGCCGGGCGGGCGGCCCGCCGCAGGTGCCCGCCAACTACCTGGGCGACTTCGGCGGCGGCTCCCTGTTCCTGGCCCTCGGACTGGTCGCCGGGCTGTTCGAGGCACGGACGACCGGCCGGGGCCGGGTGGTGGACGCGGCGATCGTCGATGGCGCCTCGGTGCTGCAGTCGATGACCTACGGGCTGCTCGCCGACGGCGCGTGGGCTGACAAGCGCGGCGTGAACCTGCTCGACACCGGGGCGCCGTTCTACGACGTCTACGAGACGTCCGACGGCAGGCACATGGCCGTCGGCGCGCTCGAGCC
>JAMFSN010000122.1 GCA_026225295.1 Frankia alni
CCGGACGGCGCACGGACGCCTCGGCGGCCCGCCCGAGCGCCCCGGCGATCTGACTTTCCATCGCGTGGGCGAAGATCGCGATGACGGCCGACAGGGCCAGCGGGCGGAGCCGGTCGATGGTGGCCACCACTTCGGGCACCCGCTCAGCGGGCGGCACGGCGCCGCCCGGCAGGACCCGGTCCCGCAACATGTCCACGAACCGGGCGGCGACGGCGTCGAGGTCCCCCTGCAACGCCTCGGCCAGATCGTGGACCTCGGTCAGCGGGATGCCGAACGCGACCAGCTCGGCCCCCGCCGCGAACAGCCGGGGGCTGTGGACCCGGAACGCGTCGCCGTCCGGCTCGATCAACCCGAGCGCCACCGCCCGCGCGGTCGTCTCGGGGGTGAGTTCCGACCCGAGGGCGTCCCGCATGTCGGCCTGCGTCATCGTCCCGGGCGGCTCGTCGTTCCAGGGTCGGATGAGCGCGTCCTCGAGACCCAGCACGTCGGACAGATCGCCGCCCGCCTCCCAGGCGGTCAGGAGCTCCGACATGACCGAGAACGTGTAGCCGCGGGCCAGCAGGCGACCGATCAGCCGCAGCCGGGTCAGGTGCGCCTCGCTGTACCACCCCACCCGGCCGGCCAACCGGGGCGCGGCCAGCAGCCCGCGAGCCTGATAGACGCGGACATTGCGCACGGTCGTACCGGCGGCGCGGGCCAGCTCGTCGATCCGGTACTCAGCCACACCCGCCCCTTTGCTCGTGTCGCTCGTGCGCCGGATGGCCGGCCCGGCGCGATCGCCGGCCCTCCTTCGGACCACCTATCGTGCTCGAGTGGACGTCCCCGGCGCTCGAGTGGGCAGGCTATGGGCGTGACCTCCCGGGTGAACGGTGACCTGACCGAGCCAGCCGGCCCGACCGGGTCGCCCCTCCCGCCGGGCCGGCGGGGCTGGCTGGCCGCCGTGACCGCCAATCCGGCCGGATCGATCTACGGCACCATCATCGCGACCTCGATCATCGCGATCGAAGCCAGCGTCAGCACCAGCCTGGCCGAGCTGATCAGCACCGACCTCACGACGGTGCTGGTCTACTGGCTGGCCCACGTCTACGCCTCGTTCGTGGCCTCCGACCAGTACCCCGACGGTCGATCGGGGTGGCGACGGCTGGGCGCGATCATGGCCCACGAATGCTCCCTGGTCGTCGGCTCCTTCCTGCCCCTGCTGGCGGTGCTGATCGCCGGCATCTTCACCTCCAACGTCTCGAGCGCCGCCACCGCCGGCCTGTGGGCCGGCGTCGCCCTGCTGTACGCCTGGGGTTTCGCGGCCAGCCGGGCCGGCGGGCGCACCTGGGTCCGGTCGCTGGCCTTCGGCCTGATCGGGGCGCTGTTCGGGGTCGCGGTGGTCGTCATGCGAGTCCTCCTGCACTGATCGCCGGCACCAGTTCATCGGGACGTCGGCGGGCCGCCGGCCCGGGCCCACGACCGGGCCGCACATTTATGCTGGGCGGCAGGCCACCACCCGGCGAACGGGTTCCCAGCAGTGGCCCCGAACAGGGGAGATCGACCGGCATGGCGCAGACAGCAGCGGAGACGACCCACTCCGACATCGCGCGGGTGGGGGTCGTCGGCTGCGGCCTGATGGGCTCGGGAATCGCCGAGATCTCGGCGCGCAGCGGACTCGACGTGACGGTCCGCGAGGTCGACCGGGGCGCGCTCGACGCCGGCCGGCGCCGGATCACCGCGTCGCTGGACCGGGGCGTCCGCAACGAGAAGATCAGCGCGGCCGACCGGGACGCGGCGCTCGGTCGGCTGACCTTCACCACCGACCTCGACGATCTCGCCGACCGCCAGTTCCTCGTCGAGGCCATCGCCGAGAACGAGCAGATCAAGAGCGAGCTGTTCGCGGCGCTCGACAAGGTGGTCGAGGATCCGGCCGCCATTCTCGCGTCCAACACCTCGTCCGTGCCGATCATGAAGCTCGCGATCGCCACGGCGCGGCCCGAGCAGGTCATCGGGGTGCACTTCTTCAACCCGGTGCCGGTCCTGAAACTGGTCGAACTGGTCCCGTCGCTGCTCACCGGCGAGCAGACCGTCGACCGGACCGAGGCGTTCGTCAGCGGGTCGCTCGGCAAGCGGGTCATCCGTTCCCAGGACCGGGCCGGCTTCGTGGTCAACGCGCTGCTCGTGCCCTACCTGCTGTCCGGGATCCGGATGCTGGAGTCCGGCTTCGCGTCGGCGACCGACATCGACACCGGCATGGTGCTGGGCTGTTCGCACCCGATGGGACCGCTCGCGCTGTGCGACCTGATCGGGCTGGACACGATCCGGGCGGTCGCCGAATCGCTGTACGACGAGTTCAAGGAGCCGCTCTACTCGCCGCCCCCGCTGCTGTCCCGGATGGTCGACGGCGGTCTGCTCGGCAAGAAGAGCGGGCGCGGCTTCCACGACTACCGGGCGGCCTGACTACCACGCGAACTGACTACCGGGCGGTCTGGGGCCGTCCGGGCGGGGCGCCCAGCCCCAGGTGGTCGCGCAGGGTCGGACCCTCGTAGTCGGTCCGGAACACCCCCTGCTCCTGCAGGAGCGGGACCACGGTGTCGGCGAATTCGTCCAACCCGCCCGGCGTGATGTGCGGGACGAGGATGAACCCGTCGCTCGCGTCGGCCTGCACCATCGTGTTGATCTGCCCGGCGATCGTGGCCGCGGACCCCACGAACGTCTGCCGACCGGTGACCTCGATGATCAGCTCGCGGATCGAGAGCTTCTTGGACTCGGCCAGTTCCCGCCACCCGGCCGCGGTCGCGAGCGGGTCGCGGTACATGCGCACGCTGGCCCGGCCCTTGGCGATGGTGTTCTCCCCCACCACGGGGTCGACCTCGGGCAGCGGCCCGTCCGGGTCGTAGGCGCTCAGGTCGCGGTTCCACAGCTGCTCGAGGAAACGGATGGCGGTCGCCCCGCTGACCTGCTGGCGGCGGATGACGGCCGCCTCCTCCCGGGCGTCGTCGTCGGTGTCACCGAGCACGAAGGTGGCCGCCGGCAGAACGACGAGCTGGTCGCCGGTGCGACCGTAGCGAGCCAGCCGGCCCTTGACGTCGGCGTAGAACGCCTGGCCGGCCTCGAGGGTGCCGTGCCGGGTGAAGATCGCGTCGGCGGTGGCCGCGGCGAACTCGCGACCCTCGTCGGAGTCGCCGGCCTGGAAGATCACCGGCCGGCCCTGCGGGCCGCGGGGCACGTCGAACTGGCCGGCGATGTCGAAGAACCGGTCCTGGTGGGCGAACCGCCCTGGCTCGGGGTGCCGCAGGAACGTCCCGGTCGCCGGGTCGGCCACGATCTCGTCCGCCGGCCAGGAGTCGAACAACTCCCAGGCCGTGCGCATGAACGTCGTGGCCCGGTCGTACCGGTCTTCCTGGGCCAGGTAGCCGCCCCGCCGGAAGTTTTCCCCGGTGAACGCGTCCCACGAGGTGACGACGTTCCAGGCCGCACGGCCGGCCGACAGGTGGTCGAGGGTCGCGAACTGCCGGGCCACCTCGTACGGCTCGTTGAAGGTGGAGTTGATCGTGCCGGCCAGCCCGAGCCGGTCGGTGACGGCGGCCAGCGCGGCCAGCACCGTGAAGGTGTCCGGGCGTCCGACGACGTCCAGGTCGTAGATCTCGCCGCCCTGTTCCCGCAGCCGCAGCCCCTCGGCCAGGAAGAAGAAGTCGAACTTGGCCCGCTCGGCGGTCTGCGCGAGCCGCACGAACGAGCTGAACTCGATGTGGCTGCCCGAGCGGGGATCGCTCCACACGGTCGTGTTGTTCACGCCCGGGAAGTGGGCGGCCAGGTGGATCTGCTTGCGCGGCTTGGTCATCGCGTCTCCTCGCGGGGCGGCATCGCGGTCGGGGCTCGCGCTCACGTGGTGGCGTACCGGTTGGCCGGCCGGGACAGTCCCAACCGGCCGCGCAGGGTCGGCGCCTGGTAGCGCTCCGGGAACGCCCCGCGCCGCCGCAGCTCGCCGACCAGGTCCCGGCTGACCGCCTCGGAGTCGTGCGGGATGGTGGCGGGGCGCAGCCGAAACCCGGTGAGCCCGGCGGCGCGGCCGGCGAGCAGCAGATCGGCCAGCTCACCCGGGGTGCCGGTGAAGATCCGCGCGTCGGAGACATAGGGGCGGCCGGCTTGCTCGTCGAGCCGGGCCCGGCGGGCCGCCGCCGCCCCCGGCTCGGCGTCGAGGAACACGACCAGGTCGCCGAAGATGTGCAGCGGGTCGCCCGGGCGGCCGGTCGCCGCCTCGGCCGCGCGCACGGTGGCAACGATCTCGGCGGCGTGGTCGGCATCCCGGGGGGTGGCGTAGACGAGATCGGCGGAGCGGGCCGCAAGCCGGTACGGGACCACATCGTGGGCGAGGGCGGTGACCAGCGGCTGGCCCTGGGGCGGGCGCGGCACGATCGACGGACCCCGGACGCTGAACCAGCGGCCCTCGAAGTCGATGTAGTGCAGCTTCCCGCGGTCGATGAACCGGCCGGTGACCGCGTCCCGGATCTCCGCGTCATCCTCCCAGCTGTCCCACAGCCGTCGGACGACCTCGACGTGGTCGGCCGCCTCGTCGAACAGGTCGGCGATGAGGGCGGCGAACTCGGGCCGGTCGCGGTCCGCGAGCCGGAACTCGGGAATCTCCCGACGGCCGAAGTGCCCGGCCTCGTACCGACGACCCGAGACCAGGATCCGCAGGCCGGCCCGCCCCGAACTGATGTAGTCGAGGGTCGCGATCGCCTTGGACACGTGGAACGGCTCGGTGTGGGTCACCGTGACCGTCGGCACCAGACCGATGTGGCGGGTCAGCGGGGCGACCCGCGCGGCGATGAGCACGGCGTCCAGGCGGCCCCGGACCTGGTCGGTGCGCGGGTCCGGGACGTAGTGCTGGGACTGCAGGCCGAGCGCGTCCTCGATGGTGACGAAGTCCAGGCCGCCGGCCTCCGCGTCCTGGATCAGGTCGGTCCAGTAGCCCGCCGTGAACAACTCGTCCGGCCGGGCCCCCGGCTCACGCCAGGCGGCCGGATGCCAGCCGGCGCCATCCAGCGCCAACGCCAGATGCAGGTGGTCGGGGTTGGTCAGATGTCGCGGTTCCACGGACGTCACGGTGCCCACCTCCGGTCGTCAACCCGATCCACCCAGCCGATCCACCCAGCGGCTCCAACGGACGCCTGAATTCGACTATTCCGGTGGAGGCGCTGGGGAATCGGCGGCCGCGCTAGCTGACCTCGTCAAGAGTGCCCTTGGCGACGTCGTAGATGAAGCCCCGGACCGACTCCTTGTTCGGGATGAACGGGCTGGCCAGGATCCGCGCCTTCGACTGGCGGACGTCCGCCGCGAGGTCGGTGAACGCCTCGGCCGCCCATTCCGGCTTCTGGCCGACCTCGGCCTCGATGCCCCGGCGGAAGTCGTCGTCGGTGAACGTCAACATGCCGCAGTCGGTGTGGTGGATGAGGATGATCTCGGTCGTACCGAGCAGCCGCTGACTGATCGCGAGCGACCGGATCTCATCGGCGGTCACCACACCCCCGGCGTTCCGGATCACGTGCGCGTCGCCCTCGGACAAGCCGAGCAGGCCGTACGGGTTGAGCCGGGCGTCCATGCACGCGACCACCGCGACGTGCCGGGCGGGCGGCAGGGGCAGGTCCCCCTTGTCGAAGGACGCCGCGTAGGCCTCGGCGTTGACGAGCAGGTCGTCGGTCACAGTCATCGTGATCGTCCTTTCCGTTGACGTCCGGCGCGCAGGTGGCGCGACGAGGCGGACGACTGATCGGCCCCCGTTGGGACGTTCGGCCCATATTAACGACAGGATCGGTGAACAATCGAACTTCGCTGTTTGCCTGGTCGCCAACCGCGGCCGTACCCGGTGGGCCGGCGCCGAGATCCCAGCGGCCGCAGCGACGGGGACCGGTCAGGACCTCAGGTCGAAGGTGCTGGCCCGGAAGACCGCCGAGTTGAGGCTCGCCAGGTCTTCCCACGCATCCTGGAAAGTCGGATTGAATCGCTGGTTGCCCAGCGCGTTCAGGAGCCGTTGGACGGCCCGGTAGTACCGGGCCACCGCCACCCGAGGGTCACTCAGATCGACCTCGCCATCGAACACCTGTTCGGATTCCATGGGCGGAGCATAGGCCTCCGGCGCGACCACTTGCGACCTCCGCGCGGAACCTGTGGAAAAAGTCGTGACTTTCCGTGACCAACCATTGTCATGATCGTCTTTGGCGCGCTGGCCTGCCATGATGCCCCCTGTCGAGCCTTTTGGGGCGGCCAGATATTGGCGCGACAGGTGTGATCGTCGAGCGTACGATTAGAACATGTGTTCGACGTGTTCCGCGGCTGTCGGTGGGGGTCCGCCCCGGCCGGAGATCCTGGCGGCCTTCGACGCGGCGCACGCGGTGGTCGCTACGCACCGGGATGCGGCGTTGTTCGGGATGACCGACGGGCAGGTGTGGGAGGCGGTGGAGTCGCGGGAGGCGTTGGTCCGCTGCCTGGACGCGTTCGATGTGGCGTTGGTGGGGGAGGTGGACGGCCGGGTTCAGAGCCTCGGCCTGCTCGGCTCGCGGTTCGCGGTGATCCTGCCCCTCATCGGATTGCTCATGCCCTTCGGAGTCTTCTGGATGCGGGCGCACTTCACCGGGGCTGAAACCGCCCCGACCGAAGCAGCCCGCCTCGACGGCGCCTCGAACTGGCAGATCTTCCGCAGCGTGCACCTGCCACTCGCCCGGCCCGCTGTCGCCGCCCTCACAATCCTGTTCTTCCTGGCCACCTGGAACCAATACCTGCTGCCGTTGGTCCTTATCGACGATCCGAGCAAGCGGACAGTCGCTGGCGGGCTCGGCGCATTCCAAACCCAGTACGGCACCGACACCGCCCTACTTTGCGAGGGCAGCCTCATCATCATTGCCCCGTCACTGGCAATCTTCCTGATCTTCCAACGCAGCTTCGTCAAAGCACTCCTCGAAGGAGCCCTCAAATGACCCACCGCGTCAACGACCTCCCGGCCAGCGGGGCGCACAAGGTCGACTACGGAGGGCAAGTGCCCCGGACGAGGCGGTCGTTGTCTATCCGCGCCGGGTAGGGCCAGAGGGTAACCCCGGCGATAGGGTGAACCGTACTGGGCTTGCTGGGGAGGCTCCGATCACCACAGCCTCAAGCCGTGGCATCACGCCGATACCCAAACACAAAAATTGCTGACAGGCCTGCCGGTGGGGCGACCCCAGCGAGATTGGCGGCGCCGTCGTGCTCCTCGCGGGCGACGCGGCATCGTTCATCACCGGCCAGACCCTCGCCGTCGACGGCGGCCGCGCTGACACCTTCTAACTCCGCCCGAACGAGCGCCGCCGCCCACCACCATGACGGCGTTGACGACGTGGACTCGAAAACGCCGTGTCTGACGAGCGGATTGGTCCGGGCGGTCACAGACGTGGAGTAACGATTCGCTGCGACCTATCCATCGAGTGGGGACCGTTGATAATCGCGTCGAGGAACTGAGTCGAGTGTTCCGGAGGTAGGCGGGCTTTCATTTACATCGCGTGAGATGTCTGTCGCTGCGTTGCCGGTGAGGCTCGCGGCGACGTCGCGGAGCATGTCGTTGGCGTGGGTGAGGTAGTCAGCGATCACGGTGAGCTCCTCGTCGCTGTAGCGGGCAGCGAGGTCGACGCCTCCCTGCCGCAGCGGTGTGTAGAGGTCGGCCAGTTCGTGCCGGTGGTCCTCGACTAGTTCGATCGTAAGGCTGCGGCGATCGTTGGTATCGCGTACCCGCCGCACGATCCCGGCCCGCTCCAGTCGGTCGATCACCAGGGTCATGCTGCCGGTCCCCATCGCCAGCAACGCGGCCAGGCGGGTAGGGGTCGCGGTGTTAAGGACAGCAAGCAGGGCGACGGTCTCGACATCGGTCGGGTTCAAGCCAGTGCGGCTGGCCGTGGCCCGGTTGACCATCCCGAGCAACGCAGCACTGCGCCGGGCCTCCCAGCTGAGCGCGTCGAGCAGCCCGCCGCGGTCGGCACCCGAGGACCCCTGCGACGCGGGGGAGCCCGACGAGCGCGGCGCCGACCGGCGTGGAGATCTGGGCGATGCGGGTGGTGTCACATACCCAGTTTAGCTTGACTTCCAGATCACTCATAAACCAAGCTATCTATAATATGAGTGATTGGGAGTGTTTCGCATGACCCTCACCTCGCCGGACCTGGCGGCGACGTCCACCGTCTCGAAGGCGCCGTGGGCGGCGTTGATCGTGATGTCAGCGGCCGCGTTCATGGACCTGTTGGACGGCACCATCGTCGAGGTCGGGCTACCGTCGATCCAACTCAACCTGCACGTCAATGGAGCGGGGCTGCAATGGACGGTCTCCGCCTACACCCTGTCCTTTGGTGTGATGATCATCACCGGCTCTCAGCTTGGCGCTCGGATCGGGCGGCGCCGTAGCTTCCTGGCCGGACTCGCCGGCTTCGTTGCGTGCTCGGCCGCTGTCGCTGCCGCCCAATCACCCGGCATGCTCATCGGACTCCGCGCCGCCCAGGGCGCGACCGCGGCGGTGATGCTGCCGCAGGTCCTCACTTTCATCCAGTCCGAGTTCGACAGCGACGCCAAACCCAAGGCATTCGCCGCCTACGGCATGATCCTCGCGCTCGCCGGAGCGGCCGGCCCGCTGCTCGGCGGCGTGCTAATCGGCGCCGACCCCGCAGGGCTGGGCTGGCGCGCCATCTTCTTGGTCAACGTCCCCGTCGGCCTGATCGCGCTCGCCTTCGGAATGCGGCTGATCCCCGACTCCCAGCCCGATCCCACCAAACGCCTGGACGCCGTCGGCACGCTCGTGCTCACCGCCGCGCTCCTAGCCCTGTTCTACCCGCTCATCGAGGGCCGCCAGCTCGGCTGGCCCGCGTGGTCCTTCGCCCTGCTCGCCGTCTCGCCCCCGCTGCTCGCGGTATTCGTCCTCACCCAGGCCCACCGTGCCGATCGCTCCCCGCTCATCGACCTGCGACTGTTCCGCTCGCGCGCCACCACCGCCGGTCTGGGCATCGGCCTATTGCTGTTCGGGTCGACCAGCTTCTTCTTCGTGCTTACCCTCTATCTCCAAGACGCCCTCGGCTACACCGCGCTCCATACGGGCCTGACGTTCATCCCATTCTCGGCCGGGATCATCATCGGCTCAGGCGGCGCCGCGCCCCTCGGACAGCGCTACGGACGCGCCGCCATCGCCACAGGCGCCGCCGCGATCACCCTCACCCTCGCCAGCATGATCGCCGTACTCAGCCACTACGACGCCAGCCTGCACAGCTGGCAACTTGCCCCCAGCCTGGCCATCACCGGGATCGCGTTCGGGATCATCTCGGGCGCGCTCGCCGACACGGTGCTCGGCCAAGTGCCCGACGACCAGGCAGTCTCGGCCTCCGGGCTGGTCAACACCGTAACCGAGCTGGGCAGCGTGATCGCCATCACCATCACCGGCGCCATCCTCTTCGACACTCTTAGCAGCCGCCCCGAACCCCACCTGTTCGTTCACGCCACCACCGCAAGTCTCTGGTATCTCACCGCCAGCTGCGCCGCCGCCGCCCTGGGCTGCACACTGCTCCCACGCCGCCCACGCAACGCCCCGCCCCGCGAGTAAGCCCCCCGGCGCCGAGCCCGCACCCACTTCAGCCGGGTTGCCTCTCTCCCGAACTTCCCACCATCGCAACCGACAGGGACAGTCCCCTGCCAGGCCTCCGATCTCCTTGTTGCGGCGGCCTCGCCATTTTCATCTCGTTCTGCGCGACTGCCGCGCCCAGCCCGAGGCGGTGAACCGGGGACTGTCGCTCGAGCCCAGACGGACCAGCCGCTGGCAGATGGTCCGGCCCACAAAAGACCCTCGAAACTGGCCGGCTTGGCGCAGGCTGCTATCTCCATCGGCCTATGCCGCCAGCCACGGTTGAGTGGATGTGTAGCGCGCCGCGAACACGGCCAGCCCAAGGAGCACGGTCTTGCTCGCAAGTAGATTGACTGTCAATCTGCTTGACACAATCGAGAAGTGAACCTACTGTTTCGTGACGTGACCGAAGTGATAGCGCAGCCCTCGATTCCGGCGTTGATGAGGGCGGCGCGGGGTTCCTACGCTCAGGCCATCACCCGCGATCTGGTCGCGGCCGGCTTCGAGGACGTCCCTCGCAGCGGTCCGTTCGTCCTCGGCGGCATGGTCAACTGGGGCACCAGCGTGGCAGACATGGTCGACGGCCTGGGGGTGACCCGACAGGCGGCCAGCCAGTTGATCGATATTCTTGTGCTGCGGGGATACCTGACCCGGGAGACCAACGCTGATGACCGTCGCCGAATCACGGTCGGTCTGACCCCTCGCGGCGAGGCCGCGGGCCGCGTCGTGACCGTAGCGATCGGCTCGGTTGATCGCGAGTTGGCCAGGCGGATCACGGCGCGACAGATCGCCGGACTGCGAACTGGCTTGCAGGCCTTGGCCGACATCAAAGTCGATCAGTCCCGCAAGGCCACGCACTCATGAGCGGCCGCGCCCGCCTGGCCGCCGCCGACCCGGTTGCCCGCCGGCTGACCGCCGCGATCAAGGGCGGTGATGTCGAGGACCTGCAGGTCTTACTGGCCGACGACCCCTCGCTGGCCCGATGCGTCGTCGAAGACTCCGACGGTGGAGGCCGCTCGACGCTGCATCTGTTGGCTGACGCGCCGGGTAGCCGCCCGCGATCTGCACAGTCGCTGGTCGTGCTGGTCGCGGCTGGTGCCGACCTCAACGCTGCGGTCGAAGCGATGTGGCATTGCGAGACCGCGTTGCACTGGGCGGCCAGCAACGACGACGTCGTCCTTATCGATGCCCTTCTGGACGCTGGCGCCGACATCGAAGCCGCAGGGTCCTCGATCGGCGGCGGTTCCCCGATCCAGTCGGCACTGGGCTACGGCATGCTCAAGGCGGTGGTGCGACTCTATGAACGGGGCGCCAGGCTCACGCTGTCGCACTACGTGGTCATGGGCATGACCGAGCAGGCCCGACAGGCGGCGTCCACGGCCGACCCAGATGAACTCG
>JAMFSN010000123.1 GCA_026225295.1 Frankia alni
TCCGACAGGTACACCCGGGCCATATAGTCACCCAACGGCCGATGCGTCACCGCCAACGCCGCGACCATCGTCACGATAAAAATGACGCCCGCGGTCGTCCCACTCATCTAAAAACGCTCCGGGAACAAGAGCGCCACCACCAGGAAAACCGTGAGGCCGATGGCGAGTATCAGACCCGCGATATTCTCCGCGTTCACAGCCTCTCCACCGCCTTCAACACCACACCCAACACCCCGAACAACGCGAGGGTGAGCAACACAAAAACAACATCACGCACCGCTGAAACTCCTGACTTCGAAAGAGGAAACGGCCGGTCTATAGCCGTCTAACGAGGTACCGGGACCTGAGGCAACGTCCCGGGATAAGGGATCACGGCCAGCCGCTCAGTCCGAATCGCCAGTGCGTGGCGCCCAGCCGCGATCAACCAACCGGCCAACCCGGCCCCCGCGACCACCAGAAGACGGATCACATCGGCCACCCCATGAATACTCAGCACCTGGCCAGGCTCGGCGCAGCCACTCAGAAACAACCAGCCGATACCCGCCATGACAAACGCCACCGGAAGGGCCGATACCGAACCCACCACGAATTCCACCCCTGACAAGCACACCAACGCGGCCAGGACGTGCCCCGGGCCAGCTACCGACGCCACGACGAACATCACCGACGCGCCGACCGGGAGAGCCACAAACGCGGGCGTCGGCACCCTCACCAGCATTGCTTGCACCTCGTTCCGGACCGCTCAGAAAACCCCAACAACGGCCAGCTTCAACCCGCCACGGCGGGCCGTCGAGGCGCATTGACGCGCTGTTGACGCCGGCGCCGGAAACGTCTACGCGCCGTTGACGCCCGGAGCGCCCCAGACCGCCCGGACCGACCCCGATGGCCGCGGGACCCCGGTCGGGCCCCCGCCGTGGGTGGCCTTCGCTGATTCGTGGGTCACGGATCGTCGCGGGCGACGCGGTCGAGTGCCCCCAGTAGGTTCCGCCACCACTCGGCGAACCGCAGTTGGAAAGTCGCCAGGGGAATGCCGTGCCGGGCCGCGTGCTCGGGCGGGATCCGGTCCCAACCGAGGTGCTCGACGGTGACCCGGGTCGTGATGCCGCCACCGGTGGGATCGTCGTCGACCTCGTCGAACCGCACGTGTAGTTCGGTTTCCTGGCCGGCGGTGAAGCTGGCCGGCCGCCAGCTCAGGACCAGGCGGCGGGGCGGATCCCAGGTGCGGATGCGGCCGATGACGAACGCACTGCCGTCGGGATAGTGCTCGACGAGCCGGCCGTCGGGCCCAGGCTCGAAGGCGAGCGTTCCGGTGCGGCTTCTGGTGAACTGGAACAGCCCGTTGGGCTGCCACCACTGGCCGATCTCGGCGGTGAACGCGGTGAAGGCCCGTTGCGCGGAGACCGGCACCCGCAGCGCGACCAGGACGCGCGACCCCTCGGTCACGAGCCGCGTCCGTCGGGCGCGGCGGGTTCGCCGGGGAGATCGCGTTCGAGGTGCGCGGCGAAGGCGGTGAGCTGCGCGGCCCAGGCCTGTTCGGCGGTGTCGAGCCAGCGCCGCAGCTCGGTCATCGGCGCCGAGCGGAGGGCGTAGATCCGGACCCGCGCGTCGAACTCGGGGTGCGTCTCGTTGACCAGGCCGCATTGGCGCAGCACCCGCAGATGCTTGCTCATCGTCGATGGCGTGGTGCCGAGCGCGGTGGCCAGCTCGCCGGCGCGTTGGGGCCGCGCGGCGAGCAGCTCGACCGTCCGGCGCCGGACCGGGTCGGCCAGCGCCGACAGCGTGTCATCGAGATCCGCGGCGGCCGCGGGTTCGTTCACCGCCAGTCGGTGGCCATGATCGGCTGCCCGATCGCGGCCTCGGCCTCGGTGCGGGTGACGTCGCGGACGTGGGTTGAGAACGTCCAGCGGTGTCCCTCAAGGTCGACGGCCCGGTAGACCCGGTCGCCGTAGAACTGGTCCGCCGGCTCGGCGGCGATCTCCGCGCCGAACTCCCGGGCCCGCGCGCAGTGTTCGTCGAGACCGCCCGGCAGAAGCACGTGCACCGTCTGGGTGTTCGACCCGCCGATGCTGGCGGGGCTGCGGACCCATTCGGCCCATTCGGCACCGACCATGATCCGTCCCTGTCCGGCGCAGCTCATCTCGTAGTGGCACATCTGCGGCGCGTCGGGCGGCCCGTCGATGGCCATCGTGACCTCGAACCCGAACGCCTGCTCCAGCCAGGCCAGCGCGGCCTTCGGATCCTGGTAGTGCACGCTCGTCGTGAACACGGGGTCGCCCATAGCCGCGATACTTTCCGTTCCTGGAAACTTTGTCAAGTTTCGGCTAGTAGTGCCGGCTGGTCGCCGTGGTCGTCAGGGCTGCAGGTGGCTGTGGTGACGTTCGTAGAGGGCCCGCATGATGTCGGGGTCGGGCGGCCCGGCCGCGGGCAGCGCCTCGCCCACGGCGCGCATGAACTCGAGTCCGGTGTCGGGGGGCGACCAGAGCCCCAGTAGGCGGGCCGGCTGGTCGGACGGATTGGCGAAGGCGTGCCGCGTGCCCCGCAGCGCGGTGAAGAACGATCCGGCCGGGGCCTCGACCATCTCCCCGTTTCCGATCGCGACCGTCAACGAGCCTTCCACGATGTAGAACGCCTCGTCGAAGGTGTCGTGGACGTGGGGGATCGGCCCGGCGAACCGGGCCGGGATCGCGATTTCCGCCGCGGCCCACGGCCCCGTTCCCTCCGCGCCGGCCAGCACCCGCAGTGGGTTTCCGGCATACGGGAACGACGGCCCCTCGCCCCGGCGGGTCAGCCCCGAACCCACGGGCGCTACTCGACCGTCCGGGCCAGGATGCCCAGGGTGGCCCGCAGAGCGGCCTCCGGGATCACCGGGAAGATGTTCGCCTCGCGGTACTTCTCGTCGATGTGACTCCAGTCGTAGTACGACGTCACCCACGTTCCGCCGTGCCGCGCCGCGAGCCGGTAGCCGTACAGGTGCCGGATCGGCGGCTGGATCGTCCCGGAGATCGTCCATTCAATGTGCGTGTCCGGTTCGAAGGCGGTGATGATCACCGTGACGTCGTACTTGCCCATCGGGTAGTCGTTGAGCGACTCCCGGTCCATGTGGACGACGAACTCGTCGCCGACCCGGGTGACCGGCTCACCGCTGGCCGACTGCAGCATCCCGGAACTGTCGATCGTCACGTGCCCCCGGGGATCGCGCAGCACCGCGAAAACCGTCGCCGGTGGTGCCGCGACCTGCCGAGATACCTCGAATCGCTCAGTCGTCATACCGGCCAGCCTGACATGGCGACGGCGCCCAGTCGCGAGATCGGCGCCCGGTCCGGGTCAGGGGTGACCGGATCGAGAGGGTCAGGCAAGGATCGGCGACGGCTCAGGTGGCCTGCTGGCGGACGTCGTCGCCGTAGTCTCTGCTCGCCGGGCGGTGCGGCGCTGGTGAGGTCGCCAAGCTCGGCCCGAGAGTGCGCCTCGGGCTCGATACCGGGCGCCCGCGAGGGACGACGCGCCGTCGATGGGCGGACCAGTCGTCAGTCGCCGGCCCGACCTCGTCGGCGTGGAGCACGATGCGGCGATCAGGGGTCGGGTTCCCACGGGGGGTCCTTCGATCGTTCCCATGACGGCCAGCGTTCATGCGTGTCCGGGAATTCGCGTTACCGAATAGTGCGCTCGATCCGCCGCCTGTTCCGCCTATCTACACGATCAGTAAAGGCGCCGATTGTGTCCCGGCCGGCGCTGTCTCTGTGCTGGTCGGCGTTTGTTCCCCGGTTCTGCTCTACCGTTGGCGGGGCGGCGAGGTGGCTCGGCGCGTTGACCGGTAGGGGCGGCCGTGAACGACGATGATCTTGCTGTGGGTTTGGCGGGCCTGTCCGGGTTGCTGACCGGTGGCCGGCCGCTGCGCGAGACATTGATCCACATTGCCGAGTTCGCGGTCGCGGCGATTCCCGGCGCCCAGGGCGCGGGTCTGACGATGTTGGAGGACGATCGGCCCCAGACGGTCGTCGCGAGTGCTGATTTCGTCCGGGCGGTCGACGACGTGCAGTACCGGTTGGGGGAGGGTCCGTGTCTGTTGGCGGTCGCGACCCGGGCGACGCAGACGTCGGGGTCGCTGGGTGGGGAGGCCCGTTGGCCGCGGTTCGGCCCCCGGGTCGGGCGGCTCGGGGTGCACAGCGTGTTGTCGTTGCCGCTGCTGTTGCCCGAGCAGGTGGTCGGTGCCCTGAATGTCTACGCCCACGAGAAGAACGCGTTCGGGGCGGACGCTGTCCGGATCGGCGAGCTGTTTGCCCGGCCGGCGGCGGTGTCGGTCCACAACGCGATGGTCCTTGCGCAGTCGCAACGCCTGGCCGACCAGTTGGAGGAGGCGTTGCACAGCCGGGCCGTGATCGATCAGGCGCTCGGGATCATTATGAGTCGGACCGGCGCGAGCCCGGATGAAGCGTTCGACCGGCTGCGGACGATGAGCCAGGCCCAGCACGTCAAGGTCGCGGAGGTAGCGCGGGTTCTGGTGGCCGAGGCGATCCGCCGGGCCCGTTCCCGGCAGGCCGCCGAACCGGACGGCCCCCCGCGGTGACCATCCCGGTAGCGGCCGTCGGCCCGTCGGCCGCGTCACGCTCCCGGCGCCGCTCACGGGACCGTAATGTGGTGGATTTTGACAGCGGCGCCTCGGGGCGCGCAGAGTCGAAAGTGCTGGGTACCAGCCGGTTCGGAACGGGAACGCCGCGGTCAGGTCGCGTCCTGGGAGCGCATTCGCTCAACGCCGGAGCATTTCGGGCCCGGCCGGTCCTGCTACGGGGACCGGGCCGCCCGTGGTTTTGGCGATGACCTGCTCCGACAAGGACGGACACGATCGGGCCCACGTGGGATGGTGCTATCTGGTCGTCTTTGACGTAGCGTGACCTTGCTGAGTAGCAGCCGGCCCGGATCGGACCGCCGCGCGCACCCGCGCCGCGTCCCGCGAGCAGCACGCTCACCGCTGGGCACCACGGTGATCTCCCTGCGGAGCCACCTGTGCGAATCGACCACGACATCCCCCGACGACGGCGCTCGACGACCGTCCCGGGCAACCGGTACGGGCTCTGCGACGGGAAACCCGCCTACGCCCGTGAGACCCCCCAGGGCAGCTGGCTGGTCAAAACCCACGATCCAAACCATCACCTCGCCGACCTCGACGGATGGCGCACCCTCGGCGCCGACTGGCCGACCCTGGCCGATGCCCGCACGGCCACCGGACTGTTCTGACCGGCCGGCCTGTCCGCGGCGTCCCGGCCGCGCGGCGAGGGTGGCCAGGCTGTCGGAAAGAACAGCCAGGCCGGCGGCGTCCAGAAAGGTCAGTGCGGACAGGTCGAATACCACCATCGCGGTGGACGTCGGGGCGCGGCGCGGGAGCAGGGGCGGTAGGGCCGCGGTCAACGTGCGACCGCTGAGCAGGTCAAGTTCACCGCCGAGCGACACGAAGACAATGCCGCCCCGGGCCACGACGCTGATACGGAGTCGGTGTGGCGAACGCCGAGCCGGATGGCTGTGGCCCGCGGTCCTACCAGCCACTCGAAAGATCGAGGCTAACGACAGACACCGTGGAGAGCCCGCTGCCGGGAGACCGGCCCGGCGCGTTCGGCGAGTGGCCTGGGGAAACGGGCCGGGAGTAACCCTGGCACCGCGCCCGGGCCGACTCCACCACCGGGTGCGTCAGCCCGTGACCGCGATGTTTCCGGTCACGGGCTGGGGGCTTGGCGCCGGGCCGGGAGGCCTGTTCGTGACGACGACCCGCCCTTCGAGGGAGCTGGTGGCGCTGCTGACGGACGCAGCCGGCTGGGTGGCGTTCGCGGCGGGCGGGGCGATGAGGAAGTGACCGACGAGCAGGGCGGACATCACCGCGGTGGTAGCGGTCGTTCGCCCGCTGGAAACCAGGCGGGACGCGATGCGAGACCTGCGGATAAATGCCGATTCCATACCGAGACCTTTCCCCGTTGAAAGGAGCAGCCGACACCGCCGCATGTTACTGATGAATACGAGAGGCTGCTGAACGAAAATTCGATCAATTAGTCGCGGAGGCGGTCTTGCGTCAAACTGATCGGCCGGGAAACGGCCGTGCCTTCGCGTCGGCCGGCGTATTGGTCTGCGGTGCGGTGTTGATCGCGGTGACGGCTTCGTGTGGGCTGGTTGCCCCGAGGTCCCCCCTTCCGCGGTCGTCCGGGATGCCCGCGGCGGAACCGGTCGTCGCGCGATCCGCGTCCCCGACCCGGATCGCGGCACTTCCGCTCGCGACGACCTACACCGTCGTGCCCGGGGCGCCCCTGGACCCCGATCCATTCGCGTCGGCGGGCGGGCTCGTGGTCCATCCCGTGCGGACCGTGGTGGTTTACGCCAGTCCAGGGGGTTCGCCGGTCGCCCTGCTGCCCACGACCGAGCTGGGTAGCCCGACCTGGGTTCCGGTCGTTCAGGCCCGTTCGGGCTGGCAGCGCGTGCTGCTGCCGAGTCGGCCCGATCGGACGACTGGCTGGATCTCTCTGGGGGCCGGCGGCCTGGAGCACGCCGTCAGCGCCTACCGGGTCCACGTCGAACTGGCGGCCCACCGCCTCACCGTGACGGTCGAGGGCCGCCGGCCGAGGGCCTGGACAGTGGCAATCGGCGCCGCGTCCACGCCCACCCCCACCGGACGCACGTTCCTGCTGGCCTCGCTGACGCCGGCCGAACCCACCTACAGCCCCTTGATCCTCCCGCTGGGCACGCATTCGACGACCCTGGATGCGTTCGGCGGTGGTCCCGGTACGGTGGCCCTGCACGGCTGGCCGGACCCCGCGATTTTCGGCCACGACGTGAGTCATGGTTGCGTGCGAGTCCCCGCCGCCGCTTTGAATGCGCTGTCTCAGGTGCCGTTGGGTAGCCTCGTCACGATTACCGCCTGATTACTGCCTGAACGGTGTCACCGGACCATTCCATGCTCTGAGTCCGGACTGATGGATCTCAAACCAATTGACCTTGCCAATTGCAGCGCTCCTCCCTGATTTGTCGCGGGGATGAATGTCCCTGGATGGACGCGGCTTGCCTATGAGTTACTGAGCGTGTCACTGTCGACACGCTCAGTAACTCGTGCAAGACTAGCCGTTACCACGGCGGAGAAGCGGTGCATCACGATGTATTCACGGATAAGAGCACGACGGACGCTCGGAACGGTCATCGCGACCGGTCTGGGTCTGGCAATGCTGGTGGTCGTTCTGCCCGGGACGGCTAACGCGGCCCCGGGGATCAGCACTGACCCCCAGGTCGAGACGGCGAACGTCGATGTCGGTTCCACCATTACGCTGGCTCTCGACAACCCCTCGTTCACCCTGGCCGGCAACGCGGGTGCCACGGTGAACACCGGCACCAACCTGCCGGTCGGATTTACCGTGACCACCAACAACATCGGTGGATATCAGGTCACGGTGGCCTCCACGGCGACCACCCTGGCCGGTACCGCGGTCGGTAACACCGCCACGATTCCCATCGCCGCTCTCCAGGTGCAAGGGGACGGAACCGGCGACGCGGCGACGTTTACCCCGTTGTCCACGACCCCGTTGGTCGTCCACCGCCAGAGCGATCCTTCGGCGGAGGCTGGCGACCAGTTCACGAACGCCTACCAGATGACCATTCCGTTTGTCCGTTCGGACACCTACACCGTCGCCCTCGACTACGTCGCCACGACGCTGTAGTCCTTCAAACGCTGTAGTGCTTCAAAGCGCGTCGGCCCGATGGGAGTGAGTACCCTGACTCGACGCGTGCCCGTGGCCTTGGCCGCGGCAAGCCTGCTGTGGGCGGCGGGTCCGGCTGGTGCCGGGCCCGCCGCCGCGGCGGCCCCTCCTCCGAAGCCGGCTTTCTCGCTGGCCGTCAGCCCGACCCGCATGGTCCTCAACGGCCAGCAGCTCGCTCGGACCCAGAAATTCGATGTCACCAACAACGGCCAGCATCCCTTGGATGTGGTCGTCTCGCTGTCTGACTTCGTGGGAGACCGGGCCGGCATGATGACGTTGACTCCGAACACGCCGGGCGCCGCGAGCAACTGGTTGACCGTCAGTCCGACCCGCTTCCACCTGGTCAGCGGGCAGCGCGTACACGTCTCGTTTCGGGTCAAAGTGCAGGGAAAGCCCGAACCGGGCGATCACCAGGTCGCCCTGCTCTTCTCCATCCCCGCCGCGACGGATGGT
Organism: Frankia alni; assembly: GCA_026225295.1. Taxonomy (GTDB): domain Bacteria; phylum Actinomycetota; class Actinomycetes; order Frankiales; family Frankiaceae; genus JAMFSN01. The sequence continues at coordinate 8,178 of JAMFSN010000123.1, forward strand.
CCGAACATTCGACTGAGTCGCGCCATCGGAACTCCGGTCTACATTGCTGTCCCCGGGGCGGCCAACGCGAACACACATATCAGCGTCCTGCGGGCGCCGGGCTTCGTTATGCACGGCCCCGTCAACTTTCGGGCGACCCTGGTCGATACGGGGTCGGTACACCGGGATTTCCGCCACCCGACGCCGCTTAAGGTCCGGGTCGCGGGACGAAGCGTCCCCTTCCCCGATTTCACGGTACTGCGAAACTCAACCCGTGACGTCGCCCTTAGGTGGACGAACCCGCCGGTGATGTGCATCTGCCACGCCACCGTGACAGTTCCGGGCCCGGGCGGCGTATCGGAGCGAACGGTCCGGATAATAATTTTCCCGTTCGACGCGGTCGGCTACGGGTTCGGTGGCCTGGTGGTGCTCCTAGGTCTCGGTTTGTTGGGCAGATGGCGGTACCGCGCGCACATTCAGGCCGCGGCGGAGAAATTGAGCCGGTAGTTCTGGTTCCGTCGCCCGGAAGCGGGCCGGGAAACTATCTTGCTCGATGAGTGACCGGCGTGGCGAGCGTCGCTGAGAGTAGCGATCCCTATTCTGATGGTGATGTTTACCTCACGGAAACGCGTCGTGGGCCGCCCGGGATCGCGGGCCCGGCCCGCTCGCTTCCCGTCCCGAACGCCGGCCTGGCGCCGGCCGGCGCGGGTACTCGCGGCGAGCCTCAGCGCGGCCATCGCGCTGACCACGATCCCGTTGTCCGTGTTCACCGCGACCCCCGCCGTGGCCGCCGGCACCGTGCTGTTCAATCAGCCGTTCCA